>NZ_ANOH01000020.1 GCF_000346505.1 Aporhodopirellula sallentina SM41
CGTCAACCGTCCCAAGATGGTCGGCGGATATGCGTTGCCGGAGAACCAAGAAATCTGGCGACAGAATAAAGCCGAGATGGAAGCAAAGTACGGGACCAATCTAGCTCGCAGCGGATTGATCCATGGGCCCGCCTACGAAGCCGCCGATGTCCCGGACCATGCCTATGAAGATGGTTATGCGACCGAAGTCGCTATCGCAACGCTCAAGGAACTGGTTAAGCAAGACAGACCGTTCTTCTTAGGCTTGGGTCTCAAGAAACCTCACCTGGACTTCATTGCTCCGCAAAAATACTGGGATCTCTATGATCGCGATGAAATCCCATTGGCCACTCACGCTCAACCGCCTCGCAACGGCGCTGCGATGGCGATTCACCCATCATTCGAATTGCGTGTACGGCACGGGATCCCGAAAGAAGGGCCGATCGGTCCTGAGCTGGCGCGCACGCTACGGCACGCCTACCTCGCCTGCGTTAGCTATGCCGACGCCAACATCGGCAAGATGATTGACGCGTTGGATGAAGCCGGCGTTCGTGACAACACCATCATCATTTTGTGGGGTGACCACGGTTGGCACCTCGGCGATATGGGCGCGTGGGGAAAGGCGACCAACTACGAAATCGCGACACGTGTCCCATTGATGATCTGGACGCCGGACATGCCATCAGAAACAAGGGGACAGAAAACAGACGGGTTGGTTGAGCTCGTCGACATGTATCCGACCTTGTGCGATCTGGCCGGGATTTCGCTCCCGCAGCACCTCGAGGGACACAGTTTCCAGCCGCTGCTCGAAGATCCACAACAACCTTGGAAGAGAGCGGCGTTTAGCCAGTTCCCCAATCCGGCGTTACGTGAATGGGCGGCCAACCCGCTGTCACGAGGTATGCGGGAAACCTGGTTCGGACCGTTGATTCAAGAAGTTGAGCAAAGAATCATCATCCAACAGGGCCGCAACTGGGACCGTGAACTCTTTGAAGAACACCTGATGGGCTACACGATGAGAACCGATCGGTATCGCTTGGTGCTTTGGCAAGACACGCGAGAACCGTCGGCAGAACCGATCGATGTCGAGCTTTACGACCACCAAAATGACCCGGCCGAGACGGTCAACATCGCTGAGCAACAGCCGGAAATTGTTGCCGACCTGATCAAACAATTTCGATCGGGATGGAGAGCCACACTCTCGTCCATCAAAAAATAGCGGGCTCAGCAGGTTGCCCAGATCAGCGGACTACGCAAAAGGGGGCAGCACGCTCGCTGGGGAGCTGTTTAGCTCTCTTTGCCGGTCGCGGCGACACCTAGAACGGGGGGGACAAGAAAGAATCCGTCCTGAGACGCCGGTGCGGTGGCGGTTGCCGTTTCCGGCGTGAGGCTATCGCCAGGAACGTCATCCCGGAAACGGTTTTGCACGTCAAGCGCGCTGGTCATCGGCTCGACACCCTCGGTATCGAGCTGAGAGAGTTGTTCTACAAACGTCAAAATCTCGCCGACCTGACGACCGAAACTCTCTCGCTCCTGTTCGGTGAGATCGAGTTTCGCCAACCGGGCGAGTTTTTCAATGTCGACGCTGCCGGACACTATTTTTTCGCGCCGCTGACGTCGAACGGTTTCGTCTTGACCGTCTTGCGAACGACACCGCTGCGGATGCACTGAACGCAAACACGCATGGTCTTGTTTTCCCCGCTAGGCAGGGTGACGTGGACGCGTTGCAGGTTCGGAACAAATTTGCGGCGAGTGCAACCAGTGATTTTGGTACCGACACCACCGAGATACTTCGCTTTCCCGCGTGTTTCGACCCGATTGCCTACTTGGACCTTTTTGCCGCAGGCTTCGCATTGTCGTGCCATCGAATTCTCCGCCGCCGATAAGTAAATGTAATAGTGTTCGTAAATGGCACGGGCGTGATGACGCACCGAGCCGGATTTTCAGATTGGAAGCCCGGTAGGATAGCGACTTTCCGCTTTCATGGAAAGCATGAATTCATCGGCGGAACGCAATCCGCCCGGAACCTGCCCATCCTCTGCGGTCGGACGCTTGCCGAAACGCCCTCCACAACCACTCCCCGAGTTATCCCCCCCCGCCCTAGTGGCCCCGAAGAATCCACCACGGATCCTCACACTGGGAAGATGAATACACGGCAAATCTTCATATTGGGGCGATCCAGGCCATTGCGTTGCGAACGGCCGCTGAAGGGGCATCCAACTCTTCTTGATCGGCAAACTCAACGCAATCTTCGCGACCGTTGTTTTATGGATGTTAGGAACGGCAATGCAGCAATCACTTCGTTTTAAAGCAGCTTGACAGTGGGATTTCGATGCGATGCACCGATGAAGATTGCGACGACCCGGTGTGGAACCGGAAACAGCCTTTTAGTCTCGATCTCGATCGCCTGTGGCGGCATGCGACGTGTAAGAGTCCGGCAGGTCCGAAAAAGCCTTTTTTCGGCTGCGGAGGTTCGAAACGTAGTGCACTTCCAAAGAGTGTGTCGCTTCGATCGTCTGGCCACACCGATTTATCTTGGTGCCACAAAATCGACCCAATTGGATTGGGACAATCACGGAGAAAGCAATGAAGCTTAGTAAATTAGCTCTGATCGCAGCCGTTGCATGCGGAATCAACGCACACAACCTGACGACTGCCTCAGCAAACGATATCAACATGGTTTCGTTCTGCGAAACTAGCTGCGACTGCGGCGAACCAGTATGCGGATGCGAGCCAGTGTGCTGCGACCCAGGTTGCGACGACGGATCATGCTGCGAGCCAGAGTGCGGCTGCGAAGTATCGATCTGCGGCGACACCTGCTGCGACGACGGATGTGACTCGGCTGGCTGCTGCGGCGGCGGATTCGGCGATTGCCTGCCAATGGGCGACTGCGGCGATCCATGCTCGCTGTTCGGCGACATCGGACACGGAATCACCGTCGGCGGATGGGCGCAACTGGGCTACCACACCGCAGCGGTTCCTTTGTTCAACAGCCGTCCCGACGAACTCCAACTTCATCAAGGTTGGTTGTACGCCGAAAAGGCAATCGACACTTCCAACGGTTTCGACATCGGTGGACGTATTGATTATGTCTACGGTACTGACGGACCAGACACGCAAGCGTTCGGTATCGACAACGATCACTGGGACAACGACTGGGACAACGGCAACGACTACGGTCACGCTTTGCCACAAGTCTACGCCGAAATGGGCTACGGCGATTTGTCGGTCAAACTCGGCCACTTCTACACCATCATCGGATGGGAAGTGGTTGGAGCTCCTGACAACTTCTTCTACAGCCACGCGTACACCATGTACAACAGCGAGCCTTTCACCCACACCGGTGCATTGGCCACGTACAACGTGTCGGATGACCTGTCGGTTTGGGGTGGTTACACCTTCGGTTGGGACAGCGGATTCGAAGACAACGGCGACTCGTTCTTGGGTGGTGCTTCGCTCGGTCTAACCGACAACATCACCATGATTTACGCCACGACCTTCGGTCGCTTCAACGAAAATCAAGGTGCTGCGACCGGTGCCGAACGCGGCTACATGCACTCCTTGTGCTTCGATGTCGCTCTGTCGGACAACCTTCAGTACATCTTCCAAAGCGATGTGCTTGAGTCGGAAGATGCAACCGGCGCAACGGCCCGTAGCACATTCGGTATCAACCAGTACTTGCTGTACTCGATCAATGACTGCTTGGCAATTGGCGGTCGCTTCGAGTGGTACAACCACGACGGTATCTTCGACGACGGCGGTGACCCCGCAACCGCCAACAACGGTGGCGACGTGTACTCGTTGACTTCTGGTATCAACTACAAGCCTCACAGCAACGTGATCTTGCGTCCTGAAATTCGCTGGGATTGGGCCGCCGGAGACGAGCGATTCATCCTCGAAGACGGCGACGACGACCAGTTCAGCTTCGGCATGGACTCGATCTTCCTGTTCTAAGTCAACGACGTAATCGTCCTTAAGAACATGCGAACCGCCCGGTTGCTCCAAGCGACTGGGCGGTTTTTTCGTGGTTTCAGACGCTTTGCGACACACTCTCGAATACACAGCCGTGGACCAAACGGCCGACCCCTGCCAAACAACGTATTTGGCACCCTGCCCTGCCCTGCCCTGCCCTGCCTGGGGAGCGGAACCGGAGTCTCTCCGGAAGAAAAAACGGCTCTGGAATGTGTCGATCTGAGCATTTTCACGGTCAAAATGCCGGAAATGGCCGGTGCGGTAGTAGCGATTTTGCCTACTTTTCGCCCGCCAATCCTGAGCCGCTGTCCACCGTGCCCCTGAAAAACGCATACAAGCGATAGATTGCGTCTAACGGACATCTTCCCGGGCCCGTCTCTACCCTATCGGTCGTTCAGACGTTCCTTAACGGTGAGCTACACTAGGGGGTCTGGGGCATTGATACCTAGACGAATTGGTTGCATGCGGCTAAGAACTCGTTTTGGTCGCAACCGGATAGCCCCTCAATCGATAATGGCTCGTGGACTACGAAACTGGAATCCAATCGTCGACCCAAGTGTCCGGATTATGGACACGCGGCGGCCCTGCGCCGTCAGATTCGTCGACGTTGATTCACCTCTGTCGATATCACGCGTGCGGTGATTCCGCATCGCTGCCCGCATTCACCCACGTTTTGGGTGAACCCGGTGATCACGATCGACTCAGTTTTGCACAACTGGACGAGCGAGCCCGTGCGATCGCGTCGGAAATCCAAGCTCGCGGCGGTGTCGGCAAACCGGTCCTCATCGTGCTCGACCCCGGATCGGATTACGCCGCGTCGCTGTTTGCGTGCATGTACGCGCGGGCGATCGCCGTTCCGATCTATCCGCCGCAGATGCTGCGTCTGCAGCACACATTGCCGCGGCTCAAGGCCGTGATCGCCAACACGGGCGCGAAACTGATGCTCAGCGATCGAGCCACGATCGGCGATTCGCTGAGCAATCTTTGGCAGATGCCCGAAAGCGGGGCAATCGCCGTCGACGAAATCAACACCGAGGCCGCTTCGCTTTGGGACGGTCGTTTGCCCAAGCCAGACGATGCCGCGATTCTGCAGTACACCTCCGGCTCCACCGGAAATCCCCGCGGCGTTGTTCTGACTCATCGCATTTTGCTCAGCAACCTGCACGCGATCGTTAGACACGTTCACTTTGACGGTGCCCGCAGCGTACAGTGGGTTCCCCCGTATCACGACATGGGATTGATCGGTGGAATCCTGCTGCCGATCTATCGGGGCGTTGAGACGGTCATCCTCTCGCCCGCCGATTTCGTCCGCAGCCCGCTGCTGTGGCTTCGATGCATTGACTACTACGACGGTTCGAGCAACGGTGCTCCCAATTTCGGGTACGAACTGTGCGTGCGACGAATCGATCACGCCGATTGCGAAGGACTCGACCTGAGTTCATGGAAGGTCGCTGTCGCAGGTGCCGAACCGGTTCGCGCGTCAACGCTTCGCCGGTTCGAAGAGAAGTTCTCACGGTACGGATTCGGTTCAACCACGTTCTGTCCCGCGTTCGGGATGGCAGAAACCACTGTGATGCTGACCGGCTCACCCCTGGGAGAAAGATACAAAACCTACCATGTCGACGCGCAGGCGTTGCGACTGGGGCACGTCATTCCTAAGTCTCCGACGAACGCCCCGAACGAAAAGGAACAATCGGTCACACAGGAACTGGTCAGCTCGGGTATTCCGGTCGAAGGAATGGAATACGAAATCGTTGACCCTCAAACCTGTCACGCACTTCCTGACGGCCAAATCGGAGAGATCTGGGTTCGGGGCGGTTCGGTAGCGGCCGGATATTGGAACGACAAAGACGCGACCGCACAAACCTTCCACGCTCAACTCGCGTCGACGACTCATTGTCAATCCAAGTCCGTCGGCGAAGACGACCGGTACCTGAGAACGGGTGACCTAGCCTCGCGCATCGATGGCGAATTGATTGTCACAGGTCGGTTGAAGGAATTGATCATCGTCGCAGGTCGCAACTTTTACCCACACGACATTGAACAGATCGTCCAATCGACCAGCGAAGCATTCAAACCGGACACCGGAACGGCGATCAGCATCGACGTCGACGACAGCGAGGAGTTGGTCGTCATCCAGGAATTGTGGCGGCCTCGCAAGTTTGTTCCCGAAGACCTGCTGAACGATGTCGTGGCAGCCATCGCGGAAAAAGCGCAAGTGACACCGCACGCGGTCGTGCTCGTCCGCAGCGGTTCACTCCCGAAAACTTCCAGTGGCAAACTGCAGCGGACGGACACGAAGGACATGTTCCTCCGAGGTGAACTCACCGAGATTGCTCGTTGGGAAGTCGGTGGAACGTGCTCCGCCAAGCCTGATCCTTATCAAGCGCCAAAAACCAAGACAGAACAAACGATCGCTTCCATTTGGTCGCGACTACTCGGGGTGGACTCCATCAGTCGAAACGATGACTTTTTCCATCTCGGTGGCGGTTCGCTGCTGATCGCTCAAATGCTGACGGAGTTGAGCGAACGTTGCTCGGTATCGGTCCCCATGGCGACGCTGTTTCGTCATCCGCAATTGAAAGACTTTGCAGAGATCGTCGACTCGATTGATACCGCAAACCAATCGAACCAACCGATCGTTCGTGCACCACAATCGCTCTGTGAACCACAACCGCTGTCCTCCGCTCAACAACGCTTCTGGCTGCTCGATCAACTCGGGCAAACGAATGCATTCGTTCATGTTCCGGTTACGATTGAACTCGACCGCCGTCTCGATCGGGAACAACTCGCCGAAGCGTGCCGATGCGTGATCCAAAAGCACCCGATGCTGCGAACGCGGTTTATCGAAACGGACCAAGAACCCGTTCAGGTTCTTGATGATTCGATCGAAATCCCAATCCACGAATTTGGCAAAGAGTTTGATCCGAACGATCAGTCCAACGATACACTGACGCAGTTCATTTGCGAGCCGATGGATCTGGAACGAGCGCCGTTGCTGCGCATCGGGATGACCCAACGTGCAGATGGTGGTACCCGCATCGACCTCGTACTGCATCACTTGGTCTGTGACGCAAGCAGCCTTCAAACGTTGATCGGTGACCTGGCAACCGCTTGTCAAACGGATGTCACCTCGACAACGCAATGGACCGCGTCTGAGGATTCAACAGACAGACACTCCGTGCGCTATGTCGACTACGCTCAATGGGATCGGGCGAACATCTCCCGCGAAGAATTCGCGTCACGTCTTTCCTATTGGAAAACACGTCTCGCGGACATGCCGAGCCAAATCAACCTGCCGTTCGCGGACACACCGGTTCGCGAAACCGGAACAATATCACGGACGCCTGCAACGAGAACCGTTACCCCAGCAATCTCAAATCGCATCGAACAGATCGCTCGAGATCACGGGCTCACGCCGTCGATGGTTTACTTGACGGCGTTTCAAACCGTTCTCGCTCGTTATGGAGGCGGCGACGATTTTGGGATCACGGTCCCGACTTCCAACCGTCCGTCAACGCAACTCAACGACGTCGTCGGTTGTTTTGTCAATCCGATTGTCTATCGAGCTCGCATCGACCAATCCCGATCCATCGCAGACGCGTTAAAACAAACTCGCACGGATCTACTCGACGACCTCGACCATGCCGACGTGCCGTTCCAAGAAGTCGTCTCGGCAGTCGATCAGGTACGGGACCTCTCACGGATGCCGTTGTCACAGGTGATGTTCCTGTATCAACCACCGTTTCAGAATATTGAACACATGGGTGACGCGACCGTTACCTCCGTGCGTCCCGGCTATTCCGCGGTCACCGCCTATGACCTTTCGCTGATTGTTCATCCCGGCAACACGACCGAAGTCGCGGTGGTCGCCGGTGAACGAGTCCCAGTACAACTCGCCGGTAGAGTCCTCGACTCACTCAACGAGGTGCTCGAGCAGATTACCGATTCCGCTCTCGCCGAGCGAACCATTGGCGAACTGTCGGTTCCTTCGGAAGCAGAACGCACAAGAATCGAATCCGCGGAACAGGGCAAGAAACTTCCCGTCGGCTCTGACGAGAACCTCATCGCTCGACTGCGCACTCACGCGGCACAAATTCCTAACCAAGTCGCCATTGTCGATGACTTGCACTCGCTGAGTTACCGCGAAGTCGATCAGATCAGTGATCGCGTTGCGTCCGGTTTGCTGTCAGAGGCAGTTACGTCGGGTTCGCTGGTTGGTATTGAGATGTCGCGAAGCGCCAACGCCCTGATTGCGATCCTTGGTTCGTGGAAAGCGGGGTTCGGTTACGTTCCTTTGGATCCGACACAACCACCACACCGCCGAGAACAAATCCGGACTGCTGCCAACCTCTCGTTCGTCATCGACGACACGATGTTCCAACGATGGATGCAGCAGACCGAAGACGAATCGGCACGCGGGCAAGAGTCCACGCCGTCGCAGAACGATTTGGCGTACGTGATGTTCACATCGGGTTCGACAGGAACACCGAAGGGCGTCGCGATCGAGCATCACAGCGTATCGAACTTGCTCGCCTCGTTCGCGGATCAACCCGGTTTCACCTCCGACGATTCAATGCTCGCGGTCACCACCATGTCGTTTGACATCTCGGTACTCGAGATGTTGCTTCCACTTTGGTGTGGGGGCAAGACAATCGTTACCGCGAATCGCATCGGTGAAGATCCCGATTCGGTCATTCGCACCATCCACTCAGCCCGCCCGAACGTCGTCCAGTCGACACCCTCGGCCTTCCGAATGTTGTTGTCGGCCGGATGGCGACCGAACGAAGGCACACGTCTCTTCTGCGGTGGCGAACCGCTGCTGCCTGACCTCGCCTTGGATCTGCTCTCGAGCGACTGCGAACTGTGGAACGTCTACGGCCCCACCGAAACAACCGTTTGGTCAACGATCACACGGGTCGAATCCGCAGACCAAATCACGATCGGACATCCGATCGCCAATACGATCTGCCGAGTTATCGACGGACACGGCAATCCCGTTCCCGACGGCGTGGCGGGCGAATTACTGATCGGCGGCGATGGCGTTGCCCGGGGCTACTTTGGCGACGACGAACAAACTATCGAGCGATTCATCGTTGGTGACGAGACACGTTTTTACAAAACTGGGGATCAGGTTCGACGTTTGTGCGACGGTAACCTAGAGTTTCTCGCTAGGAACGATCGACAGGTCAAACTCCGTGGGTTCCGTGTCGAGCTCGACGAAATCGAAGCCGCGTTGCAACAGTGCGGCGGAGTCGATCGGGCCGCCGTATTGCTCTGGAAAAACGATTCGACCGGTGGAGATCGGTTGGTTGCGTTTTGCTCTGGGTCAAACGAGAGCGAAACGGTACGAACGGAATTGGCCCAACGCATTCCGGAATACATGGTGCCGGCAACGATTCAGTGGCTCGAAGAATTGCCTCGCACCCCAGCCGGAAAGACCGACTACCGTTCGCTCCCGACCGAATCCATTCAACCCGTTAGTACAGAAAAATCACCACCGCGGACGCCGCTCGAACAAGAGTTGGCGGAGGTGTGGTGCGAGGTGCTCGAATGCGAAAGCATCGGGCGAGACGATCACTTTTTCGATCTTGGTGGCAACTCGTTGATGGCCGCTCAACTGTTCGCGCGACTGCGTCAGCGGTTGGACATCAATTTGCCACTACGTGAGATCTACGCCCGACCGACCATCGCATCGCTGGCCAGTGCCATTGTGATGCACCAGGCGGAAACAGACGCCGATGACTTATCGGACATGCTCGCAGAACTCGATTCGCTTTCGGACGACGAAGCGATGCGAGTACTCGACAACGACAACCCGACCTGACTTCTTCCACCGAACTTTGTCATGATCACGCCCTGCAAAGAACGCGAACTCGACTTCCTCATCATCGGTGCCGGCCCCGCCGGTATTCAGTTGGGTTATTTCATGAAACGCGCTGGCTACGATCATTTGATCTTGGAAGCCCATGATCGCCCGGGCACGTTTCTCGAAAAGTACCCCCGTCACGGCAAACTGCTGTCGATCAACAAAGTTCACACGGGATACACCGACCGCGAATCACAACTTCGCTACGATTGGAACTCGCTGCTTTGTGACGATGACGATATGGCGTTCGGAAAGTACTCAAAAGAATACTTCCCGAGCACTGAAGACTACGCCCGCTACACGCGAGACTTCGTCGAACGATTCGACCTCGACATCCAATTCAACACATGCGTTGAGTCTGTCGAAAAGCCGAAGAAGGTCGTGAAGGATACGTCGTCCGCGATAACCACGGAACGGTCTACCACGTTCGCTGTCTCGTCGTGGCCGTTGGAGTTCAAAAGCCATACATCCCAGAGATTCCTGGCATCGAACTCACCGAGAATTACGCCGACATGTCGATCGATCCCGAGGACTTTGAGGGTCAGCGGGTTTTGATCTTGGGCAAGGGAAACTCAGCGTTCGAAACAGCCAACCACTTGGTCTCGGCTACCCGAGTAACGCACCTGTGCAGTCCCAACCCGATCAAGATGGCATGGCAGACTCACTTCTTCGGCCATCTCCGCGCCGTCAACAATGACTTTCTCGATACATATATCTTGAAAGGACAGAACTCGGTTCTCGATGCTAACGTCGACAGCATCAAGAAAGTGGACGGCGAGTACCATGTCGAGATTACGTTCACGCACGCCGAAGGCCAACGTGCATCGCTCGCATACGACCGCGTGCTTTGCTGCACAGGCTTCCGCTGGGATCCGACCTTTTTCGCCGACTCCTGTCGTCCCGACATGGCGTGCGAAGACCGACTGCCCGCGATGACAAGCGGTTGGGAATCAACCAACCTACCGGGCGTTTTCTACGCAGGAACGATCACGCAAATTCGTGACTTGAAAAAGACCATGTCGAGCGTTCTGCACGGCTTTCGGTTCAACACGGCGGCCCTGTTCAACATCCTCGGCGAGCGATTCATGGACGTCGCCTGGCCATCCGATTCGTTTGAAGCAACGCCGGAAAATATTGCAAACAAAATCACCGCTCAGGTCAGTTCAGCCGCCGGACTCATGCACCAACCAGGTTTCCTCGGTGACTGCCTCGTCGTCGATGACGAAACCGGCATGGCGCATTACCACGCCAACATGGCGGTGGACTACATCCAGGAAAGCCACTTCGCCGATAACTCGCACTACTACATCATCACGATGGAATACGGCGAGTTTGAAGGCGACATTTTCAATAAACACCGCGTCCCGGACGCCGCCAAAGGGTACGACGACGCCTACCTGCACCCACGAATCCGCCGGATGTGTCGTGGCCAGATGATTTCAGAACATCACATTTCGGAATCCCTCGAAAACGATTGGCGTGTGGGTGAACACCCTGGCGAACGACCTCTGATCCGAGCGATCGATTTCATTGGGCAAACGGACGCGACCCGATATCAACAGACACACCGCGACCAACTGCTCCGCTTCCTCAGCGACCAACTCGCAGTCGGATCTCCATCCGAAGCAGAACTGCCTGCACTTGTCTGTCCCTCTTCTCCAAATGCGTCGGCGGCTATCTCGACGGCCATCCAGTCGACAGGAAACACATGTCCGATCTCGAGAAACGGCTAGCATCCCTTTCGCCAGCGAAACGCGCGCTTCTCGAGAAAATGCTGCTCGAACGCGCATCGACTCGAAGCTCCAAGATTTCTCCCCGGCCTACCGATTGCGAGGACAGCCTCTCCGGCGCAGAAAGTCGGTTGTGGTTTGTCGATCAAATCGCAAAGGATGACCCGTTCTACAACATGCCCCTCGCGGCACGTTTGCACGGCCCCTTGGACCAAAAGAGTCTCGACTCCGCGGTTGCGCAAATGGTGCAACGGCACGAGTCCCTTCGCACAACGTACCACCTCGTTGACGGAGAACCTCAACGCAGAATCCACCATTCGCAACCAATCCGCTGCACTTGGGTGGATGTCTCCAACAGCCGCGACCCGGATAACGAGATCCGGCGGAAAATGCGTGTCGCCTCTCGCACGCCGTTCGATCTCGAGAACGGACCGCTGCTGAGGATCACCGTTTATCGGATCAGCGACACCGAACATGTGATCTTGCTGGTAATGCATCACATCATCTCGGACGGATGGTCGATGATCGTGATGCTGCGAGAGTTAACGCTCGCCTACGAGATGAATCGGTCGCAAGATTCGTCCTCGGAACTGTCTCTCGGCTCGCTTCCGTCATTGCCGATTCAGTACGCCGACTTTGCTCACTGGCAAAACGAACAGATGTCGGAAGAGCGGATCGAAAAACAAATGGCATACTGGCGTGAATCGCTTGCAGGTGCCCCCGCGGTACTCGACTTGCCGACAGATCGACCTCGCCCTGCCGTCCAGGATTTCATCGGCGCGACGGTAGATCTCGAATTGCCGGTCGAACTCACGCAGTCCGTCAATCAACTCGCGTCCAAACTGCAAACCACCCCGTTCGCAGTCTTGATGGCGGCCGAAGCCCTGCTCCTGGGTCGTTTTTCACGTCAAGATGATCTCGTTCTCGGAACGGCTTCCGCCGGGCGTGTTCATCCCGAGATCGAACCGCTGATCGGCTTCTTCGTCAACACGTTGGCCCTGCGTGTGCGGTTGGAAGATGACCTTTCGTTCGTCGACCTCATCAAACAGGTTCACCAAACTACGGTCGCCGCCCACGAACATGCCGACGTGCCGTTCGAACGTTTGGTGGAGGAACTCGCTCCGACGCGTGACCGCAGTTTCTCGCCGATTTTTCAGTCGGCCCTCGTGATGCAAAACCTGCCTCGCGACATTAGCGAAAAAGGCAGCATTCAAGTCGACCCGATCTTGGTCGACAACGGCACCGCAAAATACGATTTGACGTTCTTCCTATGGGAAGAATCCGAAAAGCTGGTCGGCCACGTCGAATACCGATCCACTCTCTTCGACCGCGATACCATCGAACGACTGATCGATTCGTATCGCACGCTGTTGAGTGCAGCCGTCGCACAGCCCGATTCATCCATTGATCGTTTGACGATTCTCTCGGAGAAACAGAGATCGCAGGTCATTGATGAATTCAACCAGACCACGGTAACTAATCCGCCGCCCTACCTTCTTCAAGAATTGGTCGAAGAGAACGCACAGCGGACTCCAGAAAAAACCGCGGTGGTGCATGGAAACACGGAAGTCAGCTATCGCGATCTGATTAAAAAGGCGAACAACATCGCCGGTCATTTGATTGCCGCAGGAGTCGTATCGGAAACCGCAGTCGTCATCAAACTGCCCCGTTCGATCGATCTCATCGCATCGATATTGGGCATCCTCAAAGCCGGTGGATCCTTCGTCCCCGTCGACCCGGAATTCCCTTCGGCGAGGGTCGACCAAATTGTCAACGATACTTCCGCCAAGGTCCTGATCGATCCAAACTGGATCCGCGAACATAACGAGGCTCCGCCGAACACCGCACTCCCGACGATCGATCCGAGCCAGCGAGCGTACGTGATCTTCACATCCGGATCGACGGGCGTCGCCAAGGGCGTCGAGATCGAACACCGTGGGATCGTGAACTTTGTGCGGGCACAAATCGACCGAATGCAGGTCTCATCAGACGACCGATTCAGCTTCAGCTTCTCGCCGTGTTTCGATGGTGCGATTTCCGAGATCTTCTACGCCCTCGGCAGTGGCGGCACGAGCGTTGTCGTTGACAAACCCACGCTGCTCGTTCCCGAAGAACTCTCGCAGTTACTGAACCAGAACAACGTCAGCGTCGGTAAATTCCCACCGGCATTACTGTCAACTCTCGATCCGGCACGACTGCCAAATCTTCGCATCGTTGCATCCGCAGGCGATAAGTTAACAGGGGAACTTGCTCGCCGTTGGCTCACCAAAGGTCGACGATTCTTTAACGGTTACGGCCCGACCGAAGTTTCTGTCGGCTGCAGCATGATGCCACTCGACGAAACCTGGACCGGTGAAAAACCGCCAATCGGTCCGCCGATGAACAACATGCGGATGTACATTCTCGACGAACACCAAAACCCACTTCCCATCGGTGCGTCAGGCGAGATTTACATCGGTGGCAAAAGCGTCGGGCGAGGTTACCTGGGAATGCCCGAACAGACCGACGCTGTCTTCCTGCATGATCCGTTTGTATCGGATGACGCTGACAGCGATGATCGCCCACCGCGGATGTATCGAACCGGCGACCTCGGGCGTTGGCTCGCCTGCGGCAACGTTGAATTCGTAGGCCGAGTCGATGACCAGGTCAGCCTTCGCGGCTTTCGTATCGAACCCGGTGAAATCGCAGCCACCCTCGAAACACTCGAAGGTGTCCGCCAAGCAGCCGTCATCGAGCGCAACGAAAACGAAACCTCTCAACTCGTCGCCTATGTGGTTACGCAAAAAGATCGCGGCGAAGAGGAACGCACCTCTCATCTCGAATCGAATCACGTCACGCAGTGGCGTGACCTTTTCGAACAAACGCACCGCATCGCCCCTCCGGTACTCGACCCCTCATTCAACATCACCGGATGGATCAGCACCTACACCGGAAAACCGATCCCTAGCGATGAGATGCGTCAATGGACCGAAGGAGCCGTTCGTCGAATCCTCAGTCTGCGCCCCCGAAACGTTTTGGAAATCGGTTGCGGAACCGGTTTGCTCTTGCTACGAATCGCCGAACACTGCAAACGATACGTCGGTTCCGACCTGCTCGCGTCATCGCTGCAGAACATCGAGAGCGAACTGGCCCATCGGCCTCATCTGCAAGACAAAGTTGCTCTTGTCCAGGCATTCGCGGACGAGTTCAATCATCTCGGCGACGACAAATTCGACTGTGTCGTGTTGAATTCAGTCGTGCAGTATTTTCCCGGAATTGACTACCTGCTCCGCGTCGTCGAGGGGGCAATCGCTCACTTGGCTCCCGGCGGATCGCTGTTCATTGGCGACGTCAGAAACCTTCGTTTGCAAACAGCGATGGCAACATCGGTGGAAATGTCAAACGCCGACCCACAGTTGTCGCTCAGTGAACTCAAACACCGCGTCGCCTCCCGAATCGAGCACGAAGAAGAACTGCTCCTCGATCCAGAGTTATTCAGCTACCTGAAAACGATCCATCCTCGTATTTCCAATGTCCGTGTACTTCTCAAAGACACGGCTCATCAGAACGAACTCGGTCGATTCCGGTATGACGTCATCATCGACGTTGACGAACACCAATCCGAAACCACCTATCAGACCATACCGTTCAACGAAGAATCTGACCTCAGCACGGCTCCCCCGTCGTCGGTTCGCTATACCGGTATCAACAACTCACGCGTTGCGAAAGACTGCCACTCGGTGGCTTTGCTAGAGACGATGTCCGACACGGCAACGGTAGCCGATCTGATGGACCATCTCGAAGCCGATGCGTCACACTTCGAAGGCCGAGAACCGAACGACCTGATCGAGTTGTCGCCTACCGATTCTTCGGCAACTTGGAACGAAGACGATCCGAGCCGATTCGACGTCGTAGTCTGCTCCTCGCAAGCCGACACCAACTCCGGTGATACTCGGACGGTGGAGGAACCCAACGTGGCATCGCCAAGCGTTCCTTCACCGACTGACACCAACGGGATCGACCCAAGTCAGTTTGCGAACGATCCGATCGGCACGGAACGGGATCGCGAGTTCACCAAACGATTGCGTGATGAACTCTCGGCACGACTGCCCGCCTACATGATTCCGTCCGCCTTCGTTGTGCTCGAAGAGATCCCGCGCACGATCAATGGCAAAATCGACCGCGCGAACTTGCCACGTCCGGCGGGTCGCCCCGCGTGGGCAGGCAACTTCAAGGCACCGACCACCGCGACTCAGGAAGCACTTGTCAAAATCTGGGAGGACCTGCTCGACACACGTCCGATCGGAATCGAAGACGACTTCTTTGAACTCGGCGGTCATTCGATGTTGGCGGTTCGCATGACGAGCGACATCGAGCGGTTGCTCGGCAAGCGTCTCCCTTTGGTGGCGTTGTTTCAAAACGCCACGATCGCGCACCTAGCCGAACGAATCGATGCGGGTGAATTGTCCGAAGCCGGCTCGACATTGGTTCCGCTGAAAATGGCGGATGCCACAGGTTCGACGGAGGAAGTGGAACCACCACTCTTCTGCATTCACCCTGCCGGCGGAACAGTATTCTGCTACATGGAAATGACATCGCACCTGCGATCGGGACGAGCCGTCTACGGTGTCCAAGCCAATGGGATTGACGGAACCCAACCCCCACATGAAACGCTCGCTGAAATGGCGGCTCATTACGCGCGAGCGATTCGCGAAATTCATCCTGAAGGCACCGTGCATTTGGCCGGATGGTCACTCGGCGGAAACATCGCATTCGAAGTCGCCCGACAGTTGCAATCCCGCGGGACTCCAGTGGGGGTCGTGGCACTTCTCGACTCTGGACTGCTATCGCCCGAAACGCAGCTTCGTGAAGAAGATTTCTTGCCTTTGCTGTCCGCACTCTTCCCCGGGGCGATGAACCTCGATCTCGAACAAATCCGACAGAAGAGCCCTGCCGAACAACTCCAATTCTTCGTAGACCGTGCCTCCCAAGCAGGCATCGTTCCGGGCGAACTCAACGACATCGTTGCCACGAAAGATACCGCCAACGCGGCGCATGTCTTCAACGTGTTTCAATCCAACGTCAAAGCCGTCCATGAATACGTCGCCGAACCATTCGACGGCAATGTTCACCTGTTCCGACCGGTTGATCAAGGGAAAACGAATTCGCTCTTCGATGACCCGGTCTTGGGATGGCGTGAGGTCACCGAAGATGTTCACCTGCACGAAGTCCCCGGTGATCATGCCCACATGCTGCAATCACCCGCAGCCGAAACGATCGCCAGCCAACTCGATCAACTGATGCTGAAACGATCCGCCGTCCCCGTCTGATTCACTACGGATCACTGCTCGGCGGACCGATACAATCTCTCGTGTTGGATGAACGCTTCGACGGCATGTGGCACACGGAACCGAATCGATCGTGAATGAAGAACACGATCTCGCAGATCTCGGCTACTGATTTCAATCTGCGGCATGTCGATCTCCGCATCGCGGCACTCTGAAACTTTTTGTGCGGGGGCGAAGTCGTTGAGGACCGTGTAGTCCGGACTCGGCATCCCTCCTCGAGCGACCACCGCGAGCGTGCAAAGTTCGAGAATCCGCTGCGGTTCCTTCCAACGGTTAAACGACGCCAGCGAGTCGGCTCCAATGATCAAGAACAACCGGCGATCGGGGTGTTCTGAGCGTAACTGTTCTAGCGTATCGACAGTGAAGCTCACACCACTCCGGTCGATCTCTCGAGTATCAATCACGTGTCCGTTTTGCCCCGAGAGCACCAAACGCAGCATGTCGATGCGTTGACCGTCGGTCGCTACCGTCCCTGACTCCTTCAATGGGCTCGTCGCTGCCGGGACCCAACGCACCTCACCGACCGGCAACTGCTCGAGCGCATATTCCGCAATCCAAAGATGCCCGATGTGGACCGGATCGAACGATCCACCATAGATTGCAACGGCGTCCATCACAGCTGTCCCCTTATTCACTCGTTTGACCACATAAACGCGATTTGATCTCAATGACATCTCGCAACGAAGCATAGAAACGATCGGCCGTTTCCATCTCACCGAGCAATCGGTGGACGTGCACCAAATTTTCGACAACCGATTGCCACGCAGGTGTCCTTTCGTGAGCCTTGGCAAACCAATCTGCGGCGACTCGCAATTGCGTTTCGTCGCCGTTTTGCCTCGCTGATTCAGCCGCTATCAATCCCAAATAATTGCAGGCCGCGGCACACGTTTTGTCGTCATTCAAAGCGTCCTGCAGATAGTTTCCGGCGTCAAACCAACATTCCGATTCAATCAGCAACCGTGCTATCTCCAAAGCCAGTTCGGGATGGACGCCGAACGCTTCAGCAACGACACCATAACAGTCGCGAGCCGAATCCAAATCGCCAAGATGACACCACAAGATTCCAATGGCGGCGTAGAACAACCCGCGATCTTGTATCGAACCTTTCGTCGATTCAAATTCGCGCTGCAACGCCTGGACATCGACGGGTGCTACCGGCAAACCTCGAGCCGGATATTCACAGGCACGACGCAGCCCGTCGTTTAACGGGGTTTTGACACCGTGCGTGGTGGTTGCCTGTTTCTCGCCGCCGCTCGTCAGTTTTCCTACCGCCTCGTCAAACGCGCGTTGCAACTCTTGATCGAGCGTGGAGTATCGCAGCGGCGTGAACCCACTCTCAACAGAGCGAGAGATCGTCACTTCCGAAAACTCCAGCGGCAGCTCCATCAAATCTGCCACGACCTGCACCGGAGACACACCGATCTGTTCACTTGGCAATTCGACGAAATAATCCAGGTCGATATCAACGAGACAACTCGAAGGCAAACCAACGTGCGGCAACGCCTCTCGGTGGCACACGGTCAACTCAATACCTAACAACTCACCTTCAATCCAACGAACCGCGTCTGAGTTCCGCGAGCACCAGGAGAAACTGCGGAGATCTTCAATCGTGACACCATCAGTTTGCTGCAATTGCTCGATCGCGGACTGCATGTCATGAATTGGGACATGACTCGGAGCGACCCAAATCAGTTTCCGAACCACTCCCATCCTCGCTGCCGCGAAAAAGAAGTCCTCAATCCCGAAACTGTAACTCCGCGAAGCGACCGCATCCCAATCAGGCATCAGGTGGTGCGGCTTCATTTCCGCGCGTAGCTCGTCACTGGTCTTGCTCGCAACGAGTCGTTTCAAACGCGACGCCGTGATTCGTTGCACGTCCAAATGAGCATCAAAGCAGACAACGACCGCATTCTTGACGCCTTTCTCGAACCAATACGGAAGAACCTCACTGTGTTCTTCGAAAACGATCGTGTTGACCGTTCGCGTCACGGCGACTCAGCTTCGTCGTCTATTTTCAAAGTGTCCGAGAACGTGTAGGTCAATAACTCACTCTGAATCGTCGCGATGATTTGATCACGATGAGGCAGGAGACGGACATGGGTTTCGATACGATTGTTGCGACTGCCAATGTTCTTGCCCAACAGTTCGTGAAGGACGTGGCCGTCATCGATATCGAGTCCCCAAACATCAAGTTCTCGCTGCCGTGACGCACCGCCCTGACTCTGGAAATGCGAATGCCCACGAACCAACATCAACATTGGGGTCAACCACGGTTGATAGGTCGTCACGCCGCGTGCTTGTTCGAAGGAGACAGACCACGCCAAACGTGCTGCCGGGTTCGAACTTTCGACAGATTCGGACTGCGACGCGTCCTGCTGTTGTTCGTCACCGTCGGTGTCTTCAGGGTCGTCTTCGCTTGCATCGCTGACTGGTTGATTTTCCGTTTCGCTCGCATTGATCTCCTCTTCTTGCCATTCGATGCAGTGAACGCTGGTGGCCCCCTGGACAGACAACCCACTCGCGACGGTTACGGTGCTCGTTGTGCTATCGCTCTGTTGAGGCAATCGGCATCGAGGCATCAACAGAAACCGGTCTTTCACTTGAACGACCGAAAGTCCAAAGAGATTCGGCCTCACGGGCACGGAAACCTCGGCGAGCTCTCGTCCGGTGAAAACGTCCCAAATGGTCGTTCGACCCGAGTTATCGAGGAGCACGAAGTATCTCCCGTCAACCATCTCGCCATAGGAAGCAGAGCGTTCTTGATCGGTCAGGTTCACCGGTGACGCAAGCCGTTTACGAACCCGTTGCATCGAAATGCAGTCAACAATCTCGACGGTATGCGGGTCATACAATTCGACTTGGCCGTCGCGATCGTTATAGTCTGAAACCAGAAGCGCGTGCCTGCCGAGCGTCGCCAACATGGAATCGATCACCAAAGACTTTGATTCGATATGCCCGCCATCATACGTGTCGAAATACGCGATCTGATCAGCCCGTTCGCTGAGCACGCCAACACGGCCATCACCTGCAACGACTCCACTGCCAGCCAAACCGATGTTGCTTCGCCAGAGTTGCTCCCCCGTCACGCTGTGGTAGCAAATGAGGTCTTCGCCCTGCAGCAAGAACAATCGATCGCCGAGTACGGGCCCGAGTCGCAACTGCGCGTCATCCGCATTTGCGGTCGGCGAGTTTGAAACATAACGATAGACCTGATCACCAAACTTCGATGTTTCGCTGCGCCGCTTCGCAACCGGTTGTCCATCGGGATGCAGACTTTGTCGCCACCGCACGATTTCATTGACGCCACCGGCGAAGACTCGGAACAGATCGATGGCGATCAATTCCGAAGGTGTCAGGACGAGCATCAACCCGCCGCTGAGGGTCACTTCTTTGTCGCTCGAATTGCGGTTGGTAAGTCCCTCGACCACGATCGGACGTGAGATCCCATCATGATCCAACAGAGCGAGAGGGTTGTTGTCACTGATCGCCTGCCAGCCCAACAACTGTCGTCCCATCAAACGGGTCGTCCGTGCATAACGTCGATCGGAAATCAACGCCTGAGTTTGCGGAAGACGTGTCGACTGCCACTGCAAATCAACCTGACGCGGCCATGATTCTGGAGGAATGCGGCCAACGCCGAGCACTTGATACTCGTCCAGCGTCGATGCGATCCGTTCGATCATCTCCGGTGTAGCGTCAGGTTCTTGGATTCTAGCCTGCAGCACTTCACCGACTCTGCGTCGATCTTGATTCCACCCCGCCGCGCTGTAGACCTGGGCGAGCACACAGAGACTCGTGACATCCAAAGACGCCGTAGTTTCATCCGATGGCATGCGAACGCCCCATGTCAATCGTTCCGTTGCCAGAGCGTCACCCTGCCCTTGGTATTGTTTCAACAGGCTTTCTTGGGACGATTCGACAGCATCGCCCAACGGAGCAAAATGTTCGACGATTTGGCCCAAAGTCATCCGGTTGGGTCGAATGCGATTTGTAAGATGAGCTTCGAATTTCTCCGCCAGTGACGCCTGGGTGGCATCATCCGCCGCCGCAACCACTTCGGCGACCCGAGCGGTTAGCCAAGCTGACAACGTGAATTGCCTGGATTGACTAGGAAAAATCATGGCCTGCTGGCTCGCCACGTTAGGGCGTTCGATCATCAACGCAGACAACTCGAGCAATAAATCGAACGCGTTTGTTAATTCGTTCGACGATGGTGTTCCTTCCGAATCGTTCTCGTCATCGGGGCTTAACTGCCGAAGAATTTGCAGAACGAGCAACTCGGCCTGTTGCTCAGGCCGATCAATCAACCGGCGCAGCGTATCCAATTCCTCTTGCGAAATTTCATGCTGTTCCCGAAGACTTCCTAACATCGCTTCCACAGACAGCGAGATCACGTCGTCATTATCCGGATCGATGCTGCGAGCCTTTTGCAGGAGTGCCAACGCTTCACCACGTTGATCCTCTTCCAGCAACAACTGAGCCTTGTGGACGAGTGCGACGAGGTCGTCGGGATCTTCCGTCAAAATACGGTCGACCTGAGGTCGCAAGGAATCCTCTCCGTAGGCGACCGCAGTCGTCGTGGTCGCTTGAGAGATAATTTCGCCGTCTACCGCGATCAGGTTCCCCAACGGATAACGAACAATGCGACGAGAAAGCACGCGTCCTGACGCCAATCCGATTTCGATCAACTCGTCGTTCGTTGTTGGCAGATAGTAGCTCGATTCACCGAACACTCCGCGACCGGATACCCGTTGGCCGGGACTCATCATATCGCTCGGCGTCGCCCACACCTCCGAGCCCGTGTTGAGGTCGTAGGCCATCACCCGATCGGCACGAACAATGATGTACCGGTTGTCTCGAATCCCAGCAAGATAGAAATTCTTCCCGCGTGGTTGCGGCCGAAACCGGTCTTCACCGCTGACGACATCCGCAACGATCAAACGGTCAGACTCGACCGGCGTGAGTGCCACGTTCGTTCCGTGGCCGATCGCCACCGAAGTCATCCACCGTTGACTCAGTTGGTTCATCGAGACATCCGACGGTTGTCGAAGAGCATTGCGGGCAAAGTTCGCGTTGCGTGGATGGCGTTTCGCCCATCTCAACGTGCGGTCAACGAGATCAACCGCAACAGTTACCGCCGCCCCCGTGGGACAGATCAACAAACCTTCATGATAAGTAGGCATGGCCCCGGCAACGCGTCGGACCGGATCGGTGGTGATCCCGCTCGATTCAATCGAAACCAAAACCTGCCGCCAAACTTCACTACCGTCCTGCGAGTTCAAACAAACCAAAACAATCTCACCGGAGATTTCAGCCATCACGTACAGTCGACCGCGAAACGGCAACGGCGGCCCTAAAAAGAACGCTTCTGAGAAGCGTGTCGGAGATGTCTCGTTGGACCCGAGCCGCCACAGCAGTTTCCCTTCCGTCGCGAGATCCAACGCGACCAACGTGTTCTTGCTGGCCTTCACCGAACTCATTCCACGCATGCCGAACGGGTTGAACCGCTCCACCTCGACCAAGTGAAGGTCGTTGATCATGTAAACGCGTTCGCCGTCGCTCGAGATCTGTCCGTAGGGCACGTCGTTCCATACCCGCTGCACCAAGATTTCTTTTGGGTCTTCTTCACCACGACGATCGATCGCGTCTTCATCCGCCGAACTGATCGCTTCGGGAGGCGCGAACCAAGGGTACTGCCAAACCCGTTTCCCGGTTTTGTAGTCCACCCCGAGCAGTCGTTCGGTCGTTCGCATTAGCAATTGGTCACCCACACGAAGCGGCATCCACGATGGAGGAGGCAACTGGCTGGTCGCCTTCAATTGCGCCGTCTCGGCTTCGAGCATGCGTTCCTGCCGAGGGCTTCCCGACGATTCAACAACCCATCGCGGGTTACTCAGCGGCATCTGCCCGTCAGAGTTTCCACTCCGATTGGGCCGGCCACCGAGAAAGGCATAGTCCTTCGCGTCCCCCTGAGTTTCAAACGCCATGGATGCAAAACGTTCGCGCACCGCTGTTTTCCAACCCACCGCGTTCGTTACGCCATTCGGAAACTGATCCGGTATAGGAAGCGGACGTTCCGAGAGCACACACGATCCCGCGTGCATCCAAATCAACTCATCACCGATCGTTTCAATCGCTCGGGGCAATCCCACAACATCGTCGAGCAACAAAGACACTGCCAATGGATTCCCCAACAACCACTCTCGCATCGCGAGCAAGTACGACGCTCGATAGCCGGCCTCGGTGTGAAAGAACTCCCGGCGAACCTGCTCAACCGCTTCCCAATCTTTGTTCGCCTGTGCTTCTTGAAGAATCTTTGCGGCGAGAGGTCCGTAACGAAGTTCATAAATCTCGAAAGCGCGGTCCGGCAAACTGCCGATGATCTGACGAACCTGACGGAACACCGATACCGGCCCATCCTCATCCATGTCGTCTTGCGAGATATCCTCTTCGTCGAGCAATCGCTCAATCTGCTGCTGCGTCGATCTCCGGCCTGACGGATCGACAGATCGATCCGGATTTAAGAAGTAATCTTGCGTCGATTCTGAAAACTCATCGCGGGAAACCCTCCGCATGATGTCTCCCAATCGAACGACCGCGTCGCTGTAACGTTCCTCCGCGAGAGCCTCCTTTGCTTCGCGAATTTGCTGACGCACGCTACGGGGAGGCGGCAACAATTCCGCCGCCCCCACGTCAATCGTCGCACGAAACAAACCCTGGGCAGTGCAGTTTTGCACACCGACCCCATGCGTGATCACCAACAGAATCACGAACGAACTCAGACGCATGGCGACGGCCGAAATCAAAGAACTTCTCACATCAATGCCTTTGAACAATGATTTACGTTTCACAACGATAATGTCTTGATTGTACGTGTACTTTGGCCATTAAACCTGACCCCCGGTCGGTTTTCCGGCGTGTTCGATTTGGCAGGCCGCGGTCCGAGTTGCTGCCAAAACAGACCCACTCAAAACAGACTCGCGGGATCGGCGCGAAGCAGTTTCCGAAGTGCCAACAGGCCACTGATCAAACACATCGACGTGGTGAGTCCGAGGACTAGCAATCCGCGAGGAATTGTAAGACGCATCGGCAAACCAGAAAAAGATTCCAGGCCCCAAAATAAACCCCACGTCACCAACACCGCAGGAATGAAGCCAAACAATGACAAATAGATGGACTGCTGCACGACCAGCTTAATGAAATACCAGTTCGGATATCCCATCGCCTTAAGAGTTGCAAACTCCGGCATCGCGTCCTGAAGACTGGTAAACAGAATCTGATAGCAAATGATGACTCCAACGACGAAACCCATCACGGTTCCGATGAAGAAAATTTTCCCGACCGGAGTCTGCCCCTGCCAAAAATCAATCTCTTGTCGCTGCAATTCCTCTCGCGTGAGCACCCGCCAGATATCAGGCCCCAAATCGGAGAGTCGGGCCGCGACCGCTTTCGGATCGGCTCCTTCTTCGATGCGGATCATGCCCACATCGACGACCTCCAACGGGTTCCCGTTTCCGCGAATCGGGAAGTACTCGGCAAACTCACGCTCCTGCACCATCAGGGTGCCTTCGTTAGCGAAATCGGTTCCGATCGTGACACGCCCGACGACACGGATACGTTTCCCCGCCAACTCAATAACCTGTGACGCGAGTTCTTCATCGTCGCTTGCGAAGCCATACTCGCTGCGCGTTTTCCGATCAATCAGCGTCGCGCCTGGCGGCTGCAGTTTATGCCGTTGCTCGCTCAACCCTGTGACATTGAGCCATCCGGGTTCGGGAACCGAAACCACGCGGATCGGGCGAACCTTCTGTCCCTTGACCCGCACCTGCGCCAACCACAATTCGATTAACAACGGTTCGACATCGCTCACGCCCGGAACCGACCGCGCCCGTCGCAACAGGTCACGAGGAAAACGCTGGTCCACCGGCAACATGTATCTCGCCGGGCTGATAGCAACCAAATCACATTCCATCAACTCAATCAGTTGAATCGGACTGTCCAGCAACGCGTTTCGGAAACCGTATTGGGTAAACATCAATACGGCGGCGAAACCGACCCCGGCTGTCGCCAAGAAAAGTCGTCTCGGTTGATGGACGAGGTTCTTCCAGGCCAGCGGTGTGCGTTTCATGAACGTTCCCCGGCGGCACGTGGTTTCTTCAACTTGGTCGGTTTATCGCGTTGGTAGGACTTCTTGATTTTGGAGTCTCCCGCGTTTGCCTGTTCCAACGTCGCACGCGACTTTCGCTTTGCCGCGGTTTCGTTCATTGCGACCGGGCCTTTCTGCGTCGGGACGGCATCTTTGAACTCCTCGCGACTTTTGTCCAACACCGAAATGATTCTCAGAAAATCCTTCGCGTCCGAAAATTCACGATAAACACTCGCAAATCGAATGTAAGCCACTTCGTCGACATTCGCGAGAAATCGCAGCACCACCTCGCCGATTTTCTCGGCGGGAATCTCGAAATCGAACTCCGCATAGATTGCCGCCTCGATGCTCTGTACGGTCGCCTCGATCGTATCGCTCGCGACAGACCGTTTGGAGCACGCGCGTTCGATCCCGCGCCGGATCTTCTCGCGATCAAACGGTTCCCGCGTTTCATCGCTTTTGACGACGCGGACGTTCAATGCCTCGATATGCTCCATGGTCACGAAACGACGCCCACACTCCTGACAAACACGTTTGCGACGCACCCGGTAGCCGGCCTGAGCCGACCGGGAATCGAGCACTTTGTCGTTATCGGAATGACAAAACGGACAACGCATATCGCAGATCTAAATCGAGAAAGCGGTTGGGGACGAAAGTTCGCGAGAAAAATGGTGACTCTCACGAGATTCTGAGCCCTGTGTTATATTCCATCGAGCCATATTACCCCATGGCAACCGATGCGTTCCCTGTGACAATTCGATTCTTGGCTCTGCGACGACGCCCAACGCGATGACACAAATAATCGCGGTCGGCCAGTCATGATCGCCGCGCCGGTCACAAGCGGACCGCCGATCGCGATAGACTGCTGTCGCGGTAAAACGCCCCTCGCGATAGCCTGCCCAGCGCCTTCGATCTTCCCGACGACTAAGCAATTAACCATGAGCGAATCTGAGCAACCCGACGCAACCTCCGCGGAAAACCCACGTCCGGCCGCGGAATCCTCCCCGGTAACCGACTCGTCGGCTCCTCAACCCAACCCGGCAGGCGAATCCCAACCAAGCCCGGCGACACGACCCATGTCGCCGCGAGACCGGTTCGAACAGGAGGTCGCCACCCGTCGTGAATCTCTCGACGATCACGAACCGGAAGAATCCCTCTGGAACGGCGGATACAGCCCAAAAGCGATGGTGGGATGGTGGATCGCATTGATAGCAATTTCCATCGGCCTGCTGGTTGGGGCCTTCATGATCCCCCAACTGTCCTTTTCCATCGCGTTGGCTATTATTGTAATTCTGTGGCTGCTCGTCGGTGCAAACTACGCGCGGATGCGTTTAGGATTTCACTACGAATTGACCAGCCAACGTTTCATCCATAAAACGGGATTACTCACTCGACGCACCGACAGGATCGAGGTCATCGACATCGACGACGTCAGCTACGAGCAGGGGCCGGTTCAAAGGCTTTTCGGTGTTGGAAACATCAACATCACGAGTTCGGACCGCTCTGACCCGGAACTGCGACTCGTTGGTATTGACAAGGTCAGCGAGGTGTCCGGCTTGATCGACGACGTTCGCCGAACCGAACGGCGTCGCCGTAGTCTCCATATTGAATCGATTTAAACCCTCTTCAACTGATTCGAGCCCGATGACCGACTGGTACGTCCAACGAGAACACGAAGAACTCGGCCCTCTGAAACCGGCCGAGTTACTTTCGTTAGTTCGTGACGGAGACGTCCTTGCGGAAACCATGGTCCGAAAAGATGACTCGCCGTGGTTTGCTGCTGGCGAAGTGGGTGGACTGTTCGAGGCGGCCCGCCGTCCGACGATCGAGCACTATTGCCCCCACTGCGCAGACGTCCGAGTCTCCACCCCGCCGGCGACCTGCCCCAAGTGCGATCGTGCTCTCGTAAAAACGCGCCAACGGATTATCGAACACTCCGTCGGGAAATCAAAATCAACGCTGGGCGTTTCATCCGGTCCCACCGCTTCGGCCCGCCGGTGGCTACAACGCCGGATCGGTCGAGACATCTCTTAGCCGGCTCAACGACTGCGCGAACGACGTGCGGAATCCTCGCTCGAAAGACGCCCGCCGAAAGTTTGCGAAGGGCTGGATTCGCAGCGGACTCGTTGGCGCGATGCGATCGTCAAAAGAATAAACGAGCCTGTCCGCTCACCGTCGCCTCATGGTCCAGCAAAAAACGCTTGCGTTCGAGGCCCCCGGCAAAGCCTGCCAACACCCCACTGCGGGCCACCACTCGGTGACACGGCACGATGATTGAGATCGGGTTTCGACCGATCGCTGTTCCCACGGCCCGAACCGAACCCGGTCGCCCGACTATCTCAGCGATCTCGCTGTAGGTTCGCGTTTGGCCGAACGGGATTGCTTGCAACGCTCGCCATACGTTGTTCTGAAACTCGGTTCCGGTGAAAGAACACCGAGTCTCAAACACGCGTTGACCACCGGCAAAGTAAGACTGCAACTCCTCGACGAGACTCTTGGTCGACTCACAGTCCTGCCAATCAACCCGATCGACGTCGACTCGCCACTGAGCCGGAACCGGGTGATGCTCGCGAAAATACAAACCTGCACATCGGACGTCGCCGCTCGGGTCTATGATCACACTGATCCTCAACCCGCCTACCGGACTCTCCCACTCGGTTTGAATCCACTGGACGCTCGATGGACAAGTTAAACTCATGAAGCCATTCCGGAGAGTTCACAGACTCGCGACATTGTCAGTTCTTGAGGACATGACCAAACCAAAAAGAATAACGCCTCGCGGCACCAACGTCCAACATGATGCTGGTGAACGTACCCGGCTCCTTTGGCCGCCACCAATGCCGCCTGGGTTGAACGGATCACGAGATCATTCGCAGCGTTCCGGATCTGCATAACGTCTTCGGACGCCGTTCCGTCGGCCGCTGCCAACACATGACCTTCTAGCTGCCGCAACTCGGTTTCGAACGCATCAGTAGGTCCCAACAAATTCGGTCGTTCATCACAATTTGACCGCAGGTATCCGATCGCTGAACGCGACAACCCGATCGCTAGCGCCGATGTTTGCAACGATCCGGTTCCCGTGGAAGGCTTCCCGTTTGATTGCGAGCGGTGTGCCGGCTCACTCGGTCCCGAAACGATCCATTCACTGCCAATCGTGACTTGGTTGAATTCCAACTGGTCGGTGCCACTGCCCGACAATGCGACCAATGGAGCCCCGTCGCCATACTCGATTCCAGGCAGATCCACGGGCACGGCGAAAATCATCTCTCGCCCGTCGTCACAAACCGCCCCGACAACCACCACGTCTGCCACGCTCACACCGGTCACCCAGGGCGCGACCCCG
The DNA here is from genome assembly GCF_000346505.1 of Aporhodopirellula sallentina SM41. GTDB lineage: Bacteria > Planctomycetota > Planctomycetia > Pirellulales > Pirellulaceae > Rhodopirellula > Rhodopirellula sallentina. Next base: position 28,367 of record NZ_ANOH01000020.1, read on the forward strand.
TTGAGGATGTAAGAATCCAATTTGCCATTCCAACCGCCCTGGACCGGCTCGGCTCGGAGGACCGGTCGAGCCAGATGCTGTCGGCTTGTCGCTAGGTGACTGATTCCCACCGTGGCGAATTGGTCCCCGGTCATCAGCTCCGGCAACACTTGCTCATGCAGTAAAGTGTTGTCACTGTTCACCATTCGACTGATCGCGGCAACAAACTGAGTCAGTACGAACGCAGTCGTTAGATCTGCCGACGCGATTCCCATTAGGCCCTTCAAACGCTCTGCCGGAGACCAATCCCAACCGCCAATCACCGTGTCGCCTTTTGAAGCCGGCGCGAACCACCGAGGCACGCCCGCTTGCATGCATTGCTCCCAGGTCGTCGCGGGCCAAACGTCATGGCTGGCACGCAATCGAGCGTTTTGACCGAGTTCATCGACAAACTGCTCGAGCTGAAAGTCTTGGAAACTAACTTCGGATAAACCGGTACGGTTTTGCGATTCAGATTGCGTGAGTGACATGGCGATGGGTGCTCTCTCGATAAGAAGGAATAATGCCTCAGTTTCAAGTACGCGGAATTGATTTCGGCTTACCGCCGCCCTGCGCATGTAAATGTCTCAGTCAGTTAGAATATTTTATGATCCCGCGTCTCTAAGCTCCTAAACCCTTTCAAATTTCGCATGAAAACAGCTAATCACACCCATTTTGTTACCCCAGTGCAACACACAGTGATCACCTGTATCACGGTGCTGTCTGTCGTGTTTATGGTGGCACCGAACAGCAACGTTCGCACCGAAGATAAACACCCGTCCATTCAAACCGTCAACCTCGCGCAACCACCTGCTCACCTGAACACCGACCCAATGTCGATCGAGGTCGTGGAAGCCTACCCCAACCTTCGCGTCAGCCGCCCGATCATCATGACCGGTGCAGGCGATGGTAGCGGACGGCTGTTTATCGCCAGCCAAACAGGTGAAATCTATTTCATCGATGAAGCCGACACGCAGGTCGAAGAACCGAACCTGTTTCTCGACCTGAGCGACCGCGTGATCTACAAGGATCGCGAGAACGAAGAAGGCTTCCTCGGCCTGACGTTCCACCCCGACTTTCGTGAAAACGGTTTGATGTACGTGTACTACACATCATCCGCCCGCCCCCACGTTTCGGTGCTCAGTGAGTTTCGCACATCCGACGGCTCCCAAAATCGAATGGGTGACCCTATGAGCGAACGCATCCTGATGCAGATCCAACAACCGTTCTGGAACCACAACGGCGGCACCGTCACGTTCGGTCCCGATGGCTACCTCTACATCGCACTCGGGGACGGCGGCAAAGCAAACGATCCGCTGAAGTCCGCTCAAGACATGAGCAAAGTCCTTGGATCCGTTCTGCGAATTGACGTGAACTCCCGCGATGGTGACCTGCCTTACGCGATCCCGAAAGACAACCCTCTCGTCGGACGTTCCAACGTATGGCCAGAGATTTACGCCTGGGGTATTCGCAACATCTGGCGGATGGCGTTCGACCCTAAAACCGACGAGCTATGGGCCGCAGACGTGGGCCAAAATGACTGGGAAGAAATCAACATCATCCACAAAGGTGGCAACTACGGTTGGAGCCTCCGCGAAGGAGCCCACCGCTTCACCAAGGGTGGCGGAAAAGGTTCCGGACCGAATGATCGTTTGATCGAACCGTTGGTGGAGTATCCTCACACCGATGATTGGGGCAAATCAGTCACCGGTGGACTCGTCTATCGCGGTACTCAGACGCCGACCTTGGACGGATACTACCTCTACGGCGATTACGTTAGCGGTCGACTGTGGGCGATGAAGGTCGATCCCGATACCAAAAAGGTTCTTGAGAACCGCCCGATCGCGTGGCAGCAACTCCCGGTGTTTACCTTCGGCGAAACCGAATCTGGTGAAGCTCTGATGAGCACCATGATGGGCGGTGGGCGCATCTACAAATTCGTCGATAAAGCAAACGCCTCGAAGTAACGCTTCACGCGTAACCATTCCTGGTCGCTGGTTTCCGATTCGTTCGAGACCAGCGACGGCGACTACCGGTCGGCTCCAATTGATACGCGAATCCGCTCAAACACAACTTCCGGCGACGAACTCGCATCAACCTCTCGCACGAGCCCCCGTTCGCCGTAGTACTCCAACAGCGGCGCAGTTCGCTCTTCGTAGATCCGAAACCGTTCTTGGATGAACTGTGCCGAATCGTCCGACCGCGTCCCGGTCAGTGACCTCTGCGCAAGACGCTGCACCAATTCGTCCGCACCCACGATCAAATGCACAACGTGATCGAGTTGCTCCGTTGACCGCTCCATACTGTGGTCAAAAGCTTTCGCTTGCACCAAAGTGCGAGGAAACCCGTCGAGCAGATAACCGCGTCGACAATCCTCCTCCGACAAGCGGTCCGCCACCATTTTGAGAATAAAGTCGTCCGGCGCGAAATGACCGCGGTCAATACGTAGATGGATCGCGCCGCCCGTTTCGGAATCGAGCGAACGCAACATCTCGCCAGTACTGATGTGCGGCACGCCGAGCCACTCACTCAACAAACCACACTGTGTCCCTTTTCCAGCACCCGGCGGACCGATAAAGACGATCTTCACTGATCTAAACCGCTGAACGAACGATGACAGGGACGGATGCGGAAGCGAGATCGAGCGTTGAACCCGAAATCCGGGCACAGCTCAGGGCGACTCCCGGTTCCGAAAGCACGCCGTCGCGTCAAACGAAACAGCGATGCAAACTAGCCAGCAGAACAGCCCTTAGACCACTGGTGCGGTTCCACCGCCGGCTCCTTCGAGCAATCCACGGTAATTACGCATCACCAAGTGACTGTCGATTTTCTGCACCAAGTCAAACGCAACACTCACAGCGATCAGCAGTCCCGTACCGCCGTAGAATCCGGCGATCGAGTATGGAACGCCGAGCGAACCGTAGACAATCGTTGGCACGATCGCGATCAACCCCAAGAAAGCCGCTCCGACATACGTGATCCGAACCATCACCTTCTCGAGATAGTCCGTGGTACGACGTCCTGGACGGTATCCAGGGATGAACGTGCCGCTTTCCTTCAGGTTGTCGCTCATCTCTTTTGGATTGAACGTGATCGCCGTCCAAAAGTAGCAGAAGAAGAAGATCAGTGCGACGTAGAGCAAGTTGAAGAAGTAAGACGTCTGATCGCCCATCGTGAGGCTGATCAAATTCAAACCGCGGAAAAGCGGTCCCGAGGAATCAAACTGCCCAGCAAGGAATCCGAAGAACACGCCAGGGATCATCAACAAACTGCTAGCGAAAATAATCGGCATCACGCCGGCTTGATTGATCCGCAGCGGCAGGTGCTGACGCGTCCCACCATAAACGCGGCGTCCGCGAGTGAACTTGGCCGATTGAGTCGGGATCTTTCGTTGGCCGAGAGTGATGAACACAACACCAAAGACAACGACCACGAACAAGACCACCAGGATGATCAGCGTCTCGATGCCGACCTGTCCTTTCGCCAAACCGGTCAGTTCAGGTTTCATTCCGAGAACGAGTTCGTACAACGCCTTTGGCATCTGAGCGAGAATCCCGGCCATGATCAACAAACTGATCCCGTTGCCGATTCCGTATTCATCGATCTGCTCACCGAGCCACATCAGGAACACGGTCCCCGTGGTCATCGTCAGAACGGCAACGATCTGCCATCCGAAATACAGTTGCTGGTCCGCGTTCATAAAGAACGGGTTGATATTACTCTGCCCACCGGCACCGGTCATCAACATGAACTTCAGGTACATGTAACTCTGCACGAGGCAGATGACGACGGTCAGGTAGCGAGTGTATTCGTTGAGCTTCTTACGACCGGCTTCGCCTTCCTTCTTCAACTCTTCGAGCGGCTTATAAACGCTACCGAGCAGTTGGAAGATAATCGACGCCGAAATGTACGGCATGATACCGAGACCGAAGATCGTTGCCTGACGCAGATCACTCGCCGCGAAAACGCTGACCTTCTCGAAGAAGTCTGCGGCGCCTCCGCCGGCGGCATCTTCGAGGTTGGTGGCGATCATCGGCAATGGGATGTGGAACCCAATCCGGTAGACTGCAAGCAGCCCAATCGTCAAGAAAATCTTTTTACGTAGTTCAGGAATCGAGAAAATGATTCGGAGCTTTTCCAGCATCGATCTGTCCGTCGTCGATCGGTTAAAGGTGGGGCCAATGGTGGCAAGACGGGCAGTCTAGCGATCCCGGAGCCTCACCACGAGAGTGATTTATAAACAGTTTGAGCGAAACTACCACCACACCAAGGCTTTAGAGAGTCGCGACCACGAACGTTCTCTAGGCTACGTCGCTGATCATCTAGCAATGGCATGCCAAGTTCACCATGCCTTCGAGCCCCCCGGCACACCCTCATCACGAGAGTAGGCATCCGACGCTATCCGACCCAATGCCGCCGGTCCTTCGCCCCACATCCGGGCCCGAACGCTCGAGCCAGTTCGGCGACACAGACGACGAAGTCGCCTGCTCACCGTTCATTCCGCCGCGTCACGGACGACCGTCTTTTCGATCGATCCGGAAACGACGCGTGTCCTTCTGCGATCGGAGGCCAACGCCTTAGGCGTTGGCTTCTTTCAGAACCGCAACACGCTCATCGGGAGTGCGTTTCGCAGCGATCTTCTCGATCGTTCCGCCAGCAGCGGTGATCTTTTCTTCGGCCGACTTGCTGAATCGGTGAGCCTGCACGGTGAGCTTCTTGGAGATTTCGCCATCGCCGAGAATCTTCACTTCGTCGAAGGTTCCTTTGGCGAGGTTCTTATCCGCCAAAGTTTGCAACGTAACGGTGTCGCCATCGTTGAAGGCGTCGTTAAGTCGGCTCACGTTCACTGCGAACACAGTGACGGACCATTTGTTATTAAAACCACGTTTGGGAACGCGGCGGAACATCGGCATGGCTCCACCCTGGAAGTTTGGCTTCCGGCTGTAACCGCTACGGCTCTTGTGTCCCTTGTGTCCGCGACCGGAGGTTTTTCCCGTTCCGCTACCAGGACCCCGACCAATTCGCTTGCGTTTGCGGTGCTTCGTAATTCCGCGATGAACGTCGTTGAGTTGCATAGTAAAGATCTACTTTGGGAAGAATGCACCGATCAGAAACAAGATTCGATCGCAATCCTTCATGTGGTGTTCAAAATTGGACGATTGGGCGTGGTCGCCGATTAGGCTTCGATGAGCTCTTCCGGCTCGATTCCACGCAGGGCGGCGATTTGCTCGCGAGTTCGCAGCTTGCTCATCGCATCGAGTGTTGCTTTGACCAGAGTGACGGGGTTATTGGTCCCGTACGACTTGGTCAAAATGTCGTGAATACCGCATGCTTCGCACACTGCACGAACCGCCTGACCGGCGATGATACCGGTACCAGCCCCGGCTGGGATCAAAACAACCTTAGCCGCACCGAAGTGGCCCCAAACTTGGTGAGGAATCGAACCTTCGACCAACGGCACGTTGATCATGCTACGGGAAGCCTGCTTGGTGGCTTTCTGAACGCTCGGTGGGACTTCGTTGGCTTTTCCGTATCCCCAACCGACTTGTCCGTTGCCGTTTCCAACCACCACCATTGCGGCAAAGCTGAATCGACGACCGCCCTTCACAACGGCGGCACAACGCTTGATTTTGACAACGCGATCGACCAAGTCACTGGGCAAACCAGGTTCTTCGTTCTTGTTACGTCGGCTGTTGCTGCGTGAATTACTCATTTGTGCAATTTGTCTGCTGAAAGGGCTGCAGAGGACACTCGGTTAAGCCACTGCGATTGTAATGTGTTCGAAAAAGGTATTTACCTAGAATTGCAGGCCGGCTTCACGAGCGGCATCTGCAAACGCTTTGACGCGTCCGTGGTACTTGTTGTGACCACGATCGAGTTGGGCCAACTTGATGCCGGCTTCGTTTGCCCGCTCAGCCACCAACTTGCCAACCAAGGCTGCTGCGTCGCAGTTTCCGCCCTGCTTCACTTGATCCCGAATGCTCTTGTCACGGGTGCTCGCGCTGACCAGAGTCTTGCCTTGCTCGTCGTCGATCACCTGACAGGCGAAGTGCTTCAGCGAGCGATGGATGCATAGGCGTGGCTGGGTCGCGTCACCGCGCAGTTTGTTGCGGACGTGACGACGACGTCGAAGACGCTTCGACCGAATTTTCTTGTTTTTATCCATGACAGTAAACCGTTCGGGGAGTGGACTCGCAAAGCCGTCCATTCCCAAGTGATGTTGGGATGATTATTTCGTAGCCGACTTACCAGGCTTGATCTTAACGTGTTCGCCTTGGTAACGAACGCCCTTGCCTTTGTAAGGTTCAGGTTTCCGCAGCGAACGAACGTCGGCAGCAAATTGACCGACCTTCTGCTTGTCGCAGCCTTGAACGACCACATGTGTTTGGTCGGGGCATGTCACCGTCAGGTCCGCCGGAATCTTCTTGTGCAGTTCGTTTGCAAAACCGACTCGCAACTGGAGTGTGTCACCACTCACCGAGGCGAGGTAACCAACGCCGACGATCT
>NZ_ANOH01000021.1 GCF_000346505.1 Aporhodopirellula sallentina SM41
TGCACACAGAAACTCCATCTGTGATCACCGTTTCGTCTTCCTCACCGTCGCCAACGCCCCCTCACCGAACAAAACACGCCGCGTCGGATTCTGCGAGATCGCAGCGCCGCGACGCGTTCACGCTGGTTGAACTGCTCGTTGTGATTGCGATCATCGGCGTGCTCGTCGGCCTCTTGCTGCCCGCCGTTCAGGCCGCCCGCGAAGCCGCTCGTCGCATGTCGTGCAGCAACAACATGAAGCAGATCGGGTTGGCGTTGCACAACTACGCATCGGCCTACAACGAACACTTCCCCAATGCCGGATACGACGGAATCGGCTATCTCAATGACTACTCTCCGCAGGCCAAGTTGCTGCCCTTCCTCGAGCAACAAAACCTGATGGAGCTAATCGACTTCAACGTTCAAATGGGGCACCCCGGCAAGGACGACCTGCCCATGGAACTGCACGAAGCCGCACAGACGGCAGTCCCCGCGTTTCTTTGCCCAAGCGATCCCGAGCCGGCCGAACATATTTTGACGATGCCATCAGGTGCCGAGATTCCGATCGCGGGAACCAACTACGGCATGAACCAAGGCAGCGGCGTCGACCACTCGTTTCACCCGTCCTACGAAGCCGACGGTTTGTGCTGGGCAAACGCAAAAATTCGTTTCGCATCCATCCTCGATGGAACCAGCAACACGTTGGCGTTCGCCGAAACGTTGCGTGGCCCAGGCGGCGACGCGGCAGGTCTGCCCAACAACCTCATCACCTCGCAAATCTATCGTTCGACTGAAAACCCGAGCGACTTCCTCAACGAAATGGACAGTGGTGACTTCGATGCGGTTTACGACGCAACGACCACTTGGAGCGGCACGCGATGCGAGTACTGGCTCCGCGGAACCGCGCCGAACGGTCCTCTCTTGGTCGGCCGCATGACACCGAACTCACGCGTCCCTGACTTCACCTATCGCTCGGCGAAAGTCAACACGGCCCGCAGCAATCACACCGGTGGTGCGATGGCCGTCTTCGCTGACGGCAGCGTTCACTTTGTGACCGATTCGGTGGACCGAGAAGTCTGGCACGCGAGCTGGACCCGCATGGGACGCGAAGTCGAAACGGTGACTTCGCAGCAGTAGAGCGCCGCTGCCTGTCCAGTCTTTCAAATAGACTCGGGTTTTGCCAACGGCACTTCACTCGATCGCGACGGCAATTCCGCCGTCGACGATGAAACAAACGCCAAACATCCGGTAGCGGTTCATTAGAATCGCTGCCGTTTTCTTTGCGCCCGGTGGTGGCATGCGTATTGCTACCGGCATTCTGTCCGTCGAAGCCGATGTGGCTTCACCTCCAATTCATTCAATACCTTCGATGTCATTAGTCTCCAAAGTTTCCAAGTCGCTCGCGGCAACCATCCTTCTCTTGGGGTGCGTTGCTCACCACAACGAGTGCATCGCCCAGCAAAAAGTAAACGCCGAAAACGCGGCAACCGAATCCACCAACTCCACTCAGTCGACACCGACGACATCGCGGGCTGAACGACGTAGCACCGATCGCATGAACGGCGATGAACGTGACGGATCGCGGCGGGGCACGCGGCAGCGAGGCGGCGGTGAACGGAGCAACCGCGGTGGAGGATCGCGCGACCGCGGTGCGACCACGCTCGATCAAGAATACATCAGCACGAAACTGCCCGCCGGCGTGCGTTATGTCTCCGATATCACCTTCAAAGAAGTCGACGGCATCGAGTTAAAGCTCGACCTGCTGCTGCCTAAGGAAAACCAGGAGACCGAAACGCCGCTTGCCGTTTGGATTCACGGCGGAGCGTGGATGCGAGGCAACAAGGCTCGCGACCTGCAGCGGTTTGACCAACTCGCCGCACGCATTCTCGAACGAGGCGTCGCGTTTGTTTCGATTTCATATCGACTGTCTGGTCAAGCCAATTTTCCGGCACCGATTGTTGACTGCAACGACGCGCTCGCATACCTGTACGAACACCGCAATCAATACAACTTGGACATGGATCGCATGTTTGTGATGGGCACATCCGCCGGAGGGCACCTCGCTTCGCTGCTCGGCACGACCCACAACGCGAACGTTGCCGAGTTCGCGTCAAAACCGTCACAACCGAGAGGCAACATTCTCGGCATTGTCGATTTCTACGGACCGATCGATCTCGTCAAGCTACAAGAAAAGCGGGCCGACGACGACGTCGAGAACGACCAATCTCCCGAAGCCAAAATGCTAGGCGTGTCTCCGCGCAAACGCCCTGATCTCGCCGCGAAAGCCTCACCGCTGACCTACGTTTCGGCGAACTCCCCACCGTTCCTCATGTTCCATGGCGATCGCGACGTTCGCGTCCCCATGGCCCAATCGCAATTGCTCTCCAACGCGCTCACCGAAAACGGTGTGTCCAACGAACTCGTCGTAGTCGGTGGCGCACGGCACGGTGACCAGAAGTTTGACGACACCGTTTACAACGACGATGTGATGACATTCCTCAACCGGTTGCTCGACGAGACGGAGCAGAATTAGCGCGAGACGTCGAATCGTTTTTGCCTCGCCAGATTTTCGAAACGGTCCCGCAGGCTCGCTTCCGACATCGCAACCTGATACTTGCCTGACACCTACGGATTTTGTTCATGACGCAACTTCGCTTTCTTGTTCGTTTGGTATTCTCCCAGATGCGTCTGCATCCGGGGCGAGCCGTCGTCACGACTCTCGGCATCGTCGCATCGACCTGTGCGGTCGTTTGGGTCGTCAGCGGTTACGACGCGTTGGTATCACAATTCGACGAGAACGCAGGCAAGTACCTCGGCCGCTATGACGCGTTGATCATTCCTCAATCCGGGCCGCCCGGTACGCCGACTCCTCCGATCGACGAAACGTTGATCGAGCAACTCGCCGACGACGCGGGCGTGCTCGAGGTCAATCCCGTCAGCAACTCACGCGTCTCTGCGACGAAAGCAAACCGGTCCGCGAACGAGAACGCTCCGGTTAATTCACTCGACCTGCTCGTCGGCGATGTCCCCCTGTCAACGGAGCACCACCGGTCGGCCCCACGCTTGTCAGTACACCCGCCACCGAAGCGCCGTACGAGTTGGTCGATGGTCAGTGGTTGCCCGACGACAGTCAATCGACCTCGGCCGTCGTTGGTGAAAACGTCGCGGAAGACCTCGAACTGTCGATCGGCGACGAGATCATGGTCACGTCGTTCGGCAACCGAGTGGCACTGACGATCATCGGAATTGTCGAACAAGCCCCCGAG
>NZ_ANOH01000022.1 GCF_000346505.1 Aporhodopirellula sallentina SM41
GAGAACAGCACCTCAAAGGGATCCGGGCGATCTCAAATCGCCATCAAACGGCAATCCGCCAAGGTGAGGTGCGGCCAGGCCTCTTCGAGCTTCTAGCTACGCAACATACGACTACCTGGATACATTAACCTGCTTCAGAATCGACGCGATGGCTTGGGCGATGGCATCGCTTTTTGTCTTCCTTTTCAGGGTCCCACTCTCGCCCAAAGGCTCAACGATCCACGATCCATCAGCCTGATAAACGATAGTGGGAAGTGGTATTGCGGGATGGTGAACGACACTCGTTTCCCCGCAGTCGATTTGCCGAATGTAGTCAGATCGATCGACAATTGTCGTCGACTCATCCGAGAAAACGCTGGAGACCGCAGACGTCTTTGATTTGGACTTCGCATTCGCCTTTCGACTGGACGTTTTTCGCTTCGCTGTACGTGTTTTCTTCGAGACGTTCGGTTTCAGTCCCGCCTCTCTTGCCGCCGCCTCTAAATTTTTTCTCCCATCTTTGACCTCCTCGGCGAGTTCAGGGTTGCGAGTTTTGAGTTTCTCCGCAAGGAGCAGTTCATTACGAGGAACCTGCTCCTCTTTTGCGACTTTCTCGATGGCTTTCGGTGTTCGGCGACTGTACTTTTCGTTGGTCGCATTCTTTGCGCCCACCGTAGGAGCTGCCCGACGATTTCGTCGTCCCCTTTTTGCACCTTCAGCCTTCCTGGTTTTAGCTTTCTCCCGTGCATCTTCTAGTTTCCGAAGAGCAAACATGACTCTTTGGTCGCGTGTGAGGTGCCGCCGGGCATAGTTGGAATTCGCAATCGCGTCGGCAGAGGCAGCGGTAACCTGGATGTTATCTTCGGTGAGTTCAATACCGAGAAGGTAGCAGGCACTGAGTCTATTCCGGCCATCGAGCAACAATCCGTTGGCATCGACAACAACGGGGTGAAGTAGACCGTGCATGCGAATTTCCTCGACTAGGTTGGCCATGCATGCGGCTAGAGTCTTTCCCCCCTCCCTACGAGCGTCTGCCTAGCGGTCAGACGGATTGCAGACACCGCCTTTTCCGCCAAGTGAGTGAGTCTCAGCCGACATTCTACAAGCGATGCCAAGTGACGTCTCTCCTGAGTCATAAGCCCGCATTATTCACCAAGAATTTGTTGAATAGAGAAACCATCGCGTGAACCACTGCGTTTAACGGTTAACCACAACCAACTCAAACGCAGTAAGGAATCACGCGATGGGTGAACACCAAGGTAACCTTTTCGAGCCCTAATTCAATCGCTCCGTGAAGGTTCAGTCGACCGATCATCGAATCACCTCTCATGCCGGCGTCATCATGCTTCGCGATGCCGAACATCGACTTGGCCTCTTCGACGCAATCGCAAGGATGTCCGCGACCCCAGACGCGAAGATCGCATACGCTATCGCATCGATGAACTAATTCGTGAGCGTGTGTTTGCCATGGCTTTGGGCTGTTCTGCTCAGGACGATGTCGACCGGTTGGCTCATGACCCCGCGTTCCGCGTCGCCGTCTGGAACCGCACCGGCGATGCCGTCGCCGACGAGCGATTGGCAAGCCAACCCACTCAGTCCCGCTTGATCGGCATCCTGACCGGGCAAGCGTGCAACTTGGAAGCGGTCCGAAACGGATTGGCCCAAAGCGTCCAGCGACACGTCATCGCTTCGGGAGGCCGCCGCGTCAAACAGGCCACCGTCGACATCGACAGCTTTCCAATCGAAGTTCACGGCAAGCAGCATGGAGCGGGCTACAACGGCTACTACAAGAAAACGGTTTACCATCCGCTGGTCGCGAGCTTGAGCGTTCGCGGTGACTACGACAGCACGCACCAGGGCAATCGACTGGGTAACGGCTTCATTCACGCCACGCTTCGCCAAGGCCAAGTCCACACCGCCGACGGCATGAAGCGTTTTGTTGATAAGACCGACGACCACGCCCACTCGATCGCACAGCACGTTGATTACCGACTCGATGCGGGCTACACGATTGGCAGCGTGATGGACGAACTGAGTTCGAAAAACAGGCGTTTTGTCGGGCGATTGAAGTCCAACACGAAACTCGACGCCTTGGCCGCCGAGCACATCCATCGTCCACCAGGGCGGCCACCGCAGAACGGGTACGAGTACACCGTTGAGCTTGGGAACTATCAGGTCGACTCGTGGAAGCATGCCCAACGATTGCTCCTCGTTGTGGTCGATCAGCCTGATCCTACGACGGGTCAATTGAACTTGATGCCGCGCTGGTTCTTCTTGGTGACCAATTGGGAGGAGGAATCCCGCGATGCTGACACGCTGCTCACTCACTATCGAAAGCGAGGTAAGTTCGAGGACCGGCTTGGTGAGTTCAACGAATCGATCGGCGTTCACTTGTCTTCGCAAGGATTCAAGGCGAATGAGGCGACGATGCTACTTGCGTTGTTGGCTTTCAATCTCAACACGATCTGTCGAGGCGAGCTTGAAGATGCGGTCGGTGGTGGTTGGGACATGCGGCGGTTCGTCGGGTCCGTGCTGAAGGTTGGACTGGCGGACGTAGCCGAGGCAACAACGGTAGCCCTCATCGTCGAGGAGCTTGGTTTCACCGAGTCCGACGCCCCTGGCCGCGTACGATCGATTGAGTGCCCCACCGGACCACCACTTGGATCGATCGATAGTGATGACAAGTGGTCGACGGAGGATTTTGACACGGACGAATTTGGCGAGTTTCTCTAGCGGTCTCATCGGGTTCTTTCGGATGAGTGTTCTCTAACGGGGATTGATCCCCGTTCTCGATGGACGGTCAGATGGCGGTGGCAAGGTGGTTGAGCATGAACTCGATGTCCTGGAAGTACCGGACGTTGTTCGGAGTGAAGTTGACATCGGCGTAGGCGAACCTGGAGTCGTTCTCGGTGGTGAATAGACCGGCACCGAAATGGTTTAGCCGAACAGAAACGCTGGTACCACCTGTGATGACAAAGGTGTAGTTGGTGGGGATGTGAGTGAGAGGGAAGGCCCACGACCACCGGATGTAGTTGGTGGACTCCCGAAGTAGAGGAGGAGTCGTGAGCTCAGTCGAGAGTGCGTAGAACCAGCTGGCCATCTTCATTGAGGCATTCCATCGTTTCGCACTCTTTGTTTTTGCCATGACGAAACTGATCTGCGGGTTGTAGTCCTCATGGAAGTTAAAGAGGTTGTTGATCCTGTCGTCCAGATAGAGTTCGCCTATGTCCTGAGTAGAAGGACGCCAGACATGACGAAGGAGATCACGAGGGTACTGGTACTTTTCAGTAGCCATATCAGTAGCCATAGAGAGTGAGTTCCTTGAGTAAGAGGGTGTTAAAAAGGGTGGTTTAGGGGGTGGTGAGAGGTGAAAACAAAAGTGCGCACGGGATTTGAAGAGAGGGCAAACGCGTTTTTCCCGTGTTTTACGGGGTCAACGCGTTTGCGGAGGGGCCAAAAAGGGCTTTTTCGTGGACCCAGGTAACTGGCGGGTATAATAAATGTCAGGGAGGTTTTTCTCGGCCCGTTTTCAGAGGGCTTTCAGTTGCATCTCCGACGGGGATTAATCCCCGTTTACAGAACCCGGCGGAACACGTTCCAGCCGAACGCACTGTCGTACTGTGCGATGAACTCGTGGGACAGATCCTTCGCACTGAACCCATGCGGTAGGTCTCCGATAGCAACTCCCTGCATCCCCATTCGCCGATACAGCTTCTTCGGAGTGAGATCCGCTTTCTCGACCAGATCATGAAAGTCAAGAATCTGTTCCGGAGTCCATGACTCCTTGAGGGGCCGTGACACGTAGGTGCAGGATCGGAGTGCCGCCTGTGTGGTCAAGTCACGTAGAACGTTTGGCCAGAAGTGGCCGAGCCTCGCCTCCTTTTGGAAGTCGTCGATCTTTTCCTTTTCCTTCTTCCGAAGTCGTTGTGGTCGCGACCGCAGTACTTCTTCCGATCCGGTCCATCTGGCTTCACTCGCCTCGCGAGTCTTCCGCCAGATATCCTTCACCTTGGTCGTGACTGATGACTTACTTGCCTCGCGGGGCGTGACGATCATCAAGTGCATGTGAGCTTGCGGTGTTTGGAAGTCGTCGAACACAGGGTGTATCGACGAAAGCGCCGGGCCCATGGTGATTTTCAATCTGCTCCTGAATAGCTTGTCATCGGTACCTCGCGACAACAGACGCTCGATGTCATTGTTTCG
>NZ_ANOH01000023.1 GCF_000346505.1 Aporhodopirellula sallentina SM41
GCCGACGGTGGAAGAGATCCACGCGTTCCTCGATGATACCTCCGAGGACGCCTACGAAACCGTGGTGGATCGTTTGCTCGAGAGCACCGCGTGTGCGGAACGTTTGACGAGTGAGTGGCTCGACGTGGCTCGGTATTCCGACACGTTCGGGTACCAACGCGATGACGAGCGGTTCGTCTGGCCGTACCGGGACTGGGTGATCGATGCGTTTCACGGCAACATGCCGTATGACGAATTCATCACATGGCAACTCGCCGGTGACTTGTTGCCCAACGCCACCCGCGAACAGCGTTTGGCGACCGCGTTCAATCGGTTGCACTCGCACAAGAAAGAAGGCGGCGTCGCGATCGAGGAGTTCCGCGTCGAGAACGTGGCCGACCGGACTCATACCGTTGGTGCGGCGTTCCTCGGACTGACCATGGAGTGCTGTCGTTGTCACGACCACAAATACGACCCGCTGACGGCGGAAGATTATTACTCGATGTCCGCGTTCTTTGACGACATCGACGAGAACGGTTTGATCTCGTACTTCACCGACGCCGTGCCCACGCCTGCGATGCCGCTACCGAGTGATGAACAGCAAGCGGCGATCGACGCGGCACGCGAGAAAGTTGCGTCAGCCGAGTCGGCGTATCGCGAGTATGTCGAATCCGGCATGGAGGACGGTTTCCAAACTTGGCTGGCCGAGCGACGTCTCTTCAACCCGATGCCCGGACACGTGGTTTCGTTGTCGATGGATGAACTGAACAAACCCGGCGACGGCGAATTGATGTCTGAAACGGGGAAGAAGCTCTCACCGGATTCGGTTCATGCGTTGCCCAACGAAGCGACCGGCCGCGATGCCAAGATCGCATTGACGCCGCTGGCCAACACGCACGTCGAAGGCAAGTTCGGCAAAGCGATGCAGTTGACCGGGGACGACTCCATTTTCATGCCCGGCGAGGGGCACTTCGAACGTCACGATCCGTTTTCATTCTCGATGTGGATTTGGTCGCCCGAGGTGGAGACGCGTGGCGTGTTGATCCGCCGCTCGCGTGGTTGGGACGATGCCGGTTCGATCGGTTACGAATTGACCCGCGAGGGAAACAAACTCGTTGCGAAGCTGTGTCATTTCTGGCCGGGGGACGCGATCGCGGTCGAGACCACCGATGGGTTGGTGGCGGAAAAGTGGACACACATTGCCATGACATATGACGGATCGAGCCGCGCGGCCGGATTGAAGATCTACGTCGACGGCCAACCTGCGGCGACACGCGTCGTTGTCGATCATTTGACCCGCAACATCACAAATTGGCGTGCCGGATACAACGACCTCGCAATCGGCGAACGGTACCGGGATCGCGGTTTTGTCGGCGGCCGGGTGGACCAATTCGATGCGTTCGATCGCGAGTTGAGCGACCTCGAGGTGCAGCAACTCTACGACGGGAAGGCGTTGTACGCGGGCCTGATCCGTCCCGCCGGCGAACTGTCCGATTCGGATCGTGAAACGCTGCGTTCGTACTACCTGTTGGCCGTCGACAAGCGAGCCGACCAATTGCGGAAATCGCTGCGTTCCGCTCGTCTCAAACTGAACAAAGCCATCGATGCGACGCCGGCGATGTTGGTGATGCGCGAAAGTGCCCAACCGCGTCAGGCGTACGTGCTCGAACGGGGCGTCTACGACCAACATGGTAAACCTGTCTCGCCACGTGCTCCCGAGTTCCTGCCGCCGATGGATGACGATCTGCCACGCAACCGACTCGGGTTCGCGAAGTGGTTGACGCATCCCGATCACCCGCTGACCGCTCGCGTGACGGTGAACCGGTACTGGCAAATGATGTTCGGCAAGGGCCTCGTTCGCACGTCGGAAGACTTCGGCAACCAGAGCGAACCGCCGACGCACCCGAACCTGCTCGACTGGATGGCCCGTGACTTCGTGGACTCAGGATGGGACGTTCGCAACCTGCTGCGAAACATCGCGTTGTCGGCGACCTATCGTCAGAGCAGTGTCGTTTCGGCCGAAGAGCGAGACAAAGACCCGGAGAATTTGTATTTGGCTCGCGGAACCGGGCAGCGTTTGTCGGCGGAAATGATTCGCGACAACATGCTCGCTGTCAGTGGTTTGTTGGTCGACAAAGTCGGCGGCCCGCCGGTGAAAACTTATGACGTCGCGCTCGCGTACAACCCGTTGAAGGTTGACGACGGCGAGAAACTTTATCGACGCAGCCTCTACACGTTCTGGAAGCGAACGTCGCCGGCACCGGTGATGATGACGCTCAACACACCGACTCGTGAAGTATGCCGGATTCGCCGCGAGATCACGTCGACGCCGCTGCAGGCTCTCGTGCTGATGAACGGGGCTCAGTTTGTCGAAGCCGCTCGGGTGACCGCGGGCAATTTGCTCGCCGAACACGGCGACGACATCCATGCAATGGTGTGTGACACCTTTGAGCGTCTGACCAGCCGCCAGCCGTCTAAACGGGAGTCCGAAATTCTCGAGCAGCTCTACGCCGAACAGCTCGCCGGGTTCAAAGCAAGTCCAAAGAAGGCGAACGAATTCCTCGACGTCGGACAAGCGAAAGCTTCGCCGGATGTCTCACCACCGCAGCTCGCCGCCGCCACCGTCTTGGTCAACGCCGTCATGAACCTCGACGAGTGCGTCCGGCACCGATAACCACGACTGTTCTGCTCTGCCATGAAACCATGGAGGCGATCGTTTCGCGGGGTTTCCAAACGACAGAGCCGATTGTTATTCACCGCATCTTTTCCAATCGCCGTTCGACCCATTCATCCCTAGGAACAAACGATGAGTACCAATATTTGCACCGGATTTGATCCGTCGGTTTTGTCACGTCGTCAATGGCTCGGGCGTTTCGGCTACGGGCTCGGCTCGATGGCGCTTTCCGAGCTACTCCAACGCGACACTGCATCGGCCGCACCGTCGGCGATCACACCGTCGACGCACTTCCCGCCCAAAGCGAAACGGATCATCTTCCTGTTTCAATCCGGTGCTCCGTCGCAGATGGATTTGCTCGATTACAAACCGAAACTCAACGAGATCAACGGTCAAGAATTACCGGCCTCGGTTCGAATGGGACAACGTCTGACCGGAATGAGTGCTCACCAAGCCTCGTTTCCGTTGGTGGGCTCGCCGTTCAAATTCGCTCAGCACGGTGAGAGCGGCCATTGGATGAGCGATCTGTTGCCGCACACGGCGAAGGTTGCCGACGACTTGTGCGTGATCAAGTCCATGAATACCGAGGCGATCAACCACGGTCCCGGCGTGACGATGATGCAGACGGGCTCCCAGTTCCCGGGCCGGCCCAGCATGGGAGCGTGGTCGTGGTACGGGCTCGGCAGCGAAAACGAAGATCTGCCGGCATTCGTGGTGATGGTCTCGAGCAAACGGGGTGGGCAACCTCTCACCGCCCAGCTCTGGGGCAGCGGTTTTTTGCCGGGCAAATACGACGGCGTGGAACTGCGTGCGGACAAGGACGCGGTGTTGTATCTCAACAGCCCTGCGGGGATCGATCGTGCCAGCCGCCGCAAGGCTCTCGACCGACTCGGCGAGCTGCACCAATTGCAACTCGAAGCGACCAGCGATCCGGTGATCGAGAACCGCATCGCTCAGTACGAGATGGCGTTCCGGATGCAGACGTCGATTCCTGAGGTCACCGACATTTCGGGCGAAACGAAAGAAACGCTCGCACTCTACGGCGACGAAGTGACCAAACCAGGCACCTACGCGTCGATGTGTCTGCGGGCACGCCGCCTCGCGCAGAAAGGTGTTCGGTTCATCCAGTTGTACCAACCCGGTTGGGATCAACATGCGGGCTTGCCCGGCGGGATCGCCAACCAATGCCGCATGACCGATCAACCGACCGCGGGGCTGATCCAAGATTTGAAGAACCACGGCATGCTCGAAGACACCCTCGTGATCTGGGGCGGCGAGTTCGGGCGAACGAGTTATTGCCAGGGCAAGATCACGGCAAAGAGCTTCGGACGCGACCACCACCCGCGTTGTTTCACGATGTGGATGGCGGGCGGCGGAGTGAACGCCGGTCACTCGCACGGTCAGACCGACGAGTTCAGTTACAACGTGGTCGAAGACGGCGTGCACATCCACGATTTGCACGCAACGATTCTGCGTTTGATGGGAATCGATCACGAGCGATTGACGTACCGCTATCAAGGTCGCGACTTCCGCCTCACCGACGTCCACGGCCACGTGGTCGATCCGTTGATCGCATAAGTAACATCAAAAACACGTCGTCGATGTCGCCGACTCGCGCACACGTGGACCACTACTGCAAAAGATTAAGGCAGTTCCCGTAGCGAAAGTCGCCAAGACTTTCGGCGTTTCGCAGGGCCCGCTCAAACTCTCGGTAGGCTCTCGTTTCATTGGGGAAACCACGAGACGCAAGATCGGCTATCAGCCCGACGCACAAGCGACTGATTGCGTGTGATCCCTCGCTGGCGCAGCGGGCTGTTAATCTAAACGGTTCGGCTAAATCTCATCGTGAGCGGCAAGGCCCTGGCCGCCGGTATCGACGCCTCGAATCTGAAACAACGGCCAGTCGGCGAGTTTCGCGACCCACGTGGATTCTGAAAATTCGCCACAGAATTCACCTAAACTCAGCCCTCCGAAGTCTGGCGAGATCGGCTACGTCATTCTAAAAAGGCTCAAACAGGAGGAAAAACGGGGTCGCCCCCCCACACTGGGCCGGGGACTAGCTAGATTGTGTGCCAGCGTTTGGTTGAGTTTCCACTGCCGTTTCCTGTCGACAAAGTCCATCGATGAACGTTTTTGATCTTTGGTTGCCGATTCTTCTGTCTGGTTTGGCAACGCATATTCTGAGCACGTTGAACTGGATGGTTTTCCCCCACCATAAGACCGAGTGGAGGAAGATGGCGTCGGAGGACGAGTTTCAAAATCTCGTTGTCCTCGAGAAAGTCCCGCCGGGGCAGTATGTGTTGCCCTTCAGCGATTCGCCTGATGAGATGAAGTCAGACGAGTTCAAAAGCAAGCAAGCCAAGTGCACCGGCACGCTGATTCTCTGGGACAAGCCGGTCAACATGGGGACGGCGATTGCGAAAACGATCGCGTTTTTCATGGTCACGGCGTTTGTGATCGGTTACCTCGCGTCGCTGGCGCTCAAACCGGGGGCGAGCTTCACCGACGCGAGTCAATTCGTCACCACGGCGGGATTGCTCGCCCACTGTTTCGCAAAATTCCCTCACGTGTTTTGGTTCAAACGCCGGATCGCGATGGAGTTGCTCGACGGAATCGTCTACGCCGCCGTCACCGGCCTGATCTTCGCGGCGCTCTGGCCGTCGGCGTGAACCAACCGTCCTGGGCGTCATGCGAACCGCGGCGTAGCCCGCAAGCATTTAGTGATTTACCACGTCCAACCCCGTAGGGAACGTCGCCAAGACATTCGGCTTCACACCATCGACCTGCAAGGCCGAAACTCTTGGCGTGTTTCGCTACGTTTGTGGAGCTTGGATTTTTTGGGGCGCGGAGATTTTCGGGTCCGTACTCAATCTCGTGTTACGGTTTGCCGGTGGCGGCGTAGTTTTGCCAGGCTTGTGCGAATGTTTCATCCGGCAGCCAGTTGGCGGTGCTGCGTTCGCCGGGGAATTGCGAGTAGGGAAAAATTGCCAGTGTTTGCATGCCGCCTTGTTCGCGGTCGTAGTGCTCGCCCAGCCAGCCCGAATCGATCGCGGGCGTTTGTAAATCTTCATCGGGCCATGCGAGTTGCTCAGCGTTCCGTTGCCATCCGCTGAACCGGAGACGTAGGCAAGATTCACAGAACTTTGTCACCAGCGAGAAGGTGGCGTCTCGGTCGCGGGGCCAGTGACCGCTTTCGCCATCGACGAGCAGCGCGACCGGGGCATTGCGTTGACGGCGCAGGTCTTTCACCGCCGACATTTGTCCTTGATCGAAATAGCTGTCTTGATCGCCATGCATGATCAGGCCGGGGACTTTTTCAACGCCCGGAAAGATCAAATGCCAACTGCCGCCGGAGTGAAACGAAACCCATCCGATCACGCGATCGGGTCGCATCGCGGCATAGGAAGCGGAAAAGCCGGTGCCGTTGGAATGTCCAAACGTGAAAACGGGGACAGTCGTCATTTCAGGGTGTTGAGTCCGCTGAGCGATCTGGGCCAACACGCTATCGAGTGCACTGGCCGGATAGATGCCTCGTTGAATCACGTCGCCGAGTACACCGACGAGTGCCAAGCGATGGCGGTCAGCGAACTTTCGCACGAGCGGGCTTTCCATCATCGGTCCGCCGACGCCGTGTTCGGAGATAAGGAACAGACCATTGAGTTTAGGCGTTTCCGGTGGCAGGTAGATTCGGAATATCGCTTCGTCGTGGGGCTCTTCGCCAAAGCGTTCGACGATTTCGCGATAGAGGCTCTCGTCCATCGGTCGGCCTTGATACCGCTCGCGATCGCGACGAATCGCACCCAGGCAGTGTGACATCGAAATTTGAGCCGTGTGTTGGATCAATCCCGTGTCGTCCGTCTTCGCCACCATCGCGGTTTCGACCGGCGCGTCAGTGTCGGTGATCGTGAGAAGTTTCTCGTTGTAGCCTTCCTTGGTGAGTCGGAGACGGATCGGCGTCGAGGCGTGAACCGTCAAAAAGAATTCTCCGTCGCGGTCGGTCTGCGTTGACGCGGCGTCGCTACGATCGGAGGCGGAGTGGTTGGTGGTTGTCTGTTCGGAAAGAACGTGAACCGAAACGTTGGGCAGAATGTTGTCGCTCGTGTCTCGAACGGTGCCGTTTAGGGTCACGCGTTCGTTGGGATCGCTCGGCGGTGCCTTTTCACCAGAGGCGGGTGTGACCGCGGTGAATGCATGGACGGTGAACGCAAGGATCACGACGAGTTGCAACGAGAGATGGGGGACTCGGCAAAGGTGGTTCATGGTGTGGATCGGGCGGCGGTCAGCGAGGTGGGCGTCAGGTGGGGAGGACGGAATCGGATCACCCTTCATGAGACATCGTTTAGGCGGGGCGATGCCGGATTGATCAACGGACGTGCGATGTGGCATGCAGCATGGCAGGTGCTCCCGTTGGCTAATTCCTGATCAAACCGATTTGTCACGGCTTTTTATGTATCGATAAACTCTTTCCGCTGTTTTTGCCCGCAGGGTGTGGTTTGCGGACGTTGGAAGTTACCAATCGTTCTCAGTGTGGACGGTACGTGACGATCGCTCGCCGATGCGTCGTGTGGAGTCTGCATGTCGGGTTTATTTCGCTGGATCGGGGGAAGCGAATGTGGCAATCGTGTTGCCCAAACGCATTGTCGGCCTGTGATTTGCTATATGTGGTTTGCTATGGTGCTAGGGGGCTGTAATGGATTGTTCGTGGTGGGGAGTGATGCGTCGTTTGAGTGTTGGTCATTTGAGCGTTGACGCTGGCGAACAATGCGGTGGAATCTTTACTTACGAGGCAGGAATCTTGGACAACTCGACTGATTCGACCGGCGAGACGCCCTCGCCTGGCGGCGCCCCATCTTCCCATGGCGTGAACGGTGCGGAAACGGTGGGCGTGGAAACACCCGCCGACGTTTCGCATTACGTGGCGAGCGTCGATCTGCCCGTTTCGGTTGAGGATGCGTTCTCGTATCACGAACGTCCCGGTTGTCTCGGTCGATTGGTGCCGCCATGGGAATCGGTTGAAATCGAACATTCTGACAACAGCCTTGCTGTCGGCAGTCGAGTCGTGTTGAAGGCAGGATTGTTGGGTGTTCCTCTTCGATGGCATGCCCGGCACACGCGGTATGAGCCGCCGACGTTGTTCGCCGACGTGCAAGATTCCGGCCCGTTCGCGTTTTGGCATCACCAGCATCGTTTCGTGGGGACCGCTCCGGGAGCTTCGCGATTGACCGACGACGTGGCCTATCAAGTTCCGATGAGCGGCGTGGGGGAATTATTCGGCGGTTCAATGGTGCGTCGAAAATTGGAATCGATGTTCGCGTACCGACATCGCGTCACCCGAGACGACATGGCGTTGATGGCGAAGTACCCGGGTACGCCGAAAACGGTGGCGGTCTCCGGCGCGACCGGATTGGTCGGTTCGGCGTTATGCAATTTGTTAACGCTGTTGGGGCACAAAGTCTACAAGATCACGCGGAGCGATCAGGCTGGGGAAGGAGAAATCGCCGCGTGGTCGAGTGATGAGGAATTTGAAAAGTTCAACGAAGTCGACGTGGTCGTTCATCTCGCGGGCAAATCGATCGCGAGCAAGCGTTGGACCGATGACGTCAAACAAGAGATTCGCGACAGCCGTGTGTTGAAGACGCGAGAACTCAGCGAACGGTTGGCGAAATTGTCGAGTCGACCCGAGACGCTGATTTGCGCGTCGGCGACCGGGTTCTATGGAAACCGCGGTGACGAAATGCTCAGCGAGTCGTCCAAACCGGGAGACGATTTTCTCGCGGGCGTCTCGCAGGAATGGGAGGATTCGTGCCAAGCCGCCTCCGACGTCGGCATTCGGGTAGTGAATACGCGTTTCGGGATCGTCTTGTCGCCCAAGGGTGGAGCGTTGGAGCAGATGTTACTGCCCGCTAAACTTTGCGGCGGTGCTCTCGGCAACGGACGACAGTACTGGAGTTGGATCGCGTTGGATGATGTGCTCGGTGCGATCGTTCACTGCATCCACACCGATTCGGTTTTGGGCCCAGTGAACTTCGTCTCGCCGACTCCGATGACCAATCGCGAGTTCGCCAAAACGCTCGGCCGCGTTCTCGGTCGTCCCGCCTTGTTTCCGGCACCCGCTCCGGTGTTGCGGGTCGCGATCGGTGAAATGGCCGATGCCTTGCTGCTCGCGAGTATACGGGTGATTCCGGAACAGTTGCAATCGAGTGGCTATGAGTTTCGGTTCCGTTCGCTCGACGATGTGCTGCGGTACTCGCTCGGCAAAGCTCGCTTAGAAAGTGGCGATCGTTGATGTGTCGGATCCAGGTCGTTGGATTCGCCCGGATTCAGGACTCCAAAGTTTGCCGGCATCAGTACGTCATTATTGAGAACGCATTCGTGTCCAATGATCCATCAGCGACTGGATTTTGAAATGGAAGTTCGTCAATCGCGTTGCACGTCCGCAGATCGTTAGAGGGAAGTAGTGCTCATGCTGCCTCAGGCATTGTTTGTTTTGAATCTTCTCTCGACGTGGTACCTCGTCGGGCTGATTTGGATGGTGCAAATCGTGCACTATTCGATGTTTGACCGTGTTGGCGAGGACGTGTTTGCTCGCTACGCGACCGATCATGCTCGGCTGATCACGCCGATCGTGATGTTCCCGATGTTGATCGAGATCGTGACGGCGGCGGGTTTGATCGCATGGGCTCCGGCCGGCGTGCCGCGGTCGTGGATGGTGGTCGGATTCGCCCTGGTGGTGGCGATTTGGGCCAGCACCGCGTTGTTGCAGGTGCCCTGTCACTCACGGTTGGCCGGTGGTTTTGATGTCCAGGTCTACCGGCGGTTGGTCTCGACCAATTGGATCCGGACGGTCGGCTGGACGGTGCGAGGTGGTCTGATGGCGGTTTGCCTGTGGCGGCTGTTGATGGCGAGATAGAGCGTTCTGAAACTCCGCGTTTCCCACCCCGTAGCACTGGGCGGATCGATGGGCATGACCCCGAGAACACCGGGGGGGGCACGACGCGGGCGATCGAGCAAAACCGGCTGCCGAGCTTCACCCGCACCCCGGCCAAAAAGTGCAATGGTTGACAATCTGCCCCCGGCGGCTTTATCCTCCCCAGGCTCGATCCAGAGCGGTTCGTCTATGGTCCTCGCAGCGTTTCGATCGGGGCCGGATTCGTGTTCGTGTTGAGAATGCGTGCTGGTCCTTTCGATTCACCCAAGCGACGGCGTCCGCTCGATCAAATACCCACTTTCGCGTGTTTCGTGAACGACCGTTTGACTCTCGTGTCGTTCCCCCAAAGTTAGTAAAGCGACCGAACATCTGATGAACGTTGATCTGGACGCAATCGCCCAACGCGGGCGTTGCGAGGTTTCGAGTTTACGTTTGGCCCTGCCGTTGATCGAGCAAGGCTACACTCCCCCGTTTCTCGCGCGGTATCGTCGAGACGAATTGGGGGGCCTCGACGAATCGAGTCTGTGGGCGTTGTCTCACGCCGTCCGCACGCAGCAACGACTCGACGAATATCGCGAGCAGTTGCACACGGCCTGGAAAGCGACCCAGCTCGCCGATCCGGCAATCGGACGAGCCATTTCCAACGCGAAATCACGACGTTTGCTCGACCGGCTGAGCCGCCGGGTGAAGGCCGAGTCGAACGAATCGGGCAGTCTGGCGCAGCGGTTGGCCGTCCGTGTGATGAGCCCCCAGAAGGGCGACGGGGACAATCTCGAGGCGATCGCGGGCGGGTTGATGCAGTCCGCCGCCGAGGCAACGCAGAAACCTGCCCCGTCCGAAACCGAAGCAGCCGAAGCGACGCCGGACGCTGAATCGACCGCGTCCGCTCCGTCGGCAGAGTCGGCGATCGCCAAACTCGATGACGCGTTGGCAAAACGGATGAGCGGCGATCCACGGATCATCGGCGCCGCCGTTCGATGGCTGGCGCGGAATGCAAAGATCCATATCGTCGATGTGACCGACCCGCACGGCGGCGACGACGGTGATGAAGAACCGGCCAAGTCGGAGAAAAAAGGCAAGAAAAAGAAAAAAGGCAAAGCCGTTGCCGCTTCCGCCGAAGCCACTTCCGATGACAAGCCAGCCGAGGGCAAGCAGGCCGATGCGGAGCCGACGCAAGCAAACGCGTCCGATACCGAGGTTGCGGCAACTCCTGCTGTCGAAACCCCGACTGCTGAATCCGCGACTGCTGAATCCGCGACTGCTGAATCCGCGACTGCTAGCGAAACTCCTGCTGCTGAGCCGGTTGCCGAAACCTCGGCTGGGTCGGCTGAACCTGCTAGCGAAACTCCCACCAGCGAAACGCCTGTCGCCGAGGGGTCGCCTGCCGAGGCCCCCGCGGCCGATCCAGCACCCGCTGCGGACGCGTCACCGGCGAGCGACGTAACTTCGTCCGCTGACGCTCCTGCGGTTGAGACTCCTGCTGCCGAATCCAGCCCGGTGACCGAACCGACGGCTGAGGCCTCCGCGTCGACCGAACCGGCGGACGCTCAGGCCGCGACAACCGACCCACCTGCTGCTGAATCGAACCCGGGAGAAGCCGCTGCGGCTGATAAAGCCGCACCGGTGGAAGCCGCGACAGAGTCGGCTGAGCCCAAAGCGGCCGCCTCGGAAAAGAAAGCCGCTCCGGCTTCAAAACCGAAGAAGAAAAAGATTTCTCCGCGTCAACGCCGACGCCGTTGGTTGGTCAGCACGCTCAAGCCGCTCTCGGGCAAACGCATGCCGGCAGGCAAACTGAGTGCGTTCCAAGTCGTCATGCTCAGCCGAGCGTTGCGAAGCCAAGTCGCCACGTGCGCGTTCGATTACGACGCCGCTCAACTCGTCGCGGAAGTTCAGAAAGCCGCATCGAACTTGAACCGTCACTTCAGCGAACGGCTCGCTTCGATCGTCTTGGCCAACGAAGCCACACTGCGTGACGCCGCTGAGAGTGCGTGGTGGGACGAAATTCAAGAACAAGCGTCCTCGCGGCTCGTTTCGATCGCTGCCGACAACCTGCATCGTCAGATCAATCGTGGCGGCGTGGAAGCGAAAGTCGTGATGTCGATCGACGCGATCGGTCCCCGCACCGCGGCGACGTCGATCGTTGCCGCCGACGGCCGCGTTCTGCACAACGAAGATATCCCGTGCCAACTTTCCGCCGCGATGCGAACGCTCGCGGTGACGAAGATGGGCGAGTTGATACACAAATACCATGTTGACCTGATCGTGATCAGCAACGGTCCGGCCCGGCGTGCTTGCATGATCGCGGTCGGTGAATTGATCAAACAATCAGCGGATCAGTCCGTGCGTTGGACGCTCGCTGATCGCAGCGGTGCGGACGCCTACGCGGGCAGCGCCGCCGGTGACCAGGAAATGCGTGCAACGCCGCGTCGATTCCGGTCGGCCGCATGGATCGCGTTTTCAACGTTGCAGCCTTCCCAAGCGATGGTGAAGGTCGATCCGTTGAAACTCCGACTCGGATCGTTCCAACGCGAGTTATCCGACCAAGCCGTCTTGGACGCCCTCGAGGATGTGCTCGTCAGTGGTGCCGCTCGCGGCGGTGTGGACGTCAATTCGACGACCGCGTCTTGGCTCGAACGCTTGCCCGGCATGACCTCGGCAACGGCGGAAAAGATTGACTCCGAACGTCGTGAGAAACTGATCAGCTCACGCGACGATCTTCTGGTGCGAGCCGAATGGGAATCGCCGATCCACACGCGTCAGGCGTTGCCGTTCCTGCGAGTTTTCGGCAGCGAAGAGACGCTCGACGGAACCCTGATTCACCCGGACGATTACGCTCTGGCGAAACGACTGGCCAAGGCACTCGAGATCGAATTGCCGCCGCAAACACCGCCGGGTTATGAACTTCCTGACTACAGCGAACCGAAGCCGACCGGGGCAGATCCCGCGACTGAAGGTGCTGCCGCCTCCGGTGCAGAGGATGGTGAACCGGGGTCGGCCGAAGCTGCGATTGCGGAGACTCAGTCGTTCGGTCCTGCCGATACAAACGATTCGGAAGAGTCCACCGCGGACGCGGGTGGCGAATCGGAAGACACCCCATCGGCGCAAACGCCGACCGAAGAGTCCGCACCTGAGGCTGCCGCTGATGACGCGATCGCGGATGCCAAGCCCGACGGTGAGGATTCTTCCGAAGCCGAAGCGAAGGTAGAGGCAGCTGCCGAGGACAGCGCGGAGGCGAGTGCCGGTGATGACGCTCCTGCCGCAGCCAGTGACGAATCAGCCGAACCCGCTGAGGCGTCTGCGGGGGAAAGTGCAGATCAGACCGCTGCTGAAAATCCAGCCCCATCGGTTCCCGAACCGTTCCGTCAGCCCAAGCCCGAACGTGCCAAGGTCGACAAACTGGTCAAGGAATGGCAAGTCGGTGTGCGTCGATCCAAGCAGATCGTTGATTGGCTCTGTGAGCCCTTCGGTGAAGGGACTGTTGGCGGTGCCGCTCCGGCCGTGATGACGACTATGCCGGCGCTCAACGAACTCAAAGAAGGCGACCAAGTCATTGGCGTCGTGGTCGGTGTGATGCCGTTCGGTGTCTTTGTCGAATTGACACCTGAATGCAGCGGATTGATTCACGTCAGCCGAATCTCAGACGGCTTCGTCGAAGACCTCCACGAAGCGGTTCAGGTCGGCGATGTGGTAACCGCCTGGGTGACGGGAATCGACAGCAAGCGTCGGCGTGTCGGACTCAGTGCGATCTCGCCCCAACGCGAGGCGGAATTGCAAGCACGCCGTCATGATTCACGAGCACCTCGAGGCGGCCAGGGACGTGGCGGCCAAGGTCGCGGCGGACAGGCTCGCGGAGGACAAGCACGTGGAGGACAAGCACGTGGAGGACAAGCACGTGGAGGACAAGGCGGCCAAGGACAAGGTGGCCCTCAAAATCGAAAACAGGGTGCCGGCGGAAACGAATCAGGCGGACCACCACGTGGACGTGGCGGAGGACAATCCGATCGCTCGGGCGGTGGACCTCGCCGTGACGGTCGTGGCGGTGGACGCGACGGCGGACGTGGGCGTTCCGGTGGCGGTCGCCGTGATCAACGGGGCGGACGCGGCCAACGTCGACCAGAAGTTTACGAAGTGGTCGGCAAGGAACCCGATTCGGCGCCACTTTCCGACGCCATGCAGGAAGGCAAAGAGCCACTGCGTTCGTTCGGCGATTTGATGCAGTTGTTCAACAAGGACAAAGCCAAACCTGCGGACGCGAAGGCCTCGGAAGCAAAGGCCTCGGAAGCAAAGCCATCTGATTCAAAGCCGACCGAGGAGAAACCTGCGGAGTCGAAATCGGAAGAGCCAAAGCAGCCCGAAGCCAAGCCTGCCGACGCGGCACCACCGGCTGAAGAATCCAAGCCGGTTGCCGAAGCGACCAGCGAAGCACCGGCTGCCGCAGTTTCGGATAACAATCCGTCTGCCGGAGAGAGTGCCTGATGAGCGACGATTTCGAATCCCGTCTTGAGTCGGCGATCAATCGAGGTCGCCGACGAGCGGAATATCAAGCGTCGGAGGAACGTCGCAAGGAACTGACCGAAGAGGACCTCAAGCGGCTTCATGCGTCGTATCGATTGACGTTGTCGGAAAAGATTGAGAAAGCGGTCCACCAAGTCGCTGATCACTTCCCTGGTTTCCGCACCGAATCGGTGTTCGGCGAAGAAGGTTGGGGCGAAGCCTGCTACCGCGACGATCTAAGGCTCGACGCCGGCAAACGCAGTAACCTCTACAGTCGCCTCGAAATCGCGATTCGTCCCTACAGCGACCTGCGTGTGCTCGATCTCAAAGGCAAAGGCACCGTCCTCAACCGAGAGATTTTCAATCGGTCGTTCTACGCAAAGATTGCCGAGGTCGATCCCGACGAGTTCGCCCAACTGATCGACACCTGGGCCATCGAATACGCCGAACTCTACGCCGCCAAAAGCAGTTAACCCCACGTAGCTCGGTGTTTCCAAGACCGAGTGCAGGGGTCGGTTGGATTGTTGAATCGATGTGCTGGGATCGCCTGCTAGCTCAATAGTGGTTTGTCCGCCTCGAAGATGCGGACCTACGTGTTGTCACACCAG
>NZ_ANOH01000024.1 GCF_000346505.1 Aporhodopirellula sallentina SM41
TGACACCGCGAGCTCATAGTTGCCTGGGAACAGACCACTGATCTCGTAGATACCGTTCTCGTCCGTTACCGCGGCGGCTTCGGGTTGTACATAGCGGAGTGTGTCGAAGCTCGCGCTTCCGCTATCGCCGTATGCTTGAACCCGAACGATTTCCTCGCCGGGAGCAGACACGGTGATCGTGCTTCGACGCGTACCGCTCACGCCTTCACTGCGTGTCGACGCTACGAGTTGACCATCCGCGTTGTACGCATCCAGACGACCGTAAACCGTCGTAAACTCACTCGACGACCAATTGATGACGTCGATCGACACCGAAGTAACAGGTTGGAAGAAATCGAATCGCAGCGTGTCCGACGAACCGAAAAAGGTGTCAAACGGACCCGCAGCAAAAATTCGGTTGCCAACAACCTGACCACTGACGCTTTGTCGAGCCGACACAATGTCGTCGGTTACGAATGTACCGTTGGATCGATCCCAGGAAATGGTTACGCCGTCAACCTCCTGCGTCAGCGACAACTCATCATCGAGCGACACCGCGTCGTTGGCGTCGAGCGTAACGAGCAACTCGTTGGGTTCGATCACTTTTACGATATTGTCACGAACGCCGTTTCCGTTGGTATCGACAAATACGGTCACGCCTTCGGCCGGTAGACGCGTGTCGGCTGAGATACCGTTGAGGATATCACCGGCCGACGGTAACAAAGTGATTTGGCCTCGCACGCCACCGACAAAGTTGCTCTCACCGACGTGATCGAGAGCATGATCGAACAAGGCAGGATAAGAGACGTGTTCCTGATAGAACTCGAACAATCCTTCCGGATCGGATTCACCACCCCAGAAGCCCGGCTCGACATCGCGTATCGATCCATAAACCCAATCGTTTTCGTCGCTGCCGATCGAATCACCGATCCGGCCTACATAACCAAAACCTTCTGATTGAACGAGCGTTTGTCCACGGCTGTTTGTGGTCACCGATCGGTGATGATCCGAGAAGGATTCAATGAAAACGATGGGAGCGAATGATGCTTCGTAAAAACTAAACTCGTGCATCGCCACGGCATCGTACGTGTCCCAACTGACCGCGGGACTCGCCGGATCAATAAACCCGTCGTTGTTCGTATCGATATCCAAACCGACGACCGGTGCGGTGTCAGACTGGATCAAAAAGTAGCTCGAATTGCTAAACAACGTATCAATGCTGCCGTCGCTCTGAGAGCTCGAGTAGATCCCACCGGGCAGCCCGTTGAACCCAGATTCATCACTTTCGAGAACATTGGCGCCAAACGCGGTGCTATAGGTATGCCCGGCCTGCAAAAGAACCAGGAATCCGTTCGCTCCAAACGACTGCCCACTGAGGTCGATGACGGTGTTTACTTCACCGATACGGCTCGAGGCCTCTTCAATCACAACGAAATAAGTTCCTTCAGGAAGAACTTCGTTGGGTTGCCCCCGCAATTCGATGTACTGATCCGTTGTTTCGCTGACATCTAGCGACGCCCATCCATCGACCAACACCTCGTTGATCACCGGCGTGGAAAACTGGTCCGGATCCACCTCAGGAAGCGTGCGTACGGGCAACGATTGGTCGGCCAAATTTTGCCAGGACGAATCTGAATTCGCTTCATCGACCGACACCGTCAGAACGCTCGGTGTGACGACAGCAACCGGATCATTCGGGTCCGGAGACAACATGATCCGCCGTGGCTCTGTCCAATCGTCCGGCGTGAACACGAGCTGATTGGTATCCAAGATGACTCCCGGATCACCTCCAACTTGACTCTCGATGCTCAGATCCAAAACAACGTTCGATGCTGGTTCCCGATTGAGAGTGACCTCGACAAAGTCGGCTCCCACCGCACCACCAACGACCGTGACACCGGATTGGCTCAACGCCCCTGGTCCCGTCAACGGGTTGCTCGGTGTGACGCGGAAACCGATCACATCGGCGGCGATCCCAAAGTTCACTCCGCCCCGAGACTCAAACGATGTTACCGATATGTTGCGGGGATTGTTGCCGACCGCACTTCGTGTCAGTGCGACCGCACGCACCGGTTCACTAACGTCGATCCCATCCATGACGATTGCCGTCTCGACTACGTTGGCTGCCGCGTCGGGAATCTCAACGAGCAGCGTGGACGTCCGTCCGTTGTCATCCGCATCGAACATCCAAACATAAGTCGACGTGTCGACGGGACCATTCGGGAGCACGTCAACCAACTGTTCCGAGGTTGCCAGGGCCATCGAATCAGCATCGATCTTTCCGGTTTCAATCGTTGCTCCGGTATCCGGATCGATCGTCGTGACAAGAGATCGTGCCAACGTTCGCGCCGCCCCGTTCAGATCAAACGCGAAGAACTCGTCGTCGTTGTTATCAAAACCAATCACGCGTTCGTTGCTAGCATCGAACTCGATATCGGTCACGTTGTTCAGCCCCTCATAGCCGCCACCGATTACCGTTGCCGTTCCGGTATTGATATCGAGTCGAGCGAGACTCCGTGTCGAAGTACCGAGGTTGTCGCGAATCAGCGTGTAGACCGTATTGCCCACCCGGTCGTAAGCGACGCCACCAACCAAGTCCAAGTTGGATTCGGCGACACGGATGCGTTCACCCGAATAAGGGTTCACATTGAATATTTCATCTGTTCGCGAATCGATCGCGATCAAAGAGTCATCGCGAACACGCACGAGACCGTCCATGCGGCTGCGTGTTGGCTGGCCGATGGATTCCACATTGCCATCCAGATCGACCTGAAACAACTGGGCGGCGCGAAAGTAATCGCCATTGCTATCTTGGACAACCGTATCATTCCAACCGAAGGTCAGAGCCGGAGCCGTTTGGACGAAACCAGGCTCGGGCGCGAGACGCACCTCATAGTTTCCCGCGGACACCGTTGGGAACGAATACAGTCCATCGGCATCCGTTAGAGTCGACGCTTCGGTCGCGTCCAAACGACCGTTGGTGTTTTGATCCAAATAGACGCGCACATCAGCGGCTCCGGCCTCGCCCGCCTGTTTCAATCCGTCCTGATTGGCATCGATGTAGACCTCACCACTGACCACCGCCAAAAGATGCCGGTCTTCAAGTTTCTCGACGAAAGATCTCCTGTGGCTCCTCCTTGGATTTCCGGCCCCGCCGATCGCGGTCGCTAGCCTTTGGCGTCGTTGTGTTGTCGTATGGGAACGGCCTGACGAATCTTTCTCGTCTCGAGACCACCACGAGCGGAGTGAATGCGAATTGAAGCGTTTCATGATGCAAAATAATCCAATAATTCCCGTTGCTAGGTCGCCAGAACGCAACCATACAGAGTCCAGATAACCCCATGAATCGACCGGCAAAATAAGAAAAAACCGCTCGATACAAATGGACGAATGAGCACGGCCTCGCATCCAGAACGCCATCTTCCGATACCCAAGATGGGCACAGAAGGACGCATCAAAACGCATAGATCGCCCGCTAGAGGATAAATATGCGACGCAACCAGAACAACCGAAATCACCGGCATTTCACGAACAATCAACATAACCGCCACCTGCAGGCAGTCCGATTAATCGGGTTTTGGCAGTCGTGACTGAATGTCGCTGATTCTCAAAGCTGGTCCGGTGGCCTGGACGATGCCTACAATCCTGGCGTCCGGGCTCCAAACGAGAGTCGGGGTCATTTTTGATGGAAAGGGTCTCGATGCCGAGCTGGAACCAAAAAAACGACGAAAATCCAACGTTTTCACCCCCGAAAACGGTGAACCTAGTGGCGGTCTTGCTCTCGGCAGTCGTCGTCGGGCAATGCCTCACGTCGCCCAACCCCGTGTTGGGTCAGGACAGTTCGGCGCCTTTGTCGCGGACGGGACCGATCTCCCGCTCGGCACAGTATCCACAGGCCGCCAAATACCCACCGTCTGCTCAATACGCGCAGCCCAACGCTTCCCCCCGTGCCACCCTCGGGATGATGCCAACAGGCAGTCAGATCGACAGCCATCGAGAGCGTCTATTCAACGAGCTCGCCGAAGAAGTCGCTCAGTTCGACCGTCTCGGAAACCTCGTCCGACGCGTCTCGCAACTGGTTAAACCGAGCGTTATCCATATCGAAGCCCACAAGGTCACGGGCAAGGGCGCCACGGCGGAGTCATACGATGAAGCTGGCAGCGGCGTCGTGCTCGAAATCGCCGGCGATCGCTGGGTCCTGACAAACCGACACGTCATCAAAGGCGCCTCGGCGGACCAAATCGTCATGCGAACGAGCGACGGTCGACGCTGGGCTCCGGACAAAATCCTGATGGACGCCAGCACGGATGTCGCGGTCATGAAATTGACCACCGCTCCCTATCGCTCACGCGGAGGCGGACGTCGACCGATGCCCGCGGCCGAGCGGATGCCGCCTGCCGCACGCATCGCAGACAGTGATCTCGTCCAAATCGGCGATTTTGTTATCGCCATCGGGAGCCCCTTTGGCCTGAGCCACTCGGTCACGTTCGGGATCATGAGTGCCAAAGGACGTCGCGATCTGTCTCTCGGCGAAGAACGCATCGATTTGCAGGACTTCTTCCAAACCGATGCCGCAATCAACCCAGGCAACAGCGGTGGTCCACTGCTGAACCTCCGCGGCGAAGTTATCGGACTCAACACGGCAATCGCCAGCAGCAGCGGCGGCAGCGAGGGCATTGGATTCGCCATCCCGATCAACATGGCAGCACGGGTTGCCGAAGAACTGATTCTGCACGGGGAACTTCGCCGAGGTTATCTCGGTGTCACGCTCGATCCAGAATTCGCCGCAGCCGAGTTCCCCACCGGGTCGGGTCAATACGCCTCGATGAAAATCAGCCCTGATAGTGTGTCTTCGCTCTACCACGAAGACGAACTGAAATTCGGCGGTGCCCGCGTGAAGAACGTCCGAGCAGGCTCACCCGCCGAAGCCGCACGACTGCAGAACAACGACATTATTCTGCAGTTCGACGGTTGCCTGATTGAGGACGATGACCATCTCGTTGCCCGCGTCGGCATGGCCCCGACCAACGAACCGCTCGAGATGGTGATCCTGCGTGACGGCAAACGCTACCGCACGGAAGTCACCCTGAGACAGATGCCTTAGCAGCATGCACGAAACCTGGCGGAACACTCATCGCCGGTCGGCGTTCGCCGTAGTGGCGACAGGACGCCCCGGTGCCAACTCCCGCCGGCGAATCGGGTTCTCAACTTCGCAAGGCGCGCAGATGGAGTCTTAGTATCCGCTTCCCTTCGGATCGAAATATCCTGGCTCGTTTCCTTCTTTCCACTTGATGTTGCAACCGATCGAAGGCTTTTGCTCGACAGCCGCGCTACGTCCGGCGATCGTCTCGTCAATTGCAGTCCGCAGATCGATTCCGGTTACCGGTTCACCGTTGCTCGGACGGCTACTATCGAGTTGCCCGCGATAGACCAACTTGTGATCGGCATCAAAGAGAAAAAAGTCCGGCGTGCAGGCGGCACCATAGGAAATCGCAACCGACTGATCTTCGTCGAGAGCGTACGGGAACGCATACCCGCGATCTCCCTTCTCCTTCTTCATCGCATCAAAATTGTCGTCCGGATACTTGGCGATATCGTTACTGTTGATTCCAACGACACCAACGCCGTGCTGCATGTACTCGTCGGTGAGTAATTTCAACTGTTCGGCGACATGCTTCACATACGGACAGTGATTGCACATGAAGATCACCAACAAAGCCTTGCTGTCTTTGAAATCGGCGAGCGAGACGTTGCCTCCGTCGGTTTCCGGCAGCGAAAACTCAGGTGCGGCGGTGCCAAGCGGCATCATTGTCGAAGCAGTACGGACCATGTGAAATTTCTAGATTTGAGAGGAGACAGTCGTTCGAGATAGGAACACGCAGCGAGAAATTTAAGCAAATTTTCGCTCAGTCGTAACCATGTGCTCAGGCATTCAGAAACAGCCCAAACACGGTACGAGCAACCAAAACACGATGCCACACTTTATCAGACCGGCAACAAAACTGTCCGATCGACGGATCAGTGCTCGAATGCGTTCCAAGTGTCGCGCACCTCGAACACCCAAATTCGGAGAACTACAGTCCGACAATCAAGTTCATCAAAGTCCCGTCGCGACACTGCCTCACCGCAGATCCGCGACAAACTGAATCTCCTGCGTCGGTAGAATGTGGTCACTTTCGATTGAAAGCGTATGCTCTGTCGGATGCTCTGAATCAGCCAACCGCACCGTCATGGTTTCTCCAGGCAACAGTCCTTTCAATGAGTCGCCGGCGCGTTGTCCACCGATCGCGAAAAAAGCATCCCGATACAGCGGCGCGACACCTTCATTGCGGACCTGCAACTCCACGGTCGAACCACTTCGTACCGCGTCGGTGACCCGAAACCGGTAACCGGTCGACAGACCTGCCTGCCGAATGCGTTCCATCGATTGATACCGTGTCTGGTCGTTTCCGATCATGAAAGAGATATGGAACTTCCGTGCATCGCTTTCGAACGCGATCCCATGGGGGCCATCTGCAGCAAGAGCGTTTCGTTGGTCGAGATTCGTGTAGTAGCTAAATTCACCACCACCTGGCGAGTGTTTCCAACGATCGGATCTCAAGATTTTCCAATCGTTCTCGTTTTCTCGAGCGTGCTGTTTGCACAAAAACGAGTCATCGAAAACCCCAAACCGCAACAACATCAGCTCTGCGTTGCCTTCGATCGGCGAATAGCGTGAATCCGACGCATCAATGCTGACCATCCACGGCAGGTGTCGAAACGATGACTGCATCCGCTGCAGAAAGCGAGCCTGAAATCGTTTACTCGGAAAGGTGACACCCAACTTTCGCGGTCCATCGTAGATGTGATACTCCGCCCACAAACCGAATCCCGTTTCCAGGTAGGCTAATCGAGGATCCTCATCGTACTTCAAGGCAAACTTCTGATAGAAATCGAGAGTGAATTGCTGCAGCGTGTCGTTGCCCCAATCGCAAAAATGCGTTCGCTTTCCTTCACTCTTCGCAACGGTTTCCTCGTAGTCGGACCGACTTCGTATAAATTCTGGAACCGTCGTTTCCTTGCCGGGATAAACGAAGTAGAAACGCAACACCATTTGATGGTTTCGCGATGCAGCCGCGTCAAGCAGCGTTTCAATCCGGCTGAAATCATAGCTGCCGTCTGGCCGAACCACTTCGTCATAGCCGCAGTACCGAAACTCCAACTGAATCGCATCAGTATCCACGTTCGGATTGTCGGACCACAGCACGATTCCGGTCATCGGCTGAACGTGCGTGATGGCGGAAACCAGCGTGAAAGGCACACGCTGTTGTTTGCCGTCTACTGTTTGGTCAGGAGCGCCGTCGACCGCGTGAGCAAGTCCACCAGCGGCCCCAACCAACAAGACGATGAACGCAACAATCCGGATCAACATCAGATAGTCCAGTGAGAGAATCGGCCACAGGCATCACGTTGTCGAAACAATTCTTACCGGTGCGATGACGATTGAAATTCAATCAATCGCACCGGTCGACTTGCCTATCGAACGACGTACCTTACCGTCTTCTCTTCACTCGTCTATCTTCGTTTTTCGTGCTTTGCGCTGCGTACCGCGGTTGGTCCGCCGGCGACCCGTTCGTTGCGATCAGAATTCGCCGGAGATAGTTTCCCGCGACGCACGTGTTCCGAGAGCCCCCCACAGGCCGTATGGGCTCTCCGCACCTGTCGCGGGAGTGTCAGACTGAGTTCCCGCTTCGATGCTGTCGGTGATGAACTTGACCGCTCCGTCTGCCATCAAGACGTGACACCCACCTTGGTGGCGGCTTCCCATCGAA
Source organism: Aporhodopirellula sallentina SM41 (assembly GCF_000346505.1). Lineage (GTDB taxonomy): Bacteria > Planctomycetota > Planctomycetia > Pirellulales > Pirellulaceae > Rhodopirellula > Rhodopirellula sallentina. The sequence goes on from NZ_ANOH01000024.1 coordinate 7,791, forward strand.
ACGATCGCCTGCTCATTTTCGCCCACACGCGAACAGCTCGGACTATTCGGTGGCATGATCGTCATGCAACCACTGTAGCTCAAACGTGCATCCGCCCACGCATAACCACGGGCTCGCGAAGAATTATTGACAGCACCGATCAGAAAGCGGGGTCGATCGGGGTTTTGCCGATCACGACACAACTGCACATTGATGTCGCCATTGTCGGCGATCACATCGGTAACGTCCCATGCGATTTCGCCGACCACTTCTCGATTGCCGAGCCCGGTCGCGATCTCGCCGCACATGATAGTGTTCGCGAGTCCGTCGAGAATATCGCGGAATTTCAACTGATGCCGCACTTGAAACGCACCGCGACAGTTCGCTCGGGCGAGTTGAGCCGTCGTGTTGTTTTCGGTGGTACCAGTCTCAAGGTACTGCAGTCGGTCCCACATGCCCGCGATGTCTTCATAAACATCTGTGGAGTTTTTCCCACCGGACAACGCCATGAACGCGTCGTCACCCAAACAGGCAGCGTAGTTCGTTCGGCCGCTTCCGGACCGTCCACGCCCCGGATCGCTGGGACAACGAAAGGTCGGAATATTGGATGCCCATGGATCAAAGTCAACGATCCACGGTGATGGTCCCATTCCAGGGTAAGCAGCGCCGGAAGAATCGCGACCGGTTGTCACCTGTTCCCAAATCGCCTGTTGTTCCACAAACGGTGTCAAGCCAACCAGAAAGCTCAATAACGTTGTATTGTTCTTGTCACTGACACGCCCTGTAGGCATCGCCTTGGTACCACCTCCATGCTTCGGCATCGCGTTGTATGCGGCATGGTAGTTGTGAATCCCCAAACCAATCTGTTTGAAATTATTGCTGCAACTCATTCGCCGTGCGGCCTCGCGTGCGGCTTGCACCGCCGGCAACAGAAGTCCAACCAACACTCCAATAATTGCAATAACAACGAGCAGCTCAACCAGAGTAAAACCGTTCGAAACTCGTTCTTTCTTCTTCGACATTCATAGCTCCTTAGACGTTATCGGGAATACCATTTTCTGTGATGCAGACAATCCGATCGAAACAAAATGCACGCCTTTCCGTCAGACTGCTTTGATTCAGCATCCCCTATCTACTTCCGAAGTCGCCTCTTTCGTCCGCACAATTTTTCAAAAACTACTTCATAGATAATAAACGCACATGTGGCCCCTTAGTCATGATCAGCGGAGGCGATCTCCTCACAAATCCCAAACTTGTTTGATGAACAATCATCGGATATGTGCCTGCAACAGACATTCTTCGCTCGCACGTCAAAGGACCAAACAACTTTTCGATCAGCGGTAATTAATCCATGGACTTTGACTGTCTTATCTTTTCAATGATCGCGCACCCACAACAGCGTCTTAGGGAGCATTGCTTTCCATGGCTATCGGCAATCCAACATTGATTGGTTTCTTGCTTGACTTCGACGCCAACTAAGAAAATATTCGATCTGCTTTCGAATGCGAAAACACCACATCGAATGTTTTATGGATGGGGCAATAATCAATAGAGGTGACCCGTACCGACTCTGGTCGCTCAACTACTTCGCGTCGGGATGCTCAAATCAAGTTAAAACCTATCCGAGAACCGCGGCGAATGCCGATCAGCCGCGGAGCATTCGGATAGGTTCTTAAAACATTATCAACGTCTATCCGAAATCAGAACCTTTGACACCTTGCTGGAAATGTTCCAGCAGAAAGCAGGAATCAAATGAAGTCAGCGTTGCAGTGTATGACGTTATGTCTGGTGGGCGGAATCATTATGATGACGGGATGTTCGGGAATGAGTTCTCAACCTTCGGTCGTTGGCCCCGTGGAGAACGCGAGCACGGATCCGGACGACCCAAATGCACACACACCGGTGCTCGACTGAAGTCGGTTCGCCCGTTTGTGATCGAACGGTCTATGTCTTGGGCACTTCAAACCGATAGCCGATATCTCGGATGGTTTGGATCATTTTGGGCTGCCCCGGTTGAGTCTCGACTTTACTTCGCAGCGTCGTCACACAACGATCGACGCTGCGGTGGCTAACGATAATCGAACGGCCCCAAACCGCATCCAGAATGCTGCTCCGCGTTAATGCCCGTTGTGGGTTCGCGACGAAATAGTCCAGCAAGCGATACTCCTTCTGCGTCAATGGGATTTCCTCCCCGTCGTGCGTCAGTTGGCGCGCGTCGCGATCGAGAACCAACTTACCGAGCAGAACGACCTGTTTGCTATCGATTCGATCGCGTCGAAGGAGACGAGCGACTCGCGCCAGCAATTCGCGTATCCCGAACGGCTTGGTGACGTAATCATCCGCCCCGAGTTCCAATCCGCGGACAATCTCTTCCTCTTGGCCTTTGGCGGTCAACATCACGATTGGAAAATCGTGTTTCTCATGACGTACACGACGGCATAAATCATAGCCGTTGATTTTGGGCAACATAATGTCGAGCAACATCACGTCGGGCGGTTGTGTCAGAGCAAGCGTTAACCCGAGCTGTCCATCGGTCGCCATTGAGACTTCGTATCCGGCGGCACGAAAATTGTCGCTCAACCCTCGTAACAACGTAGGGTCATCTTCCACTATCAAAATGTGCTTGGATGGATCCATCAGTGCGTTTCCTCACGAGCCGCGACGTCAGCATGTCGAGCATGTCCATCGACGCCTTGCTCATCAATGCCTTGCTCATCGACATCGCGTTCATTGACATCGCGCTCATCACCATCGCATTCACCGGCGTCATGCTTATCGACACCAGGCAGCGTTACGGTAAACGTGCTGCCGACACCAAATTCACTTTCGACGCTGATTGCCCCACCGTGGGACTCAACGATCGCACTAACGATACTCAGTCCCAACCCGCATCCACCCCGACTCCGCGCGACCCGTTGATCGACCTGGAAAAACCGGTCGAAGACGCGTCTCTTCGCGCGAGCGTTCAGTCCGATGCCGTTGTCCTCAACTTTCAACGTCGCCGATTCACCATCGACACCTGTCACGAGAATTATCTGCCGATTGTCGCCGCTGTACTTCCACGCGTTTTCCAGAAGATTCACAACTACCGCTACCAGCGCGTCCTTATCACCCATGATGGTTGCCGGTGAGGTGTGCTGGACTCGCAAACAGGAATCCACCTCTTTCCAGTGTTCGCGAAAGATCGCGATCGCTTGACCAACTACGTCTCGCAAATCGATTGATTCGAATTCGAAGTCTTGACGTCCCTGATCGATTCGTGAAAACGTCAAGAAGTTGTCGATCAGACGTGTCAGTCGCGCGTTCTCGTGACTGATCAGTTCGAGGTATTCTCGATCTCGTTTTATCGATTGCTCATTCGCTGCATCGCGATCGGAATCCAACAAGGTATCGACCAGCAACCGGATCGATGACAGCGGAGTTTTCAGTTCATGCGAGACTGTCGCAACGAGATCATTCTTGAGTCGAGCCAGTCGCAGTCTTTGCTTCAGGGTTCTCGACAACAACCACGCGAGGACACAGGTGACGAAGACTACCAACCAAGCAATCCAAGCGTGCAATACCCGGTTCTGACTTGCTTTGGCTTCCTCCCAGTTCGGCGAGGATTCGGCGAGTCCCAATCGCATACCCCCAAAGCCCGCTCCCAACGAAACATCCATCATCCCGGTGGATTGTTCATTCGGTTGCGAGATCACAAATTCGATCCCTGAGGCCAGTGGCACGTTATCGGTCAACGCCATCAGTCGCTGCTTCAAATTCGCGACACGGTGCCATTCGACGAGCCGTCCATCCTTGGACATACGTGTCCAGAGATCGGGATCCGATGTCGGTTTCAATTCGTTTTGCACCGATGCTTCATTGAAATTCGACATCATCTCCGATGAGAGCAGTTCCGCATCTCGGGTCGGGAATGTCAACGAAGAAGAATCAATATCCAACAACCGGCTCATCAAGAATTGCCGCTGCGTTGACACCATGGGCTTGCTGTAATCGTTCAGCCGATTCTCCAAACGTGTCATCACCGAACGATACGGCTCCGTACCCGGATCCAATAGTTCGAGCATTTGCAACTGAGCCGTAGCGGCAAAGGAACGGCCACGACCGTCGAAAGCTTCGTCATCCTCGCTGAGCTGTTCGAGAAGGGTCAATGCGATGTCGGTCTCATCGAGTTTGAGCGAACAACGAATCCTCGACTGCATCGCTCGGCAACGATCTTCATCGCCGAGTTGCTCTTCTGAGAGTTCAGCGTAGAGGTCACGAGCGGCCGCATAATCCTGCTCGGCAAACTCTAACCGCTGTGCCCGGCGCCAACGTGGGACTCGAATTTCAACTGAGTTTTGACCGAGAACGGAAACGGTGGGATAGAGAATCTTCCCGTCGCCGTCACGGATCAAAACACCATCGACCGATCCGCTCGATACCAAACGTTGAAACACAATCGCCGGTGTATCGGTCGCGAGCAACGCGACGCCGTGTTCCATCTGTGATCGCCATCGATCACGAATAGACTTCTTCCCTGACTGCAGTTGAATCACGTAGGCCTCTCGCAACCGTTGATCGGATGCGAGACGTTCGTTCTCCACCGCTTCGCGCATCATCCACATCATGCCCAACGAGGGCACGAGGACGATCAACAACAGCAATACGATCGGCCACGCCAAGCGGTCGTCACGCATGATCGCGGGCTCTACTTAAGATTCAAGTTGGCGAGAATCTGCTCGCAGGATGGTTGCAACGTTTCAAAGATATCTGCATCTGCGGTAAAACGAAGATTCACGGCAGACTCATCACCGAACACGGCAACTCGCCTTGCTTTCTTAGCTTTGTTGTTTTCAACATACTCAAACACCGCCGAAACACCTTCGCGATCTCCGACTCGAACCGTTTGGATCCCCTCGCCACCGATTTTGAAGGTGGAGATACGCTTTTCGTACTCGGCCAAGGATGCTTCCAACCACTGTCGCACGGTACCGTGTTTGGCCTGAAGTTTCTTTAGCGGGCCGCCCTCAATCCTGGCGTCCATTGATGCGTTGGGGTCAATAATCTGCGTCGACGGATCGTCGTTCTGATCCGGGGAGTTTGGCGTATAGGCGTACCAATTGGCAGGCAGTTTCACCGAAAATCGTTCGCGTTCCACCGTTGTCTGAATCGACTCTTGTGAGTTCCGTATTTCGGTAAGGTCCGCGGTCACGCCGCCGGCTTCGAACCTGACGATATAGCGATGCTCGTCGTTGGAGATCCAAAATGTTTGCCCAATCTCGAGTTTCAGTTGAAAACACTCAAACGTTCCCGCGGGAACCGTGATCGATTCCAGCTTTGTCACCTCCAATCCGATCGGTATCTCTGCCGCCCCGAGTGACGAGATGACGCGAATCTTCGTTTGGTAGTTCTCTTCGAGCGGCATTCGCCGAAATACCTCAGCGGCTTGTTCATTATCAAACCAGGATCCGTCCGACTTCAGAACGACGGGCTCGTTCTTGTTTGCCAACTGAATACGAACCTCGCCATCGCGATACTCTGCCGAGGCCTTTCCGAGCATGGTGTGTTTCCATGTACTTTGAATCGGTGCAAACGTATTTGCATCGGCGAACACACGGCTCTTTCCCCTTTGACCGTTGATGGTAACGATCTGCCAATTTTGGCATTCCCAAACGTCGCGTTCGTCTAGCTTTGACTTCGCGATCCGGAACACCTGCATTCCGACGCCCAAGCCGGTCTGCAACTTCATTTCAAAAATCAGCTCGTCACCTTCGCCCCACGGCGCCGGCAACAACTGCAGTTCGCTCGGGAGGTGCGATTTCGCCTGTGCGACCAATTCCTTCTCGGTGGGATATTCGTCGACGACCGCTTGGAACGCGTCCGTGGCTTTCTTGGTTTCACCTTGCTTTTCGTAGCACAACCCGATTCGGTACTGAGCGTGTGCCGCCGCGGTCCGCGATTCTTTTCCTTCGGTAACGACCTGTTTGTAAACCCGGATCGCTTCGGCGAGATCGCCGACGGTTTCTTCCGTGTAGATTCCTTTTTCCAACAATTCCGATGGACTCTCTGCGGACGCCATCGGGATCGCGAGCACGGAAACGATACAGACCATCAAAGCCGTGGCACTTGCTCGCCACAGCACACTGATTCTTCTTTGCATTTCTAGGTTCCTTCATACTCTGATTGACGGATGAGGCCACATGCGTGAAACCGTCAGGTTGCCGGCAAAGCATTTCGCCGACCCTCGAGGTACAGAGTAAGAACCGAATGTTACCACTGTGTTACGTCGGTGGTTCTGACACCGAGAAATTTGCAGCGGTTATTTCCGTGCAAAAATGCCTTGCATCGCCCCTTCGAGCACGCGTCGCCTAGGAGGAACAGGTTGCCCGCATCCGCGTCGCGGCAGCCTCGATACTGTGATTCTGTTCGAGCATCGCTTGAGACATGGAACGATAACGATTCAAACGTTCGCCATCGCGGCTCAGTTCAACGATTGCTTTCGAAAGAGCATCGACATCATGGGGTGGAAAACAATCTCCGCCCTGCGTAGCTTCGACTAGTTCCACAAACGCACCGTGGGCGGGTTGCAAAACCGGTACCCCCGAAGCGATCGCCTCGAGTAAGAACAGTCCTTTCGGATCTTCATACGGCGCAGGAACGCTGAGCAGATCAAACGTTCGCATCAACGAGACTTTTTCTTCGAGCGATGGGCTGCCATGGTAGTGAAACCGATCTGACAAACCGGCCGCCTTCAACGATGACGTAATCTGATCGAGATAGGACTGATTGTGTTCACCGAGCCATCCCGCCGCGTGCAACGTGATGTGTGAATGGGCAGGATCCGTCGCCAACCTCTCAAACGCATCGGCAAGCACATGCAGCCCTTTTTCGGGAGCGATCCGGGCAAAGAAGCCAACTCGAAACTCGCCTGATTGCTTGGCGTGATTGGTGTCATCGGGTTTCGTCGCGGGCGTCTCGATCTCCGCGGCTTGCTCGCGAAACGGTTTCAAATCGATCGAGAGAGGATGGACATCGAACTTCGACTCCGGAACATCGAACAGTTCACTCATTTTGTCTCGATAAAATCGACTGTGAGTCACGAACGTATCGACGTCGGCGGCAAGGCCTTTGCACAACTCAACCGCTTCAGCGCGAACGTCGTCGGGAAGCTGCTCGAGGAAAAGATCATCGCCTTGCAGAACAACAACCACTTTTGTGTTCGGCAGGCGTTTTGCGATCACTGGAATCATGCCGCCGATCAGAAGATTGCTAAAGATGATCGCATCGGGATGGATCTCCGTTTCGAGCCACTGGACCAATCGTTCCACTTCACCGGCTTGGCGTCCATGGGAACCGCGGAGCATCGACAGAGTCAGATCACCGAGCTTTGCCGGATCGGTTCCCACGGCACGGCGGGTCGCTGCGGAAATAATGCCGGGCCGGTCCATCCAGGACCGCATGAACCGGGGCACCCATCGTAGTAACGGAAACTGCTGCAAGAGGTAGACTTGAATACCACCGAGAAAAATCCGATCCGACGCGATATCCATCTCATCGGTGCGGATCGGAGTGTAAACAGGCTGCAGCAGCACGTCGTCGCCGAGAGCTCGCATCGCCTTGGCGAGCGAATTATCGTGCATGCAACTGCCACAATACATTCCGGCGGCACCAGCGGTGAGATAGACGATTTTCAAATCAGATCACTGTTCAAAGGGAAAACAACGCCGATACTAGGGCTTTCCAATCCGTTTCACCCACTATACATCGACGTCATCATGCACCCATGGATCGCTGAACGCACGGCCTCTTTTGACAGCAGCGGGATCCGCCGTGTCTTTGATCTTGCCGCAAAACTCAAAGATCCGATCAACTTGTCGATCGGCCAGCCCGATTTCGACGTGCCCGATGAAATCAAAGACGCCACGATCGAAGCGATCCGATCCGGCCGCAACGCGTACTCACCGACGCAAGGAATCGCTCCGCTGCGGGACGCCGTCCTGGCCGAAGTGAACGAAAAATACCCTGGCCAAGACCGGGATGTTTTTATCAGCAGCGGCACCAGTGGCGGGCTCGTCCTGTCGATGTTGTCGATGGTCAATCCGGGCGACGAGGTGATCTTCCTCGATCCCTACTTCGTCATGTACCCGGCTCTCGTTCGCCTTTGCGGCGGGGTACCGGTAATGGTCGATTCTTATCCCGATTTCCGCCTCGATCCGGAAAAAATTGAGGCCGCGATCACTCCCAAAACCAAAATGGTTTTGGTCAACAGCCCCGCAAACCCCACCGGCGTGACTGCAACGGAGGCGGACCTGAAGGCGGTTGCCGCAATCGCCGCCAAGCACAACGTCGCGTTGCTCTCGGACGAAATCTACAGCCGTTTTTTCTATGACGGTGATTTTTACTCGCCCGCCTCGGACAACCCCGACGCAATTGTGATTGATGGATTTAGCAAATCACACGCAATGACGGGATGGCGTGTTGGCTACGTCCACGGACCACGTGAGGTCATCGCAACGATGCTGAAGATCCAACAGTACTCGTTTGTATGTTCGCCCCAACCGGCTCAGTGGGGTGCCCTGCGAGCGATGGAAGTTTCGATGAAAGCAAACGTTGACGAGTATCGCAAGAAACGCGACTACCTCGTCGAACAGTTGTCACCTCACTACGAATTGACATCACCGGGCGGGGCGTTCTACCTATTTCCCAAAGCACCCGGAAACGAAGGCGGTGCCGCGTTTGTCGAGCGAGCCATCTCGCAAGGATTGTTGATCATCCCTGGCAATATCTTCAGCCAGAAGGATTCTCACTTCCGAATCAGCTTCGCCGCCAGCGACGAGACTCTCCGGCGCGGTGCGGAGTTGTTAATTAAACTCGCCAAAGCTTAACGGGGTAACGAACTTCGCGGCTCAGAGTATGTCATCAATCAATTCGGATTGGTTTCGTGTTCCCAACGCACCCCATAACCCGAAAACGCTGGGGCTCCCCGGCGCGAATTCGGCTGTTCCGTTCAACTGAACGGTTCGGCTTTGGTTCCCGCACTCGATCGAATCGGTGATGAATTTGATGGAACCGTCGCCCATGGCGATGTGAGCACCGCCTTGGTGGCGACTGCTGAGCGTTAACGTTCCGATAGTTGTTTCATCGCCACCGAAACAGAGTTCCCGGTTGGGAGGCAGGACCGTGTTGAATCCGGTCATCAACGCAATCGCGTCCGCCCACCGGTGACCACGTCCCTGGGCGGGATTCGCCGACAACTGAACGGTCGATGCGACGTCCCAAAACATCGGTCGGGTACGATCGATTTGGTCGCGACAAATTTGGACGTTATCTAAAACGCCGCCCGACCATCCGTTTTGAATCGAGGGTGTCGTTCGAGTGTCCCTGTCTCCAAGGTCGGTGGCAATCTCGCCGAGCATGATCGTTGTTGCGAGTCCATCGGTCACGTCATCAAACGTCGTCACCATCCTCGGCACAAACATTCCTCGACCGGTCGCCCGCATTTGATCGCGACCGGTCGGGGCCCACTGGTTGGCTTCGTACCGCCACAGACCCTCATGTAAACCTTCGATCGCGTCGCCAAGGCACACCGCGAAATTGGTCCGCCCCAATCCGGGCGACCCGTTACCAGGATCCGA
>NZ_ANOH01000025.1 GCF_000346505.1 Aporhodopirellula sallentina SM41
CGTTCGCCCAACTGAGCAACTCACCTCATCTGCTCATGCCAAATCCATACGAACCGTCAACGTTGAAGCCTAGCGGCATTCTGGCTGATGCCGGAAGTCGATCGCCTGCCGCACTGCCAATCTACAAATGGGGCCTCGCACTGATCGGTGTCGCACTGTACTGCTCAACCCCGTGGCGAGAGAAACATTTCTTTTACACCATCGCGAACAACGAAGGGTTTGGTACGACCACCGATTCGGTTGCCGTTGGAATTGCTGGATCGGTGATTTCAACCGCATTGCTCTTTCCCGTCGCCGTCGCCCTAATTGGCATCGGTATTAGGCGGTCCACTCGGATTCAGTTGTTTCCCCGTTTCGATCGCTTCACGTACGGGTGGGGCATATTCGCAACCATTGTCTTGATCGGCATGTTGCTTATTGAATCCGGATATGTGACCTATTCGATGCGGTACTCACATCACATCGGCACGCTGATCCGTTCATGCGTCTATATTGGCTTCATGTATTTGTGGTGGTGTTGCTCGCTCTGTCACAGGCAACCTAAGCAAATGGGCGAACCATGCGATGCAACGGAGCCGGGCTTGCGCGGTTTCACGAATGGACAATCAACTTTCCCGGCCCGCTGATCGCCGCCGTTCCCCGACTGAGATTGCCAGCTCGTTTGATGCGTAAACGTTTCACCATCAAAACTGCGCTAATCTTAACAGCGATTGCCGCGGTCGTGTGCTGTTTTGGTCCACGCCTGTATCGACGCACGAAATACATCAACCACTATCATCGCCTTACGGAACAAGCCGCGAAATGGAAGCGTCAGCCGCATCACGCTGAAGGGTACACTTACCAAGCTGGCAATGGGGTCTGGCTAATGGTCTCAACTGCCGAGCACAAGGTTGCGGACGACTATTCGACGGCCACATACGCTGGTGCAACGCCTGACCCAAAGCGATTCTTCGTTGTGCCGCCCGGTAAATGGGTGGATTCGATTGACGACGTATTTGCGACATGGGACAATTACGATTGATCCCTGTCTCTGCTCTACGTACCGGGGAACCATGGGTTGCAACGGAGGCCGCGACCTGACGTTTTTGAAATGGTGAGTCACTCGCGCGGCCCCGCTGAACCCGACCGTTATCCGGTAGTAGGAGGTGTGTGGTAGACTGCGGCGATGCCACGTATATCCGAATTTTACGGCATCGCCGTCTACATCTACTATCGCGACCACAATCCGCCGCACTTTCACGCGATCTACGGCGATTCCGAAGCAATCGTCGAAATTCGCACAGGTGCTATACTGGAGGGTAGGTTGCCTCGCCGTGCCGCAAAACTTGTTGGCGAATGGTGCGAGCTTCACCGCGACGCCCTGTTTGCGGACTGGGCTCTTGCCGAGGCACAGCAACCATTACTGCCAATCGAACCGCTGGATTGACGATAATGATACTGCACATTCTCAACGCTGAACTTGCTGGTCCAACCTCTCTCTCTGTTCGTTTTAGCGACGGATGCGACGCAACGGTGGACCTTCTGCCGCTGCTGAGTGGTCCAATGTTCGAGCCGCTTCTTAACCCAACTGTCTTCGCGCAGTTCACACTCGATCCGGTATGCAAAACAATCTGCTGGCCCAATGGTGCGGACTTGGCTCCAGAGGCAATCCGATCGTTGGTTCCGACCGGCCAGGAAATCGGTGGATAACCATGCGTTGATACGGAGCGGGCGAGATTACGTTTGAGATGGTTAATCCAACGCGCCCGCCCGCATAACGCTACCGTTATGCGAATGACTCTGCGGTTTCCGACCGTTACTCACTGAACGATTTTGGTAGCTTCGCTTCAAACTTCGACTTGATGGATACTCGATCGCGGCGTACCGATCGCAGGCCGGGAATTTCGCGGATCCGATCCGATCGTTTCTATGATCGGAACGTCGCGATCGTCCGGGTGTTGGCCACGTTATTGTTGGCGAACAATGAACGCGGATGACTTCGATTGAAACCTTGGATTTTCAAACTGCCGATTTGGGCAAAACGATTGTCGATGACGGCGGTCTGGGTTTTGAATGGCTCGACATCGTCAATCCATTTGCCCATCGGCGGATGTTGGATAATTCGCGTTGTGTCGATGCGCGCTCGTTGCTCGGACCTCCTTCGGCACACTAGAATTGGCGGTCAGGTGATACTTCACTGGATGATCGGACTTGCCGAACATTCCATGCATAACCATCGCATGCAACGGAGCGGCGGTGGAGAGGTTTTACCAATGGACGCTCAACTCCCGCCGCCCGCTGATGCGTGACGTTCGTCGATGGGATTAAACCAACGAGCGTCACTTGATTTGACTCGCAACTTCTCTCAGCTCTACCGATCACACAACATGCACCATGGAACAAGAAATGAGTAAACCACTTAGTCCGAAATCTGCTGGCCTTCTCGGTACGCTGCTAACGCTCTTTGGCGCTGGCGGAATACTCGGGGCATTGCCGCAACAATCGAATGGTGGCGTCGCAGCGTTGATAATTATCTCGGCCTGTTTTCTCGTGCTTGGAACCTGGATTTGCACTACTGTTAAGCTCAAGAATCCGGGCATTGGTGACGACGCTGTTGCCGACAGCATTCAGTGACTCCTTGATTGGATGGTGAGATTACGCCAAAGAATTGCCGACAAGGCGACGAACCATCGGTTGCAACGGAGGCCGCGAGTTGACCTTTTTGAAATGGTGCGTCGCTCGCGCGGCCCCGCTGAACCGTGACGTTACCCGACCGACCAATGTTTCGCCTCGTACGCAACTGTATCCCGTTCGCTTTGATTGCACTCTTGTCAGGGTGCAACGAGCCACTCGCACCTTCAGTGAACACGAACGGTCCAACT
>NZ_ANOH01000026.1 GCF_000346505.1 Aporhodopirellula sallentina SM41
CGATTGCCGAATCTCAATCTGCTTGTTCGCGAAGTCGATATCCTTGACCCGTAGACGGATCGCCTCGCTGATCCGCATCCCGCATCCATACAACAACTTCGCGATCGTCAAATGCACCCCACTGAGCCCCTCGAAAACGCCCGCGATCTCCTTCGGCCCCAACACCGTCGGCGTCATCGGCTTCTTCGTCGCACGGATCGCCTCGATCTTCCCCATCTCACGCTTGAGCACCAACGTGAAGAACTTCAGCAGCGAATGAAACGAAACGTTCTGCGTCGACGGCGCCACGTTGCCATCGACCGCCAGGTCCGTCAGGTGAGCCTCCACGTCGGCCGCCCCGATTCGTTCGAAATCCGCCAAACAAGTCAATCCGCGATCGGCCATGAAGTTCTTCAACTTGCCCACATAAGTTCGCTCCGTCCTCAACGCCATTCCGCCCCGACGCAGCGCACGCCGAAACTCCTGAATCGCATCCGGTTCCTTCGGATCAATCTTGCCGACCACATCGTCAATCGTGTCATAGCCCTCCGACTTCGCGCGTTCGATCGACACGATCCCTCGCATCGTCTCACGCAGCGGCAACAGGTCCACCGGATCGCGATGCTGGACCGATTCGCGAAACACGATCAGCCCCTCGATCACCTTCATCCGCTTCCATGCCGGAACGCCCGCGTCGCGCTTCGAACGCAAGGCGATCACTTCCTCGGCAGTAAACTCCTTCGAAAGATCGACCGGCCGACGGTGAAACAGACAAAACTGCTTGAACCAAACCCGCGCCCACTTCAGTCCCTGTTCGCCGCTTGAAGATTTGCAATAGTTGGCCATCGTCAAAGTCCCTCGACATCAGACACACTGTTCGCCAGCAGAACGAAATCAAAAATCGCCAAGTGAAGTCGCTGGAAGATGCCACCTGCGAAATACCGTGATCGCTTAACGCGAACCACCACGTGGTAAGCCCTCTCGCATGTTAAGGACCATCGCTTGTTAAGGACCATCACGGAGAGCACTTCCATGCTCAAACACTGCTGCCGGTTCACCGAGCACGTCCGCCCCACCTTCACCAGCCCGGACAGTCTACCCATCCGCCCACAACAGAGCGGACAAGTTTCCACCGCACGCCTGTCCACTTCCGCTAAAAATGCTTGCCAACCGCCCTCCGATCCGCCAAAATCCCTCATGAGGTGGGGAGGACACTTAGGGGGCAACCAAAAGCTGAAAAGCGTGTCACCCATGAGGACGAAGTCCGCACGTGCGGAAGTGAGAACAAGTAGAATCGCTCCCAAGCAAACTTCCCAAACCAGTGAGAACAAGTCGCCCACACCCGACTTATTCTCACCACCGAACCTACGAAAACACCCCCAAATCACTTATTCTGACCCGGACCGACCGGTAAGAAACAAGTTACCCCA
>NZ_ANOH01000027.1 GCF_000346505.1 Aporhodopirellula sallentina SM41
AAACGAAGCGAACGATGCCTGAACTACGAGAATTGTACCAAAGCCAGCGATCGTTGCCAAAGGTCGAAGGTGTGCCGCAGGCCTAGCGTAAAAACCATGTTGGGCGGCGTGAAGCGGCTAGGAAGTCTCAATTTCGAGTGGGTATCCCCGCAGAACATCAAGAATCGGCTGGGCAACAGATGGGTCTTCGGAATCTTGGGTGACGGCCAGAACACCAAGTTTGTCAATTCGCGTGTTGAATGCGATGCCGGCAGTGACCACAACCGAAAGATGACGTTGCACACCATGTTCTGCCGCGTTGCGTTCGAGGCAGCGAATTGGTGCGCAGTCGGGTGACATTCCGTTTTCGCGAGCGATTTCAGCAGCAACAGCAAGGCGAGTCGCGTAGTAATCGTCGGAGATTACCGTGGAGTCCGGGAACGCGCGGCGCAGGTCAGCGGCGACCGCGTCAAAGTCGAGTTCGGTTTTTGCGGTTGCGGAAACAAACATCTCGTCCGCCC
>NZ_ANOH01000028.1 GCF_000346505.1 Aporhodopirellula sallentina SM41
CGCTCAAACCGAAAGCCTCGGTAAACAGCAAACTGACGACCAACCCGATGCCGATCGACAACGCAAGCCATTCCATCTCAGACCATCTCCATCACACGAACAGGAGCCGATTGGGGACGTTGAAATCGTTCCCAACCTTCCTTCTTTTCAAAGTACTCGGCCAATGCCATCCCAGGACCGGCGATGTTGCCGACACCCACCAACAGCATGCCTGACGCATCTTCTTGGTTCATTTTTGTCGGAGGAACCACCGACTCCGCAGCCAACTCGGCACGATAGGATTCACCCTCACCGTGCCATCTTGCGACCACTTCCTCGTGCGGCAGTGAGTCTGCCGTCGCGTAAGCGGGAACGTCGCTCTTGCTTTCCGCCGCGAATGATTCGAGCAGCATCGAGACGACTTCATCGCCCGTCGCGTTCCCCAAGCAAAGGATCCGATTCTGATCGATCCCGCCCTTGAGCAAACGACGGAGGAAAACGTCCGTTCCCGAACCGATGATCACTACGCGGTCATACTTTTGCCAGTGAACACACGCGTCGGCCATCGTCACCGAACGGTCGATGCGGTCGACGCGGCAGTTCATCACCAACACGCGGCGATTGACACCGGGGAAGTAGTCGTATGCCGCATCCCAAATGCGAGTCGTCGACTCGGGATCGTTTGCGGCGAACGCGTTGACAAAATGCCACGAGTCACCGTAAACGTTTTGTTGGTGAACACGCATCGCACCCGGATCCGGTGTGGCTTCCCACATGCCTCGCAGAGCAACCTCACGATCAACGCCCATCTGCTCACAAACCGCGAGTGACAAGGCGACGTTCTCGGCGTGTTCCAGATACGAAAACTGCGCGAGTTCTTCGGGGGTGATCTTCGCCGAGTCGTTGGCGGTGATGTTTTGCAACTGCGAACCTCGGTCCGCACACGCCGCTCCCATCACCTGCAAACTATCCGCACGATCTTCCGCCGTCAGCAGCGTACCGCCAACAGGGACGGTTGCCGACAAAGCGCGAGCGACGTCGAGCCGCGTCGGGCCCATCACATCGAGGTGATCGGCACGGGCGTTCGTGATCACACCATGAGTGGACCGGACGAGTTTGAGTTCGCATACCGATTGCAACAAAGGCTGTAACGCCATGCACTCGATCACCAATGCCTCCGCACCTTCGGAGACCGCAGTCTTTACGATCCGTTTTTGTTCGATCACGTTGGCGCGATCGGGGCGGAAGATCGGCAACTCACGCCCGTCGTCAAAGATCATGCGTGCCAATGTTCCGGTGGTTTTGGCGCAGGTTTTAATCCCGCCCGCTCGCAACCCCGCAGCAATCAATCGGGTCACCGAAGACTTGCCTCGAGTTCCATTAACGTGGATCCGAAAAGGAATCTTTTCGAGCTGACGTCGGTACCACCATGCTTCCAGCAAAGCAACCAAACCTACGATGGCAGCAACCGCCACCAATGCGACCAAGCCGTTCACAGACGGTTCTCTTTTGATGTGGGGAGAAACAACGGTTGCCCGATCTCATGCCAACGGTGGCACAGGGGAAAATCGAACAACGATTTGTGACAGATCCAACGATTCGCTGCAGTCCAACAGCGGATCCATGACTAGGTGTTAAAAGCGCTGACCATCGACCTTCGGTTTCGCCATGCGAATCCATCAGTGAACGCAAACCATGCGTGCACAGGTGACTCACCTGCGGTGAACCGATCTCTAGGTTGGGAGCGTGTCGTTAGGCTGGTGAAAAGATCGACGAACCGAGGCAGCCAAAGCTCGATGGTGTTCGTCGACAACGCGAGAATTATTCTCTCTGATCGGTCCGAGTAAAGACCGATCCAAGAGAATTTTCCGCCAATCGCCCAAGGGCAACCAAGCAGCCTCAATATCGGCACGAAGGCTACAACCGCTCCATTAAAAACAATCGTTTGTCCAAATGAATTCACATTTCTTTTCGGTTCTGAGCCGTGTTTTCCGCTACAAGGATCGAGATTTTTGCGAGTAAGTTTTCTCACGTTCGCGGAAATCGATGTCGACGGAGTCAGCAACCAGAACCCCGCCACGTAGCCTCGGCTCTCCGAGGCACGAAATCCCAACCCCAAAAGCCAACCTCCCTCTCGATCTTGGAAAGACCGAACTACGGGACAAATACCGGTGGGTTACTTTCTTTTCGACCCGCGCCCTTTGGGCATTCCGTTGCGGCAAGCGGTTTCTTCGCCAACGGATTCTTCGAAACGCTCGATCGACGCCGCCAATCCGTCCTCGCGCGTTTCAACGATCGCCCCGCACAACCGCACATCCTTCGTTGCGACGTGAAAGTGACATGGCTCGAACGTCAGCGTTGTTTTCGTTACCCGTCCGACGTCTCGGCCGATCACACTATCGTACGGCCCGCACATGCCGACATCACACTGCATCGCGGTGCCGCCCGCCATGACGTGGGCGTCGGCGGTGGGCACATGAGTATGGGTTCCGAGCACCGCAGTCACCCGCCCATCGAGATACCGCGCGATCGTTTGCTTGTCGCCGGTCGCCTCGGCGTGCATGTCGACCATGATCGCATCGGTTTCGTTGGCCATTTCGTCGAGAACCCGATCCACGGCGGTGAACGGGCAGTCCACCGGTCGCATGAAAACACGCCCGAGGATCGAAATCACACCGAGTCGTCCCGAAGGCGTATCGACGACCGCCCAAGTCCGGCCGGCGGCATCGCAGGGATAGTTCGCCGGCTTCACGATCCGGTTGCTTTCCTTCAGGATCGGGATGATCTCCGATCGGCGATAGATATGGTCACCCAACGTGATCGCATCGACGCCGGCTTCCATCAGCCGCCGATACTGCCGCGGCATCAACCCCGCGCCATCGGCCGCGTTCTCCGCGTTGACGATCAACGCGTCGAGAGAATGTTGTTCCTTCAGACCGGCCGCACGGTTCAAGACGGCAGAGTATCCCGGTTTACCAACGACATCGCCAAGAAACAAAAATCGCACCGGTGCCCATCCCCAACCATGCGTTCGAAAGCCGAAAAAACAACGCTAAACCATCGACACGATTCGTCTACCAACGCAGGCCGAATCGTTCGCCGCCGGTGTCACGGTTATTCCCGCCTTTGAGTGGACCGGTGTGCTGAGGTTGTACAGCGAGTTCACGTGGCGGCTCGTCGACTTCCTCTTCCTTCGCAGTGCTCGGCTTGTCCGCGACCGCGTGAGCGGCTTTGATCGACAATCCGATCTTCTGCGAATCCCGGTCAAAACTCAGCACCTTCACCTCCACGGTGTCGCCCGCGTTGACCACGCTGCTGAC
>NZ_ANOH01000029.1 GCF_000346505.1 Aporhodopirellula sallentina SM41
AGCATCAGGCTCAGCACACCGAACTTAGATGGGGCGTCGATTGGGCAAAGACGATCGCATCGTCAGTTAGCATCGACTGGGCCGTCCGCCATGTGGGATTTCCTCGGCTACGTTCTCGTGCTGCCGAACAAGCGATATGCGACTAGCTTCAAGCGATCGTTTATGAGGAAACAGGCGATCGCGTAGAGCCAGATGAGGCTTGCGAGTCTCCATCCGATCGGCACCATGAAAATGCCGTACACGGCGATGAACGTCGCAATTAGCTGAGTCCCAACAACGGCAAGGAACAAAACCTTCGCAGGGCGGATTGACCAGAATGGGCCGCGGGTACGCGTTGCAAAAACCGTCAAGTGTCCGGCCACAGAGAGCTTTAAGTACATCAACGACTGGATTGTGTCACGGTCAACCTCATAAACCCGTTCGGCGAGATAGAACAATCCGAACGACGCGACCAAACCCGAGATCCCGAGAACACTGGCAACACCGAGGACGGATCGCATCTCCCAGTGTTCTGGCCTGGCAGACGGTCGAACGCGGTCGTAGGCAATCGACAAGATGGCACCATCGTTGAGCAGCGCCAACAACACGATCATCACCGCTGTGACAGGATAGAAATTGAAGACCAGGATCGACAAAGTCATGAACAACAACACGCGAATCGTCTCAGCAATACGGTAGATCGCGTAGCTGTTCATCCGCTGAAAGATCTTACGCGCTTCCTCAATGGCATCGATCACCACCGACAATCCCGGCGAGAGCAGCACAATGTCTGCGGCCGCCCGGGCTGCATCGGTCGCTCCTGAAACGGCGATGCCGCAGTCGGCCTTCTTCAGCGCCGGTGCATCGTTGACTCCATCGCCGGTCATGCCAACGATGTGTCCGTGCTTTTGCAAAACATCAACGATGTGGAATTTGTGTTCAGGAAAGACTTGAGCAAACCCATCGGCTTGTTCGATCATGTCATCAACACGAGCCGACTCGTCGTAGCTAGTATCCTGAAAAACTTCGGCGTCGACCAAATTCGCGCCCATGTCCAGTTGGGTTGCGATTTCGCGTCCGATTGCAAGTTGATCTCCTGTGACCATCTTCACATCACAGCCCATTTTTCGTGCCGCGGCGATCGTCGATTTTGAATCTTCCCGCGGTGGATCGGACAAGGGCAACACACCCAGAAATCGCCATCCGTTCACGTCATCATATTGAGCGACGCCGAGAGCCCGGTAACCTCGTTTGGCAAAATCTTCGATCGCTTGATGAACACGGTTCCGAATCGCGTCGGCATTTTCGACAAGGCTCAAGACGACCTGCGGTGCGCCCTTGCTCACCTTAAATGAACCACCGTCATTGGCATGCACTGTCGCTTCGGTACGTTTATGAACAGGGTCGAAGGGTTGGAACTTAACAACGTCATAGGCATCGATTGGGACGGACTGACACCCCGCCAACACCGCTGCGTCAATCGGGTCTTCGTCCTCGGCTCGCGACGCGAGACAGGCCGCGAGCAGAGTTTCCTCTTTCGATATCCCATCCAATAGGTATGGCTCGCCCAGAGTCAATCTGTTCTGGGTCAACGTTCCCGTCTTGTCGCTGCACAGAACATCCATCCCAGCAAGCTCCTCGATCGAAGCCAAACGACTAACGATCGCTTGACCGCGAGCCAATGTTTTCGCGCCGACGGCCATGGTCACAGACAGCACTGTCGGCATTGCGACCGGGATTGCCGCAACGGTCAGGACCAGCGCGAACTGCAACGTTTCGGTGATAGGATCGCCTCGAAACAACGCGACCAACAAGATCAGCACGACCATGACCACGGCGACAACGATCAAGAAATTTCCGATTCGCAGGACAGCCTTTTGGAAATGGCTTGTCGTGGTGGCGGTTTCGACGAGTTTGGCGGTCTTTCCAAAGTACGTTTCGCTGCCCGTGGCGGTCACCAGTGCGTCCACCTCTCCTTGCTTGATGACCGAACCGGAATACACAGTGTCGCCGGAGTCGCGAGAAACGGGCAGCGATTCACCGGTCAGAGCCGATTGATCAACATCGACTGAATCACCCGTCAGCAATCTCGCATCGGCGGGCACGATATCGCCAAGTCGAATGCGTATCAAATCGCCCGGAACCAATTCACGCGCCGGCACGGTCGTCCATTTACCGTCTCGTCTAACACGTGCATCTAGGGCCAATCGTGACTTGAGTGCCGCGATAGCATTGCCCGCTTGAAACTCTTCCCAAAAGCCGACCGCCGCATTGACGACCAACAAAACAAATATGATCGCGAAGTCAGCCCAGTGCTGAACGATTAGCGAGAGGACCGCCGCGATCTCGATCATCCAAGGAATCGGACCCCAAAAGTAAGAAAGCAATGCCTTGAAAACGCCAGTTCGTTCTTCGGGCAATTCATTCGGACCGTGGGTGGCGAGTCGATGTTGCGCATCGACTTGGGTGAGACCGGTGGGTGTTTGTTCGATAGGAGCGTTCATTGGTGAACCTGGTTAGAACGAATGCCTCAGGTTGAGTGGTGCGTTGAATCATCGATTGCATCACTGCGTTTCATGAATTTGATGGTTAACTGTTCCAAGTTTCGATCGCGGGCAGATTCATGTTTTCATGCTGGTAGCACAACACACTCAATGACGCTGTGTTAAGGATAAGATGCTGCCCCATTTGCACAGGTGATCCGATCCACCTCGCTCCCAACACGCGACCAAAATGGCTATGTGAGAACAGTGCGACGTTGCCATCGAGTTTCTTAAGTCGGTCAATCAACCGGTCCGCACGCTCCGAAATCTCGTTCGGCATCTCGCCGCCGGGACTCCCATCACGAAACAAGTTCCAGTCTGGCCGATGCTTGAATACGTCCGCGTGCGTTTGGCCTTCGTAGTCGCCGTTGTCCCATTCAGCCAAATCGGCGTCGACATCGGCGTTTTCACCACATCCGGCCAATTCACAAGTCTGGCGTGCTCGCTTCAGCGGGCTCACCAAGACGTGTTGGAACGGAATCGAACGCAGCCGTTCACCGAGTTGTCGTGCTTCATCCTCGCCGTTTGCGGTCAATGGAATGTCAACCCGGCCGGTGTGCCGCCCCGATAAAGCCCACTCCGTTTCACCATGTCGCATCAAATAGATTCGCAGCGTCATTTTCTTCCTCTTTGTCTTGAGAGACTTCGACGTGGAACAATGATCTCTATCGTTCATCACACACAACTCTTTTGATAAACAGCACACACGACTGTTCTATTCTGGGCTACTCCAGGTCCAGTTGCGAATCTCGGGCATGTCTTGACCGTGCGTGCAGATGTATTCTCGATGCTCGATCAGTTTGTTTGCGAGGTGCTGTTTCAATGTGATTCCCCTGCCACCAATTTGTGGCAAGCGATCGATCACATCCATCACTAGATGAAAACGATCGAGATCGTTCAACACCGTCATGTCAAACGGCGTCGTGATCGTGCCCTCTTCCTTGTATCCGCGAACGTGCAAGTTGCGGTGGTTAGTGCGGCGGTATGTCAAACGATGAATCAGCCATGGATACGCGTGAAAAGCAAAGATGACCGGTTTGTCTTTCGTGAACAAAGCATCGAACGCATCGTCGCTCAGCCCGTGTGGATGCTCGGACGGCGGTTGTAACTTCATCAAGTCGACCACGTTCACCACACGAATCTTTAACTCCGGCAAATGTTGACGCATGATCGTCACGGCTGCCAACGTTTCCAGCGTTGGCACATCACCACAACAAGCCATTACCACATCGGGATCGCCACCGTCATCATTGCTCGCCCAATCCCAGACACCGATTCCCTCGGCACAGTGCTTTTCCGCCGTTTCCATCGTAAGCCACTGGGGCGCGGGATGCTTTCCCGCGATTACGACGTTGACGTAATGACGACTTCGCAAGCAGTGATCCATTACCGACAGCAAACAGTTCGCATCTGGTGGCAAGTAGACACGAACCACGGACGCTTTCTTGTTGACGACATGATCGATAAACCCGGGATCCTGGTGAGTGAAGCCGTTATGGTCCTGCCGCCACACGTGGGATGCGAGCAAGTAGTTCAACGATGCGATCTTCTTTCGCCATGGCAGTTCGCTAGTAACTTTCAACCACTTGGCGTGTTGGTTGAACATCGAATCGACAATATGAATGAACGCTTCGTAGCAATTGAATAGTCCATGTCTTCCGGTCAGCAGGTAGCCTTCGAGCCAGCCTTCGCATTGATGCTCGCTCAGCATTTCCATCACTCGGCCAGACCGTGCGAGTGATTCGTCGTTAACGCCAGTACGAGCGTCCCATTGTCGGTCAGTGACGTTGAAGACCGCTTCCAAACCGTTGGAGATCGTTTCATCAGGACCGAAAACTCTGAAGTTGCGTTCGTCGTCATTCAGTTGGATTACATCACGAATGAATCTGCCAAGTTCGTGCGTGTCACCGATCCCTTGGGCTCCTGGTTCAGGCACATGCACCGCATAGTCACGGAAGTTGGGCATCTCTAAGTCCCGCAACAATTTCCCGCCGTTGGCATGCGGGTTCGCTCCCATGCGTCGATCACCCTTCGGTGCCAGGTTAGCCAATTCCGGCTTCAAACGACCGGTTTTGTCAAACAGTTCCTCCGGTCGATAACTCCGCAGCCAGTCTTCGATCAATGGCAGGTGTTCAGGATGCGTTGCGGGATCGGAGAGCGGTACTTGGTGCGAATGAAACGTCCCTTCAACGGGGATATCATCGACGACCTTCGGTCCGGTCCATCCCTTCGGTGAGTTCAGCACAATCATTGGCCACCGCGGGCGAGTCAAATCACCGTTTTCTCGCGCGTTGGATTGAATGCGATGAATCTGCTCGATCACTGCATCCAATGTCTCTGCCATCGCCTTATGCATGGCTTGCGGATCATTGCCCTCGACGAAGTACGGCGTCCATCCATAACCGCGGAGCAGTTGGTCGAGTTCCTCGTGTTCGATTCTCGCTAAAACCGTTGGATTCGCGATCTTGTATCCGTTGAGATGCAAGATCGGTAGCACCGCACCATCGCTCGCCGGATTGAGAAACTTGTTGGAGTGCCACGCGGTTGCCAGCGGGCCCGTTTCCGCTTCTCCGTCACCGACAACACAGGCAACGATCAATTCCGGGTTATCGAACACCGCGCCGAACGCATGACTGAGCGAATAACCGAGTTCGCCACCTTCATGAATTGAACCAGGACACTCGGGAGAGGCGTGACTCGGAATGCCGCCTGGAAATGAAAACTGAATGAACAGCTTCCGGAGTCCCTCTTCGTCTTGACTGATATCGGGATAGATTTCGCTGTACGTGCCTTCGAGATATGTATTCGCGACGACTGCGGGGCCCCCATGACCTGGTCCGGAGACGTAGATCATATCGAGATCGTATTGGTTAATTGCCCGGTTCAAGTGAGCGTAGATAAAGTTCTGCCCCGGCGTGGTTCCCCAGTGGCCGAGCAGCATGTGTTTGATGTCGGACAGTTCCAAGGGGCGTTTGAGCAACGGGTTGTCGTAGAGATAAATTTGGCCGACCGACAAATAGTTGGCAGCACGCCAATAGGAATCGATGTTGTGGAGCAACTCGGGGGAAAGCGTGCTTTGGTCTTGAAGAATCGTCATCGTTTGATTCCTTAGTTCGCGTTCTTCGCGAGTCTCCCAATGATCCTCGTGCCGGTTACCGTTGGTCGATAGAAACACTCATCGTTGCCACTTGATCAGATCGAATTCGAGTGGCACGTTGACGCATTCGTGTTTAGGAACGATGCGTGGCGTGAAGTCTGACGCGGGGCGGCCGGTCGTCACGGTCGCGTGGTAGGTCGCCCAGTCTGGTTCGGATCTTTTTGAGGCAGCAAATCGGTTCATGGTTTGCCGGACAGGCGACTCGTCTGTGACACCGTCGGCATACAGTTCGACGCTAACCGAGTTCGGATCGAGTCCGTCCAAATACACGTCGGCTTCGAAGTGATGTTCGTCGTTGATGGAGCGAATTCGCAGTTCACCAAAGGCGAGCGAGTTCCACTTTTCACGCAGCGATCGCTCCCAATGGACAATGTTGGTTCCCACCGTACCGCCGAGAGAGGATCGATTGCGAAAGGCTAGGGCGGCAGGCAGGTAGTGCTGTTCGGTGTATTCACGGACGGTGCGAGTCGCAGAATACTGTGGCGTCAGACGCGACATGCTGGCACGCATTCGCGACAACCACTTCGTAGGAATGCCTTGATCATTTCGGTCATAAAACTCAGGGACGACTTCGCTCTCGAGCACATTGTAGAGTTGCTCGGCTTCGTTGGCGTCCCATGCCGGATCATCGCCATGTTCTCGCCCGTCACCGATCGCCCAACCGACCTCGGGCGTGTAAGCCCCGGCCCACCAACCG
The DNA here is from genome assembly GCF_000346505.1 of Aporhodopirellula sallentina SM41. Classification (GTDB taxonomy): domain Bacteria; phylum Planctomycetota; class Planctomycetia; order Pirellulales; family Pirellulaceae; genus Rhodopirellula; species Rhodopirellula sallentina. The sequence continues at coordinate 6,377 of NZ_ANOH01000029.1, forward strand.
TCCAGTTCCGACAAATTGATGCCACCGTTGACCAATACTTTCATGCCGCTGGTGCCACTTGCTTCCCAGGGTCGCCGGGGCGTGTTGACCCAGACGTCGGAGCCTTGCACGAGATGTTCGGTCAACGACATGTCGTAATCGCTCAAGAAGATTACGTGTCGCCGAGCGACGGGATGGCGAATGAACTCAATCCATTGGCGAATCAAATTCTGCCCGGCCGTATCCGCTGGGTGAGCCTTTCCGGCAATGATCAACTGCACGGGATGTTCCGCGTTCGTCAACAGACGCAATAGACGATCAGGGTCATGCAGCAACAAGTTCGGGCGTTTGTAGGTCGCAAAACGACGAGCAAACCCGAGTGTCAAGGTGTTCGGATCAAACAGGTGCTTGGCCTCTTCGATTTCTTCGGGTGATGATCCTGAACCAGCTAGCTGACGCGACAATCGTTTCCGCGCATAGTCAACCAACGCGTGCGTGGAGTCCACCCGGAATTGCCACAGTTGATCATCCGATACTTGGCAGATGTCGCTCTCCAAAGTGTCGCTCGTCCCGAGCCATCGATCTTTGCCACATGAATGTGTCCACACATCGTCTGCCGCCGCGGAATCCCAGCTCGGCATATGCACGCCGTTGGTGACATGCCCCACCGGTACTTCCCATTCCGGCCACTTCGGAAACAACGGCTCGAAGATTT
>NZ_ANOH01000030.1 GCF_000346505.1 Aporhodopirellula sallentina SM41
AAAAAAGACTTCGGAATACGTTTCCCGAAGCGATCGAACGTGGCTGGCTGGGCGAATCAATTCGCGTTGCTGGCTTCGTCAAAGACTGTCATCTGGTATTGATAATCAGTCGCAACAAGAAATTAGCAGTTCGTTGTTTTTTTGCAATGCGAGTTGGTTGAAACGCCAGAAAGTTCTTGCGTTTATCGCCGGGCTCACGTTTTCTTCATTGGAGTTGCGTGAGAAAAAGTTGTTGGGTGACATGGGTTTCGGGAAACGGGTAGCGTCCGTTGGAGCGTGAGGCGGTTGGGGGCTCGAGGCGGTTCGTAGGAGGAGGCGTGTACAGGGAACGCGACTTGCAAGTGCCAGGAATTTCCCATTCTGCGATGGCTTTGCGGCGATGCATCAGGTGTGGTTTCGAACGTGAGCGGCGTGCCCCGAAGAGCGGGTCGCAACAAGTTCCCACTCCCCGCGACGCTATCGTTGCGCGTCCAAATAACCACCGAGTGCGATGAAATGTTCGCCGCGTACGGAAGACAGTTCGCGGCACGGGGATTGAGAAACGCAAAATAGGGAAAGTAAATCCACGTAGCCGAGTCTCTCCGAGACTCGGGATTCCAGCATGCCACAGTCATGAAAAAACTGACCTACACGTAGCCGACGTCTCTCCGAGACTCGTACTTCAGACTGCATCAGTCTTGGAAAGACTGACCTACGTGGGGCTAAACTCCATTCACCACACACAGGGATTCAGAATCAGTGACCGACAGTCAATCCGCGAAACCACTTCATGTCGACAATGTCATCAAGACATACCAACAAGGCACATCGAAGGTGCATGCCCTCGATGGAGTCAGCCTGACCGTCGAGCCGGGTGAGTTTGTGGCCATCATGGGAGCGAGCGGTTCGGGCAAGAGCACGCTGTTGCATGCGATGGCGGGGTTGATTGATGTCGACGGCGGGAGTGTCACGATCGCGGGACAGGACTTGTCGGAACTGGCCGACGGGCCGCTCACCCGATTTCGCCGCGACAATCTGGGCATCGTCTTCCAAGCTTACAACCTGATCCCCAGCTTAACGGCGGAAGCCAACATCCGGTTGCCGGCACCCAAGAGCATGGGCCGCGAAGTCGATGCGACCGTCGATCAGTTGCTAGCCCGGCTCGGCATGACCGAGCGTCGAACTCACAAACCCGGTGCATTGTCGGGCGGCGAACAACAACGTATCGCGATCGCACGTGCGTTGATCTGCAACCCCGCGATCTTGCTCGCCGACGAACCGACCGGCAGTTTGGATTCCGTCTCGGGGACACAAATTTGTGAGTTGTTACGGGCTTTAGTCGACGAGCAACACCGCTCGATCGTGATGGTGACGCACGAACCACACGTTGCCATGTGGGCCGATCGAATCTGCGTCTTGAAGGACGGCACCAACCTGGCCGAGATCCAAACCGACGGCACCCGCGATCCGCAAACGGTCGCCCGGCAATACCAAGAGACTCTCGGTGGCGAGGTGGTCGCATGAGCAAGAGTCTATCACTGGCATTCGCCTTCCTGCGAGAACGCAAATCACGAACCTTGCTCACGACTTTTGCCACCGCTGCCGCGGTCAGCATGGTCATCTGGGTGACAAGCAGCTACGAAGCCCTGCATAAAACCTATGACGAGTACGCCAACTTGGCGCTCGGTCGATACGAACTCGCGATCGCCCCCATCAGCGGCGAGCCGACGGACTTTGTTCCCGCCGAGGCCATTGAACCGCTGCGAAAAGACCCCGCGGTGAAGGCGATCGACCCGATGTGGGCGGGCCGCATTGCAGTCGTTGAATTTCAAGACCAACCGCTGCCCGGAGAGATGCCAAACGGTGGTGGTGGATCGGGATCCGGTTCCAATAGTCCGCTGCCGTCGCTGATGTTTCTAGGCACTGACGCTCCGCATCCGCCGTTTGACATGGCGGATGGCGAGTGGTTGCAAAACACCGAAGAAGAGCTCAAAAGCGGAACACCCAAGGTTGTGTTGCGTGCCGACGTTGCCGAACGTCGAGGGCTAAAGATTGGCGACACGTTGACGTTGGAGTTGCCGCGAACCAACCAAGCGGGCGAAAGTTCGCTCGTCGTGAAGATTGGTGGGCTGGTGAACGCCCCGACTTTGTTCGGCGGCGGATCGGCGGGGATTCCCGTTTTGACACCGAGCGTCGGTCAAGCGTTCGTGCCCGCGTCGTTGGTCGAACGAATCACAGGACAGCCGTTTCAAATCAGTTTGTTGGGCGTGTCGGTCGATCCTGATGCCGATATCAACCGGTTTCGTTTCGCGTGGTCGCCTCGGTTGAGTGATCATTCGGTGCCGTTGCAATTCCAACAAGCCTTCGAGATTGAAGAGGCTCTCGATCAAGCCTCCGCGGCGCAAAACGTTCGGCTGCAATCGTACGCCGCCACGGGTGTTGCGATGTTGGTCGCGATGCTGGTCATCTTTTGCTCGCTCAGCATGGGCGTGACCGAACGCATCCGGCAGTATGCGATTCTGCGGGCTGTCGTGATGACTCGTCGTGAGGTCGCGTTGTTGATCGTGATTGAAGGGCTCGTGCTTGGCGTGGTCGGATGGATTGCCGGCATCGCACTGGGGTGGGGTTTGTTGAAATTCGTCGAAAGCCTGTTCAGCGAGCTGCTATATCATGGCGTCGCGTTTGGTCCGAGCAGTCTGCTGCTGTCGACACTCGCGGCGATTGGTGGTGCGTTGTTGGCGTCGATCGTTCCGGCATACCAGGCGACTCGCGTGAAGCCAGTCGACGCAATGGCACCGCGTCAATCGTTGACGGAAGCGAACCAGATCGCTCGCCCGAGTTTGGTCTTTGGGTTGGGATTGCTCGCGATCGGGCCGCTGTTGACGTTCGTCTTTCCGCCGAGCGAACGCGGCATCTATGTGGCCATGGTTGCTAGCTTTGCGACCACGGCGATCGGGTTCGTGGTGTTGGCTCCGTCGGTGGTTGTCTTGGTCGACCGATTGTTTGGGCCGTTGCTGGCTCGGATTTTTGGTATCGATCCTGAGTTGCTGGCTAGCCAAGTGACCAACAACATTTGGCGAACCGTTGGTGCGGCGGTTTCGATGGCGTTTGGTCTGGGGTTGTTCGTGGGAATCCAGGTTTGGGGATTTACCATGTTGGAGGCGTTTGTGCCGGGAGCCTGGACACCCGACGCGATCGCGATGATCAAACCTGGTTTATCGCCTGATAAAGTGGATGCGATTGCCGAGTTGCCTGACGTGGATGAATCGCGATGTTTGCCGTTGGTGGTGGAACAGCCGCGATTGGTGGACGACATCACCGGCAGTGCGGAGCGACCTTCGGTGATTCGCCAAGACAACGTGATCATCGTCGGGTTGGATCCGGAAGGTGCGTTCGCCGGTGTGCAACCTTTGTTGAAATTGGATTGGGTTGCCGGGAACCCTGAGTCGGCGGTCGCGATGTTGAAAGAGGGACATGCGTGCGTCGTACCGGACCACTTTTTGGAGGAGACGGGTTTGAAGGTGGGTGACACCCTTTCGGTGGATCCGCCTCGCGACGCGGGCAACACGGCGGTGTTCACGATCGCTGGTGCGGTGAAACTCAAAGGTTGGCACTGGCAGACGAAACTGACCGGTCTGCGTCCGCGAACGCATCGTGCCGCGGCTTTGGTCTTTGCCGATTACGACTCAGTTGCTTCGGATTTCGATTTGCCGCTGGCGTCTCATGTTTGGTTTGCATACGCCAACGGCAGTGCGGACGTGGAATCGATTGAGACATCGATCGGGGAGTTGGTTGAATCGATCTACGGGCCGGGCACGGAGACGAACGAGGTGAGTGCCAAGGTGGTGTCGATTCAAAGCATTCGCGATCGGTTGCTCAACGGGGCCAGACGTTGGTTGTGGATGATCAGCGTGTTGCCGTTGGTGACGTTGTTGATCGCGTGCATCGGAGTGTTGAACGTGATCGTCGCGTCCGTGCGTGCTCGGCGTTGGGAATTCGGCGTGCTGCGTTCGATCGGCTTCACCAGCAGCGAACTGTCGCGGGCGATCTTAGCCGAAGGATTGATGATCGCCTTGGTCGCCGGTGTGCTGAGCGTCGGCTTTGGGATCTTGAGCGGTTGGTGCGGCGCGGGACTGGCTCAGTACGTGAGCTTCTTTGGCGGCCTGCATCCACCGATGGTGATCCCCTGGACGCCAATCATCGCAGGCGTGATTCTGGTCGGCGTGCTCGGCATCCTAACCGCCGCCTGGCCCGCAATGTCCATCCGCCGCTCCCGCCCCATGGTGCTGCTGCAATCGGGCAAAGATTTCGTGTGATTCCCCACGTAGCCGAGTCTCTCCGAGACTCGGAATTCAGGATGCGTCAGTCTTGGGAAGACTGACCTACGTGGGTTTCAAAATACTTTACTCGGAGAGTAAACGGGGGCAGACGTTACTTTGGGGTGAGTAAATGCCGGAGGCCGTCGGCGAAGCTATATCGCCAGTAGAAGTAGCCATGGCCGCCGACGAATTCGTTGTAGTGCACCTCATTTCCTTTGGCTTGCAGCACGTCGCGGAGGTGGCGAGTGCACTGAAGGATGCCGCTTGGATTTTCGAACGTTCCGGCTTCGAGATAGTAGCGGATGGGAAGTTTGGGGGAGTTTGCGTATTGGCGGGTGAGCCATTCTGGTTCGGTTTTGTCTCTTGCGGCAAAGCCACCGGGCGCCCACCAAAACGAACCGGATTGTGCAAATACGTTGCCGAAGTGTTGGGGGTGTTTCCAGCCGATGAACGCGGAGGCGAGTCCACCAAAGCTCGCTCCAGCGACCACGGTCTTTTCGCGAGCGGCGTCGATCCCTTGCTCTCGAAGCCACGGCATGAACTCGTCACCGACAAAGCGTGCAAAATCATCGTTGCACGGAAGCTCAGCGGAACGGCTTTTTTTGCTGGGGTTGCAAATCATCGCTGCTGCGATCGGTGGGATTGCGTTCTTTGTGACCAAGTAATCCAAAATCCAAGGAAGTTTGACTTCATCGCGATATTGATCGCCGTCAAAGGTGACAAGCAACGCTTTGTTGGGGCTTTGGGGATCGTACCCCGGAGAGCGATAGAGATGGATGTCTCGGGTGTTCCCCAGAATGTTGCTGGAGATAGTTTCGGTTTGGATGGAACCGAGCAGCAGCTTGCCCGCGGATGCTTCCCAAGCCTGTGGCGACGTGTCGGGCATTTCCGCGATGGAGACTCCGTCGTAGACGTCGACGGGATCGGTCGGTTCGTGTTTCGGATTGAGTGGATCTCGTTGCACGGTGGCTAGGATCGCACGGCGGCGTTCCGTTGTCGTTCCATCAAACTCGGGAACGTCTGGGGCGATGCGGTAATTGATCCGCGCCGTACTGGGAACGCGGTAGCTACGGAACCACACGTCGGTGTCGCCCAGACGCCGCATTTCGTCGTGGTCACCCGAAGGAGCACCGAAGAGCCGAGCATTTCGCCGTGCCCCACGCCAAAGAAACGTGACCAAAACTTCCATTTCCTTGAGAGGCGGTTTGACGTTGGTCGTTTCGACCAAGGGAGTACCCTTCGCGGCAACCATTTCCCAAAATGCGTCGGTGTTCCCTCCCGCATCGAGATCCTCTTGCAAGTTGGCGAGCAGCGGACTGGCGAGGGTGGGTGGAGGCAGTTTCTGATTCGCAGCCGCGATGACGCTGTCTAGCTGCAAAACGAAGTCTGTCCCTGTTTGTCCACTCAGCTCGACAGAATACGGGCCGTCGGGCCCGGCAACGAACATGAATTCTTGGCGTTGGCCGACACCGCGGGCGAGTCGACGGAGTTTTCGTTGGCTGGAATCGAGCAGCCAGACGACCGCTTTCTCGCCGGTGATCGATCCGCGAACAAAGTCTCCTGCGGACAAATCGAGTCGTATCGTTTGGGTGGCGTTTTCTGACTCAAAGCTGCCTTGGTAGCAATGCGCGGCCTCCTCGGTAGAGGGTGCAACGTCTTCGCCGAGTGCGTGCGTGTGCCAGTGAACGACTAATACGAGAGAGAAAACGAGAAGCGGTTTCAGCATGATTTGCAGACGATTCAGTGGTCGGATCAGTTTGCTGTATCTCATCAGGTAGAGGTCACGATGCAACCCTGTGGCGAAAATTTGGTCTCTCGAGACGGGTTCTCCACCGCGATGCAATAGGCTGACGGGCGCGGGAGCCATCTGGTTTAGATACAGAAAGATTTTGTTTGCATGAATTGACTTGGTCGAGCGTTGTTGGTCCTGCGACAGCGTGCCGCGAGTGCATCGTGTGGCACAGCGTGTGCTTTTGGATCGTTCCGTATGGTCGACAGGTGATCGCGTGTCGGCGAGAGCAATGCGGCCTTGACCCCGCGTCAATAGTCTTCACGCTGCCATCTTCAATTCAAACATTCCCACACTACGGTACGCACGCCCACTGATGGACGCTTCTTCAAACCCCGAAATCACGCGCGTTGAACAACTCAGCAAAATCTATCGTCAGGGCGATCGAGAAGTCACCGCGCTTCGTGGCGTGAGCTTGTCGATTGAGCCCGGCGAGTTCGTGGCAGTGATGGGAGCAAGCGGTTCAGGCAAGAGCACGTTGATGCACTTGATGGCCGGACTGACTCGGCCCACGACCGGCACCGTGACGATTGACGGGCAAGCGCTGGCGTCTTTGTCGGATCGAAAGTTGACCCATTTTCGCAGGCGTCGGATCGGTTTGGTGTTTCAGGCGTTCAACCTCATTCCGTCGTTGACGGCGCGGGACAACATCCTGTTTCCGCTCTATGCGGCCGGTCACAAGGACGTTGATGATTCCACTTTGTTGGAGCTTGCAGGACAACTCGGCATTGCCGATCGACTCGGACATCGTCCTGATTCGCTCAGTGGGGGAGAGCAACAGCGGGTCGCGATCGCGCGTGCTCTGATCACCAACCCTGCGATCATGTTCGCCGACGAACCGACCGGCAGCCTTGATTCAGTGACCGGGCAATCGATCTGCGAGTTGTTGCGGCAACTTTGCGATCGTGAAAGTCGAACGATTGTCGTCGTCACGCACGAACCGAGCGTCGCCGCATGGGCGGATCGCGTGGTGGTGTTGAGGGACGGCGCGGTACTGAGCGAGTTCGCGACGGCCGATCACCGAGACGCTCATTCACTCGCCGCACATTACCAGCAATTAGTCGGGCAGCAATTTGTCGGGCAGCAGTTGGTTGGCAGTCCTTAGTTGGCGTGCCGACTGGCGAGTTGCAACCTGTTGAGCAGCGGTCTGTCGTTCAGAGTTGCTCGATCAGCCGGGCGTTCTGGGCGTCGCGAGTTGGATCGCGGCATGCCAGTTCATGGATGCTCCAGACGAAGTGCTGCACCGACCATTAATGCTCAAAATTAGAATTTTACGAACCGTACACCCTTGTAGAGGACCAGACCTATTCGCATAATGCGAATGATTCGCAACAGCACTATTGCGGTCGCGACGAAGCAAGCGACGGGTTTTCATGCCCTTTAGCCAGCCACGCTCGGTCCTTATCTCAGACAGCCTTCGCCGCGTTGGCGAAACGACGCTTCTCTGAGGATATTCCCTTCCCGTGTGCCATTTGGCTGGAAACACGCATGTTTCGTTTGAAAAACCATTGGCGTTTGCGCCATCTTTCTGTCCATCCAACCGGTTTGACTCGCTTGCGTTCGACGCAGCCGATGAATCATCGCGGCTTCACGTTGGTTGAGTTGTTGGTGGTGATTGCCATCATCGGCGTTCTCGTTGGGCTACTCTTGCCCGCAGTGCAAGCGGCTCGGGAAGCGGCTCGTTCGATGCAGTGCAGCAACAACCTGAAACAGATCGGGTTGGCGATGCATAACTACGCGTCTGCTTACAACGGGAAGTTTCCCAACAACGGCTACACATGGCCGAGCGGGTACCCAAGCGATTACTCGCCGTTTGCCAAGGTGTTGCCGTTCATTGAACAGGCACAGATTCAAGACCTGATCGATTTTGATATCTACATGGGGCACCCGGCGTTGGTTGATCTGCCCGTGGAACTGCACGAAGCGGCAGGCACTCGGGTACCGACGTATGAATGCCCGAGTGATGTGAATGGGACCCTGCACCACATCGAAATGTCGTCAGGGGCAACGATCGAGGTCGCCGGCAGCAGCTATTCGATGAACCAAGGCAGCGGACTCGATGGTGTGTTCCACCCCGGGAACGGATCGCCTTCGGACGGACTTTGCTGGATCGGCGCCAAGGTCGGCTTTCGTGACGTGCTCGATGGGACGAGCAACACGATCGCGTTTGCGGAAACGCTCATCGGTGGCGGGTTGACTCAGGCGACCCCGACACCTGCGATGGATGTCTCGTTCTCGCGGGCTGCGGCGAACGTCGCCATTGATACCACGCTCGCGGAGCAAACCGACGCGGGAAATATTGATAATGTGATGCCATACATTGATTCGTGGACCGGAGACCGCAACCACTATTGGCTGCGAGGTAGCGTTCCGAACGGTCCTGTCATCAACGGCCGGATGACTCCTAACAGCAACGTGCCCGATCTTGTTTACGGTTCGTCGAAAATCACGGCGGCTCGTAGCAACCACACCGGGCTGGTAAAAGTTTGCTTAGTCGACGGCAGCGTTCGTAACGTGACCGATTCGATTGACCGCGACGTCTGGCATGCGAGCTGGACGCGATACGGTCGCGAAGTCAAAACGGTTTCCTCGGAGTAGTTCGAGTTAGTTGCAGCCCAAGCATGCCGGACGCACCCGCAGAGACACCCGAGAAGACGCCATCGCGGCGAGGCAAGTCAGCCTCGTCGTGGGGACGCACGTTGATCGCGTGGCATTGGATCAGTTCCGCAGTGAGTCTTGTCGGAATGCTGTTGTTTGCGATCACCGGGATCACGCTCAACCATGCATCGCAAATCGAAACGGAACCCGAGACGAGGTCGATTCTCACCGAGTTGCCATCTGATTTGCGTGCCGTTTTGAACCAGCAGAAGCATGACGACGAGGCGGCGTTACCCGGCGAAGTCGCGCAGTGGCTGAGCGACGAAACCTCGTATTCGATCGGTGTTCGCAAAGCGGAATGGTCTGACGACGAAGTCTATCTTTCGATGCCCGGTCCAGGCCGGGATGCTTGGCTCGCGATCGACCGAGAAAGCGGCGAGATCGAATTCGAGGAAACTCGCCGAGGAATGATCTCCTACCTGAACGATCTCCACAAAGGACGATACACCGGGCCTGCGTGGCGATGGACATTGGATCTATTTGCGATCGCGACGTTGGTATTCTGCATCACTGGATTGTTGCTGTTGATCCAGCACGCTCGCCGGAGACGCATGACATGGCCATTGGTTGGGCTCGGATTCATCGCGCCGTTCATCGTCGCGGTACTGCTGATCCACTGATCCACAAACAGTGATAAAAACACAGACATTGAATAAGAACTTTTACACCAAGAACAGGAACACCATGACTCGATTGCTTTGTACGCTCGTCACGGTAGCCTTCTCCGTCGCGGCTTACGCAGATGAGGCTCCCAAAACGTTCGACGTTTCGGTAGAGATCCCGAAGCTGAACGTGTCGGAGTATCACCGTCCCTACATCGCCGTTTGGATACAAGACTCGAACCGCAAGGCGGTCGCGAACATCGCCGTCTGGTATCAGATGAAGGATTCGAAGGAAGGAGCCGGCACGAAATGGTTGCCCGATCTGCGTCAGTGGTGGCGGCGTTCGGGACGCAGTCTGGAGATGCCGGTCGACGGTGTTTCGGGGGCGTCGCGTCCGGCGGGCAAACACACGATCAGTTTGCCGGTATCCGATTCGCGTTTCAAAGTTCTTTCGGCAGGCAAATATGAGCTAATCGTCGAAGCGTCCCGCGAGGTCGGCGGTCGCGAGGTCGTTAGCATTCCCTTTCAATGGCCGCTTTCTGCCGGACAGTCAATGAAAGCGCAAGGAAGCGACGAGTTGGGCGAGGTTGTCTTGTCCGCTGGTTCGCCCAAGTAAACCGATTTTCACCCAGTTCCCTGAATCATGGTCGAGAGCAATGTAGCCGCCACTGTGACCACGTCCGATCACTCACTCCATTCACTTTCCCAAGCACTATTTAGGTACCTATCCATGCATCGGTTTTTGATTGCCACCTTGTTGGCTTGTGTCGTCGCTCCCGTTTCCGGCTTTGCCCACAAAATTTGGCTGCTGCCTTCGCAGACAGCGTTTTCGGGCAACGATCCTTGGTTGACGGTGGACGCGGCGGTTTCGAATGACTTGTTCTATTTCAACCATTTCCCACTTACTCTGCGGGGCCTGAAGATCGTCGCGCCCAACGGCAGCATTGTGGAAGCCGAAAATCAGCACGAACTGAAGTATCGCAGTGTCTTCGATCTGCCGCTAACGCAGCGTGGCACCTACCGAGTCGCCGTCGTGATGGACGGCGCCTTCGCGAGTTTCATGGCAGACGGCGAGCGACGTCGGTGGCGTGGCAGTGCAGACGAGTTGGCGACTGGAATTCCTGAGAACGCCGAGAACGTTCAGATTACCGAGAGCATCACGCGGGTTGAAACTTTTGTGACCAACGGCGGTCCAACCAACGAGGCGTTGACGGCCAGCGGTCGCGGTATCGAGTTGATTCCGATCACGCACCCGAACGATCTCTACGCCGGTGAAACGGCTAAGTTTCAGATGCTCGTCAACGGTGAACCCGCGAGCGATTTGAAAGTGACGGTCATTCAAGGCGGCACTCGCTATCGCAACACGCAAGAAGAAACCGAACTGACTACCGACGCGGAAGGCAAACTCGCGATCTCGTTCAGTGAACCGGGAATGTATTGGCTGTCCACGAGCACGTCGGACGAAGACACGAGTATCCCCCAGGCGACTTCACGCCGACTGGGCTACACCGCGACGCTCGAAGTCTTGCCACAGTAATTTGCAGGAAAGTAACTTGAGGAACCGCGGACGTTGAAAATGTCTCGAAGAGCAATCGATCTCCTCAGCGTACTCTCGCTCGGTGGAATTACCGCTGGGGCGATTGCTCTGCTTTGGTGGACGCAAGGAGAGTGGTGGGTCGCTTCGCCCAGTGGAAAACAATGGGCGTGGGCGATCGGTGGGACCGCTGCGTACTTGGTGATTTGTCTGCTGTCTCTGCTCAAGTTTGCCGGGACGAGGGCATCGACACGCAATAGTGATGCGGGGTCGAGTCTCGAAGGTGAGGGAGCCACCGGATTCGATGTGTTAGTTCTTTACGCGAGCCAAACCGGAACGGCGGAGGAATTGGCGACTGAGACCGTGGAACAACTCGGACGTTCGGGCGTGATGGCAGAATTGGCAGGTATCGAAGAGCCTGATGAGGAACGCTGGTCGCGGGCGGATGTCGTTTTGATCGTCGCGAGTACTGCGGGCGAAGGCGAGCCTCCGGATCATGCGTATGACTTTGCCGAAACGAGCATGAGTGAGTCACGAGATCTCAGCTCGCTGCGATTCGGTGTCCTGGCACTCGGCGACCGTGAATACGACGAGTACTGCGCTTTCGGCCGGCAGATCAACCGCTGGCTTCTCGACAGTGGAGCGTCACCTTTGTTTGACATGATCGAGGTGGATGATCGCGACGAGGAAGCGATCGAGCGCTGGGAAACCTTGGTCGGCGAGCGAGTTTTGAAACGCGAGAAGGTTCGCGACACCGTGGAGATTGATCGGCTTGGTGTCGGTGCACCGGTGATGTCGATGAGTGGAAAACTACGCGATAGCGTTTCGTTGTAGAAGGCGGTGGTTGACGCGGGTTGCCTGAAGGCTTTGGTTGAATGTTTGTGGGGGATCTTTAACAAGATCCACTACGGGGGGGCGTGCGTTTGAGTGAGCCGAAGTGCGTGAGCACTCGGGTTTTTGGCGTGTTGGTTTGCCTAGTGGACGTTCGGCTCATGATGGGGGGATTCTTATCCTTTGACGGGGGCCAGCAATGGTAGGCGTTCTTGCGTGGACACGACGACTCCTCCGGGTTTTTCGATCGTGATCGCGAAGGCGGCTGGGTCGACAACGGTCAGCTTTGCGTCGATGGGGACGATGACTTCGCCTGTGCTGGTTACGTCAAACACGCCTCCGTCGATTGGTTCGTCATCGCGAGCGGGGTCAATGATCCACAGTTGGTATTGCTCTTGGGTCGGGTCGTTGACCGGCATTCCCACGAATCGCATGTAACCAGCCTGCTGCGACGTGCTCCAAACGACATCACCGTCTACCGGCGCATCGAACGGCGTCGTGCCAGGTGCCCAGTCGACTGTGATTTGATCAGCGGCAAGAAGCACGTCTTCTCGCGCTTCTTCGACGGTGACCGCGACCGGTGAGTTAGCAGGATCGAGCGTCGTACCGTTGTCACTTGTCATCCACGTGCCGATTGCGAACAACAACGAAGCGGCTGCGGCGATCCAAGCAATCCACTCGCGTGTCGGAAGGTTCGATGACGGTTGACGAGTCGATTGAGATTCGGCGACTACAGCCTCACGCGGAACGACGGGCAGATGTTTCGGTGCGTCGGCAAGAATTTGGCTTCGTAATCGTTCTGGCATCTCTTCGCGCGACGAAGCGGAGAAGGTCAAGTCGAGCAATGCTGCGACCTGCCGCAGGTCGTCGAGCGTTTCGGTTCGCTCGTCGGGAGCACCCTGTTCGAGACGTTCGAGTTCTTCGGCGTTGAGATCGCCCAAGGCTTCGCCGGCCAACAATTCTTCCCATTCCGAGGGCGACAGTGGAGTTGGGGATGTCATGATTGGCTCCCCAACGTGGTTGTTCCTGAAATGTTTCCACCGCTGAGGACGGCGGGCGTGCTTTCTGTATCGTCGCACCGACGCATGCAGTCACGCAGTTGGATAAGCCCTCGACGGGCATACGATTTCACACTGCCCAAAGGCAGCGACAACTTTCCGGCGATCACTGAGTGTGAAGCACCATGATGGACGGAAAGCTTCAATACTTTTTGCTGTGTCGAAGAAAGCTTCTCAAGACATTCTTTTGCTTGAGCGGTTTCTTCGCCGTGAACTAATTGCTCATCGACGTCGCACGAAATACTGGCGTCGACGGTTTCAGGGACGATCGGCTCCATCGCCGGTGTCCTGCTTTGTTTTCTTTTGCGGTCGATCAAGCGTCGACGCGCGATCATGGCAACGAAGGTTGCTTCGGCGGCAACAGCCGGATCGAATCGTCCGGCTTGTTGCCATAGTTCCACAAAGATCTCTTGGACGGCGTCCTCCGCATCATCCACATTACCGATCCAGCGTTTTGCCAACGACCAGATAAGGCCACCGTAGCGATCGAGACAATCATCGACCGCGGAACGGTCACCAGCAGCAATGCGGGCTAATACCGAATCTGTCACAAGTGTGTTTCCGAAGAGACCTGACAATCCAAGAACTTAGAACTCTATTTGTTTGCCAACCGAGCGTACATTTGGTCCATGCCATGACGGAGAGTCCAGGCACGCGTCGTTGGGCAGTGTTGCGAGTTCGCGGTCTGCATCACGCTGGTCAGGTGATGACGCAGCGAAGGATCCAAATCGGTATCCATCAGTTGATGCATTGTTTGACTATACAGGTTCGCACAGGCGTCGTGGTGTCCGGCGTTGAACAACTGCGAACCTTGAGCAATCGCACCGTGGATCACCTGCTGAGCGTTGGCACCTTTGGCCGGCGGCAACAGCACCGAATCGATCACGTGGATCACACCATTGGTTGCGTCGATGTCGGTTTTCACCAGACCGGCGTCGTTGATCATTGCTCCGGAATCGGAGACCTTGACCGTCAGCGTCGAACCCTGCAGCGACTTCGCGGTCTTGGCGGCAACCGCGTCGCTCGAATAGACGCGTCCTGAGACGACGTGGTATGTCAGGATGTCGATCAGCTTCTGCTTGTTCTCGGGCTTTAGCAAATTTTCGACGGTACCTTCGGGCAGTTTCGCGAATGCTTCGTCAGTCGGTGCAAAAACAGTAAACGGACCGTCGCCCGAGAGTGTTTCGACCAATCCGGCGGCCTTCACGGCAGCGACGAGGGTCTTGAAGGAACCTGCGGCCACGGCGGTTTCAACGACGCTCTTGTCTGCGGGCAGGATCACCGAATCGATGACGTGGATAACACCGTTGTCACACTCGATATCCGTTTTGACGACGTTTGCGTTGTCGATCATCACGTTCGAACCGTCGACTTTGACGTCCACCTGTTGGCCTTGAACCGTCTTCGCACCGCTGACGTTAACAACGTCGGCTGCCATCACTTTTCCGGGGACGACGTGGTAGGTCAAAATCGCGGCGAGTTTCGCTTTGTTCTCTGGTTTAAGGAGCGTTTCAACGGTGCCATCGGGAAGTTTCGCAAAGGCGTCATCGGTCGGTGCAAAGACGGTCAGAGGACCATCGCTCTTGAGCGTGTCAACCAACCCTGCGGCCTTGGCGGCAGCGACGAGCGTTTGGAAAGATCCAGCACCGACGGCGGTGTCGACGATGTCTGCTGCCTGAGCATTGACGACGGAAAGGGCGGCGATTGCTGCGGAAAGGCAGTAGCGTTTGAGAGTATTCATGTTTCCTGTGCTTCGTTTCAGTTTCGATTCAAAAGACGTTTCCTGCGTTCGGATGAACGAAGGGACTGGCCGAGTCGAAAACGTATTCGCACAAGGAAACAAAACGGATGCAACTATTTAAAATCTTTTCTTTGAATCTCCCGCATCCGCAATTTCTCGCATCCCGCGGCACTGCAAACTGGTCGCGGCAAAGGTGCTCAAATTGGGCGTGAGCGTCTCTGCGATTGATGTATCCAATGTCGGCAGACTTCCGTGGTCTGAATTCAGGCGAATCCAGCTGCGAAACGGGATACGTCAAATTTCAAAATGCTGCCCATGGCACGATTCACGCAAGACGGAGGCCCCTGGTCCAAATTGCCAAACCAGGGGCAATTGATTCAGGTCAGTACAAAAGCCGCGATGCGGCAGTTGGATGCTTTGCCAGTCGATGTTGGCGTCACAGCGAGCGAGTCGCTATCAACAAGTCGCACGACCGCGGCATCCTAGAATTCCTCATCGCTGACTTCCTTCATCGCTGGGGTTCCAAGTTCTCCCCACAAACCAAAAGGGTACAAAACGCACCGCTCCCGACGCGAACCTGTTGACTGTTCTGGTTACCCGATTCGAGCGAGTTGGTTTGCAAATAGCGTTTTCCGAGATTGGGTTACGCAGAAAGTCTTGAGAAGGAAGGGGACTCTACGGCGCACGCGGGGTTGCTGTGTCGCCGGTTGCGGTTTGGATCTTGGGCGTCCAGTCGAATGGGTGGGTGGGGCGCTGCGGCGGTTATGCCAAGATGTCTTTGACCACGTGGGCTTCTTCGACTCCGGTGAGGCGGAAATCGAGGCCTTGGAATTTGTAGGTGAAACGATGGTGGTCAATTCCCAGCATGTGCAACATCGTCGCGTGGAAGTCGCGGACGTGGACTTTGTTTTCGACCGCGTTGTAGCCGAACTCGTCAGTTGCTCCGTACGTGGTTCCTGCTTTGACGCCACCGCCGATCATGACGGTCGTGAATCCTTTGATATGGTGGTCGCGGCCGTCGCCTTGTGCCATCGGTGTGCGGCCGAACTCACCGCCCCAGATGATGAGCGTGTCTTTGAGCATGTCGCGTTGTTTGAGATCTTTGATCAGCGCGGCGGTGCCTTGGTCGACCAATTTTGCGGTTCGCGCAACTCCCTTCTTGACGCCCCCGTGATGGTCCCAGCCGCGGTGGTACAGCTGGATGAAGCGAACGCCCCGTTCAGCGAGCCTGCGCGCGAGCAAACAGTTGCTGCCGAAGGAGCCGTCCCCGGGCGTGCAGCCATACATGTCGATGATGTTGGCCGGTTCGTCGGACATGTCGGTCAGTTCCGGAACCGATGCCTGCATGCGGAACGCGAGTTCGTAGGACGAAAGCTTTGAGGCGATTTCACGATCACGCAGTTCGCTGTGCCTTCGTTGGTTGATCTTTGAAACCGTGTCGATGATTTCGCGTTGCTGTTCCCGCGTGACTCCATCGGGGTTGCGAACGTAGTGCACGGGGCTGCCGGTTGAGTGCAGTTGCACGCCTTGATATTGACTCGGTAGGAAACCAGAGTGCCACTGCCGCGAACTGATCGGCTGGCTTTGGCCGCCTCCTTCGCTGGTCAGCACGATGTAGCCGGGCAGGTTTTCGGTCTCGGCACCGAGGCCGTACAGCACCCACGCACCCATCGAAGGCCGGCCACTGATCACGGTGCCGGTGTTGAAGAACGTGTGTGCCGGGTCGTGATTGATTTGCTCGGTATACATCGAACGAAGGACACACATGTCATCGGCGAGGTGCGACATGTGTTCGAAGACATCCGACATCATCAACCCGCTTTCGCCACGCGGTTGAAACGGGTGTTGCGGTCCCATGACCCTCAACTCCTTGCCTTGGAGCTGCGCGATCGGTTGACCGGCGGTGACCGAGGCGGGCATGGGTTTGCCGTCGAGTTTCTCGAGCGTCGGTTTATAGTCGAACGTTTCCAGATGGCTCGGTCCGCCCGCCATGCAAAGGTGAATGACGCGTTTGATTCGTGGCGGATGATGCGGCAGTTCGGGAGTTCCTCCGTGGTCACTCGCTTGGCTCGCCATGGCGCTGCCGATCCACTCCGGGTGCAGAAGGCTGGCCAATGCAGCCGATCCGATTCCGGTTCGACGCAGGAAGGTTCGCCGAGTTAACTCGAGGTTGGCGTGCTGCAGGTTTGGGTGATTCATGAGAGATCGAAAGTTGCGTGTCAGATGAAAGCGATGTGTAGGAAGCAGAACAGTTCGACGACGCCTCAATAACGCATCATCGTTTCATGCAAGTTGAAGATTGTTCGCGTGACGCTGGTCCAGGCCGCCAACTCCGTCGGTTCGACGTCCGCGGGGGGCGGAGTGTTTCCGATCACGATCAAACGTTTTGCGGATTCGGGTGACTTCTCGTAATGAGCGAGATGGTTGTTATAGAGTTCGGCGAGCAGTTCGACGGTTTCATCGTCGGGTGCGTGCGAGATCGCGTTTCGGTACGCCCATCGAATGCGTTCTTCGGTGTCACCGGTCGATTCGGTCAACACGCGAGTCGCATAAACACGTGCCGCTTCGACAAAACTCGGATCGTTGAGCAGCGTGAGCGACTGCAGCGGTGTGCTGCTGCGGGCTCGCTGTGCGGTGCACTCTTCGCGACTCGGTGCGTCGAACGCTTTGAGCATCGGGTGCAGGAACGTGCGTTGCCAATGCGTGTAAACGCCGCGTCGGTATTGGGAGTCGTTGTTGTCGGCGACGTATTTGCGTTTGGGGAAGTTCAACTGGGCGTAGTAGCCTTCGGGTTGGTACGGCCGAACGCTCGGGCCGCCCACCTTTTCAACCAACAAACCGCTGACAGCGAGCGCGGTGTCGCGGACATACTCGGCATCGATTCGGAATCGACCTTGCCGAGCAAATAGGTCGTTGTAAGGATCGCGTTCATCGAGTTCAGCCGTTGAGCGGGAACTCAGTTGATAGGCTTCGCTCATGGCGATCGTCCTCATGATGTGTTTGATGTCCCATCCCGATTGGATGAACTCGATCGCCAACGCGTCCAGCAGATCGGGATTAGAGGGATACGTGCCTTGGCCGCCGAAGTCGTCCACGCTGGTGCAGATACCGCGACCGAACATGAGGTTCCATAAACGGTTGACCATCGTTCGAGCGGTCAACGGGTTGTCCTCTTGGCAGAGCCACTCGGCTAAATCGAGCCGTGTGGCGCGGCCTTGATCGGTATCGAGCGAGCCGAGGAATTCGGGAACGGCGGGATCGACGACTTCACCGCTGTCGTCCATCCAGTTTCCACGTGGGAGGATGCGAATCGTGCGTGGTTTCACCGATTTGCTGACTACCGTGGTGGGGACGTCTCGTTCGACTTTGGCTAGTTCGTTCTCCAGTTGAACGATTCGAGAGTTCTTTTCTTGGAGCGGTGCGGATAGCGAGAGATAGAACGTTTCAAGGGTTTTGGTTTGTTCGTCAGAGCGTTCTGCTTTGGGCGTTTGCCACGCGCTCATCACGGCATCCGGAGTGCGTTCGTTCCATCCGGCTTCGTCCCACCATGCCGCGCCACCGAACTGCGTGAAGGCCATCCCGTTGACGGTGGTGGTTTTTGGTTTGGATTTCGCGGTGTCCTGCGGCAGTAACCCCACTTCGGTCGCGTCCACCTGCAAACGAACCCACTGTCCGCTCGGCGGTAACGCTCCCATGCGACGGTAGCCTTCCCAATCTTCATCGTTGCGTCCGTAGACAATGTCATCGCTGCCCCAGACCGCTCGGTGTGACCATCCTTTGGAGTCGTTGAACTGCAGCATGATCGCTTTGGGGGGATTTTCCGGATCCAGGTAAACCCACGCGAAGAAGTTGGTGCTGGGTGAGACCGTGATCCGGTCCGCCGCGTTCTCGATAAAGTGCTGCACCAGTGCTTCATTGGTTTGAAAGCGAGAGGCGGTACCGGACTGAATCGGATCGGACTCGGAAGACACGTATCGCCAATCGCCTCGGTGCGTGCGTTTGGGGCGTTGGCGATCGTCGACCCAAACGCGATCGACACCGATCTCTGTCGGCGGTGTCCAATGATCGAGTTCGGTGATGAGTTTTTGCTTCAGTTGATCGCGTTCCTGTTGTGCGTCGTTGATCGCGTTCTTCAGGCTCGCGATCTGTCGCGATTGCTCTTCGGTCGGCAGTTTGAGCAGCGGAGGACGTGACCGGGCGGAGTACACGCCACGTTCTTCGATGTCGGCGAAGAAGGCTCCGAACGCGTAGAAGTCTTTCGCCGTGAACGGATCGTATTTGTGATCGTGGCACTGAGCGCAACCAAGCGTTGACCCCATGAAGACCTGCGAAGCGTTGCGGACACGATCGGCGAAGTAAATCGCGAGGTATTCCTTGGCCTGCGCGCCACCTTCTTCGGTGGTTTGGTTCAGACGGTTGTAGCCTGATGCGACGAGTTGACTCGTGGTCGGCGAAGGCAGCAGGTCACCGGCGAGTTGTTCACGGATGAATTGGTCATAGGGCATGTTGTCATGAAAGGCGTTGATCACGTAGTCGCGATACGGCCACTGCGAGATGTTTTGATCGCCGTGATATCCCACGGTGTCGGCGTACCGCACGAGGTCGAGCCAGTATGCGGCCATGCGTTCACCGTATCGCTGCGACGACAGCAAACGATCGATCAGGTTTTCGTACGCCTCCGGTGACTCATCGTTCACGAACGCGTCGACCTCTTCGATCGTTGGCGGGATGCCCGTCAGGTCCATGCTGATCCGGCGGATCAACGTGACTCGGTCGGCCAGAGGCGCGGGGGTGACTCCCTCTTCGGCCCATTTTTGGCGAATGAGTTGGTCGAACCAGTCGTCTGTTTTCAGGTCAACGCTGGAATGCAACGGTGCGTAGGCCCAGTGTGCTTCGTACTGTGCGCCTTGGGCGATCCAGCGAATCAGGGTTTCGCGCTCTTCGGCGGTTAGGGGTTTGTGAGCATCAACCGGGGGCATCAACAGGTCTTCGTCATCCGAAAGGATGCGGCTGACCAGTTCGCTGTCGTCGGGATCGCCGGGCGTGATTGCACCGAAATCGATCGCGTCCTCCTCGTTGTCCAGTCGCAAACCGCCGGCCGCGTTATCGGCGTCGGGACCGTGGCAGGCGAAACACTTATCCGAAAGGATCGGACGGACGTCTCGGTTGAAACGGATTTCGGTCGTTTGTGAAACCACCGTCGTGGCGTCGCTCTCGTTTGCCCACGTAACGCCAGGAATCACCGCGAGACCGATTACCAGGCAACAAAGAAAGGGGACAAGATGTTCTTTCATAGATCGTTGGCACATGAAATTCGTCGAGCGAAGCAAAGCGTGGGCGATTGATACGGCTGTCGAAACCGTCGTCGGGGGCAGGACTCTGAAGCGTTGGAACGCATCAGTGCATAGGCAGGAGGTGTCGGCGGGGGGCGGGGGCGTTGAACGGTGACTCGATCGAGACGAACGCTGATCATGCAGCGTAGTTTAGACTCGATGAATGATGACCGTTTCGCCACGCAGGCGTCACGGCATTCCCATTTAACACTCGTTCAACATAGTCGAAAGCGAAGCGTGAAAACAACTCAGCGCGGCGAGCAATGTGTGAGAAAAAAAACGCTGCAAAGCCTATAGAGAACGTGCTGCGTTTGTTGGGCAGTGACTTAGGCCCGCCGCAGCATCAATCGTGTGATCTCGATCGCGAAATCTGTTCGAATGCTCTGCGGGGCGCGAATATGCCGACGCGGAACCGGGCGTTCGTGGTGGTCGTCAAGCCGTTGTCGAAATTCAATACGTTGTTAACGTATGGGATTCCCGTCGCGTGGCCGAGAAGGTGCAAGAGAAGACTGTGCCGTTTTTGCGGTTGCGACGTCTGACATGACGGAAGTGAGGACGACCTCACCGCTCCACGATCCATTCAGGGACGACCCTGCCTATGAGAAACGAGACTGTCGATGGCATGGCTGGTTTTGGTAATCGCCGGACTATTTGAAATCGGTTGGGCGATTGGGTTGAAGTATACCGACGGATTCAGTCGGATCGTTCCAACGTTGCTGACCGTCACGGCAATGGTGATCAGTATGACGATGCTAGGCATCGCCGTGAAAACTCTGCCGGTGGGAACCGCTTATGGGGTTTGGGTCGGAATCGGAACGGTCGGCACGGTGTTGCTGGGCATTGCACTGTTCGGCGAATCAGCGAGCCCGATTCGGTTTCTGTTCGTGCTGCTGATCATCGTCGGGATCATCGGTTTGAAATACACCACACCGACGTGATCGAAGTCGCGATTGATCGGGGGAAAATTAATCGCGTTTCCTAAACATGCGTCAAGCCTGTTGACGCAAGAGTGGGCCTGTCGACGCGGAAAGGGAACCGCCGACTGCGGTTGACTCAGTCGTTTGGTGTGACTTCGGGAGCCGGGGTGGCTTCGGAGGCTTCCATCGCGCGTTCGGCGTCCCGGATGGCTTCTTCGTAAGATGCGATGGCTTCCTTGTCGCCGAGGTCAACGACCGAACGGTTTTGCTCGTCGCCGCAGCCGGTCGCAAAGAGGGTCGCCATGACGATGGCGGCAAGTGGAATCGATTTCATATTGAGGTTCCTTTGTGGAAAGTAAAACGCAAGCGTTGGTCGGTTGGATCTTGGTTGTTGGTTTGAGTAGCGTATCGGGACAAGCATTTCATTCATGTCACGAAGCAGTCACTACCGAATGAGAGGCTGGATCCTGACGAATCCAGCCTCAACGATTGACGCACGTCGACGCTCTTGATGGACGTCGCCATTCTTATTGGACGTCGATGTTTTGTTGAACGTCGATGTTTTGTTGAACGTCGTCGTTTTGTTGAACGTCGTCCTGCGGACTCAGTGACAGGGATTGGGCGTGGCCAATTCCGAACGCGTTAGAATTCCGCGTCGATGATCTCTTTCGCAGCACGTGTCCCGAGGCTTCCCCACAAACCGTATGGGCTTGCGATTCCCGGTCGTTGGGCGGCCCAACTGATGTTGAAGACCATGCCGGCTCGCGAGTTGCCGGCTTCGATCGAGTTGGTCACGAACCGCACGGCGCCGTCTCCCATCAAGACATGGGCACCGCCTTGGTGTCGGCTCGAAACGCCGGCGATGCAACGGGTGTTGTAGCCGTTGGACTGAATGCAGACTTCGCGGTTGGGCGGCAGGATGGTCATCACTGAACCGTAGAACGGCATGTGTGATGCCCAGCGGAAGCCGCGTCCGGCGATCGCCGTGTTCCCCGTGTTGCCTGGTGCCCAAAAGCTTGGTCGCTCGGGATCGATCAAACCGTTGTCGAGGCAGTAGCTCGGGTTTTGGCGGATGTGGTTGATGTGTGGCGAGCCGGAAACGTTGGGGACTTTGGTGCGAACATCTTCGTCGCCGAGGTCGGTTGCGATCTCGCCCATGGCAATCGTGTTGGACAAACCGTCGAGGCAGTCGCGGAAGTTTGTCTTTTGGCGAGGCATGAAGAAACCTCGACATGCCGCCCGGGCGTCTTCGGCAGCCGTGCGGTCGAAGGGCGACGTGTTGGAGTAGGGG
>NZ_ANOH01000031.1 GCF_000346505.1 Aporhodopirellula sallentina SM41
AGGGGGCGCGGAGACTGTTGCCGTCGAGTCGCTCGCTTGGCATGGCACCCGCGACATCCACGACCGTCGCCGTGACGTCCAACATGCTTACCATCCCACCTACCACTTCGCCAGCGCGTTTTCCACCAGGCCATTTGATGATCAGCGGCACCTTCAGCCCCGGTTCATAGAGCCAGTTCTTGCCACGCAGATGACAACGTCCATTGTCTCCGCAAAAAATGATTAGGGCGTTTTCGTATCTCCCTTCGTTCTTTAGGCGAGCGATAATCTCTCCGACCTGGGTGTCCATGTGCTCGATCTGGTCGAGGTACACTGCCCAATCCATGCGGACCTCTTCGGTATCGGGAAAGTACGGCGGCAACCGAATGTCCTCCAGAGCGACCGGGTTGCTCGATCGTTTCCGGATCGCTCGCCACTTCTTTTCGTTGGCGTCCTGGCGGTGAGTACCGTCGAGTGTGATTTGCGCAAAAATCGGTTGCCCCGTTTTCGCTGAACTCCAGTCGTTCCCATCGAACAGCGTTTCCGTTGGTCTGAAGTTGAGGTCTGTCTTACCGGAATAGCCACATCCCTTCGCGTTGTAATATCCGGCATCGCGAAGGTACTGCGTGATAGCTGGAAAGGTGTAGCTACCAATGCGTCGATGGTCGTGTGCATCAATGCGAGTCTGGTAAACGCCCGACATCATCGCACTGCGAGAAATCGAACATGCTGGCCCGGTGCAGTACGCGCGTTCATAACGTGCCCCGTCCGCTGCAAGAGCATCGATAGAAGGAGTCTGTAATCCCGGTTCGCCATAGCATGCCAATTCAATACTGATGTCCTCGGCGAGGATCCAGATGATGTCGGGGCGAACTTCTTCGGCAAACGCATGGCTCTGGACGCCAGCGAGCGAGGCCAGTAGCACCAACAACGTGATGAAAGCGAATCGATTCATGGCTAGCGATCAGATACCTGTGTTTGTGTCATACGAAATAAGTAAGGCGGCATAGTCCTATTTAGCGAGCTACCGATCGGTTCGAATCCGAGTTTTTCCGTTGTGAAACGGAGCACGTCCGTATTGATCCCAGGCAAAATAGGCGAGCCCCACATTCCAAGCTGCGTTGAAATTAACCCAGCCTTCTGGATGGCGAAACTTTCCATCGATATCCAACGGGTACATCTCCGATCCAGGTGAAGCGCAAAGTGCCCCGCGGCACAGCTCAATTCGGGCGCAAACGTTTTTTGGATAGAGCTTTGGCCATCCACGTTCAACTAAACGAAAGCCATTTTCCGGGTGACCAGGTGCAGCAGCCTGGATCGGGTTGCGACCAAACAGGTTGTCGAACTGAGCCACCGCCAACTGACGCAATCGTTTGACCAACTCCGGATCCTTGACCACCCAGGAAGCCGACAACGCACAAGCGGGAAATCCCGCCAGGTTCCCCGGTTCGTTCAGCTTGGGAATCGTCCAGTGCTCGCCGAGGTCGAAACGTCGGAAATCCCACATATTGTTCGAACGCGAGACCGCAACCTGTGCCCACTTTTCAATGAATCCTGGCAAATCAGGCGGTGCGTGGTCGGGGTAGTTTTGCAGAAACCAAACCAAACCGGGGACCGTTTTGTGTTCGCTCATCCGATGCCCTTTGGTGGACCGCGGATCATTCCAGTCGATGTTCTTGATCAACCATTCAGTCTGCTTCTGTGCTGCATGCAGATAGCGTTCACTGTTGGGTAGGCCGCTGCGATTGGTGACCTCGTACATAAGCAGGTTAGGCAAAATAGAATGCCCCGGTGCGTGGCGTCCCTTGTACGGATGGAGATATCCACCCATCGGATTGGGCCCCATCAAATCGGACACGCTTTGATAAGTTGCCGGATCCCACCACTTACTGTTTTCCAGCAGACCAGACTCTTCCCAGTGCTTCGAGACAAACGCCTGGCATCGATCGTAGAACGATTTGTCGAGCCAACGGTCCAGCTCCAAACGTGGCCATGCCCACAACAGAAATGCAAATTGTTCTACCGTTTGTCCCTGGACTTTCCAAGGTTCCGGGTCACCGCTCGGGTCTTTACTGGCCGGCTTGAGCAAATAGTAGCCAAGCCCCCAATGAATGAGCTTGATCACGTCCGGTGCACCCGGATGAGGTGGTTCCAGGTCGGCGTAATAGCCACGTGCGGCATCTAAGACGCCGTCGCTGTGAGGAGTCTTTGCGTCAAACTGAAAATCTTTCGATAAGATTCTTTTCTTGTCGTAGTGCCAGTCCAACTGTTTAGGCATGGACTCAACGAACTCCGGATCAGACAAGTACAGCAAAACCAATGACGGTACAACGAAGTCATAATAGGTACCATCTCGCCAAGCGGACCCCCCATAGGCACTCGGGTGGGTGCCGACAACACTTCGAGAGTCAATCATGAAATCGACGGCGGCCTGCCAGAACTGTTCCTGGTACAAGTCCTCTCGAATGGAAAATGGATCTGAAACTGCTGATTTCAACCCTTTTCCGGAGACTTCAATCAAGAATTCAACGTCACCGTCCGCCGGTCGAAATCCAGTGAAATCACCGAGGCCATTACGGACCACCCCCCTGAACAATGACCTTTCGTTGTTGGATTCGCGAATGGCAAACAATGCACCATCGGGTGACAGCGGGGCCGTAAAACGTTTAGGCCACGATGTTTGATAACCAACCTGATTCACCACTACCAAGTGCCGCGTAGGATCAATCTCAGGCCGATTGCCACGACTGCGGTCTGCCAAGCCAGTACCGATCGCTACAGAAGCATCCTCATACAATGCGATTTCGCGAACCCGTGCCACTTGACTTGGATCACGGTTCACGAAACGCACCGCCGATGTGCTGACGGGATGCGTGAACTCAACGACCAGACGCGTTTGCGAGTTGCCTCGAACCCGGCCTCCCGGTATCAGTTCCCAGCCGTCTTCGCTTCGGTACTCGAGATCGAACGAGCGGACTGCGCTTGCATCCTGATAACCTGTAAACACGTGGGCAACAGTGACACGTTTCGGCACGCCCAGATCCATTAACAACCATGCCTTGCGACCGGAATGACTGAGCCAGCGTGATTCGTCACTAATCACTCCATCCACCGCATTGGCAGGGACGTAACCGTCCCGCGCATTACTGGCGGTTGCAGTAGCAGTGGCAGCGAGATTCTCTTGCCCGCTAGCCGTAGTCGCACTCAAGAGCAACGCCAACGCGACATGGCACACCAGCAAGATCGTGAGAAAACTAGCATACCAACTAGGCGAGATCGCTCTTCGACGCATTAGCCCAAACAAAAGCCCGTGTTGTCGATGCTCTAGGACCGGTGTCATCCTCCGGGAAAAAGCATTCGCACGGAGTATCGCAACCGTCCTTACTCTCGCACTGACTTTCGGTTTGACAAACAAAAAACACCTCACGTTGGCCACTTGATCAATCTGAAAACGACTCGAATGCCTTGGAAACCAAATCGCCAGCAGGGGCACAACTCCACTACCCCGCCAAGCCGACATTGCGATGACCGGCAAATGAATCCGGAGCAGGATCTTGCGGAGAACAGAAATCGTCGGAGAACTGGGGCTTGTAAAGCTCGGCGTTCGCGTTGAATACACGTCTTCAGGGAATTTCAGCCTCAGGCATTCTTTTGCATTGTGGCTGACCGAAACAACAAGGATAGAATCGTATGCGTCAAATTTCGTCGCATTTGCGACAAGAGTTTTGAGCGACCGAAAACACCGGCACGTCATCACCATGGGTTCTCGCAGGACCTTTGCTTGGGCGCTCAAAATCACTCCTGCGTCATGTTGACGCCGAGCATTTCACGAAGGGAACCCGTGCATTCGCCCTGGATGCCATGCGCAAAGGATTCCGTACAAGCGTCCTGGATGACGGACTAATGATATCCGACCCATGCATTCTGCAATTTCTTTCAAATTGAATGTCCAATGAGCGATAGCTGCGCTCTATCAGGACAGAACGGTGAGCTACACACCTCTGCCCTGTTTTCCCTACCCTTTCCTCATGGCGGATTCGTCTTATGCGCAACTACATAGCCCGAACTGGGTTCACCCTGGTAGAGCTCCTGGTGGTCATCGCGATCATCGGTGTGTTAGTCGGCTTACTGCTCCCCGCTGTCCAGGCGGCTCGCGAAGCCGCCCGCCGCATGTCGTGCAGTAATAATTTGAAGCAACTCGGTCTCGCTCTTCATAACTATCATTCCGCTTACCAGCAGCTTCCGAAGCATGGTGGCGGGACGAAGCCTAACAACTTTCGTGGCAACGAAAATCGCCTGGGGGCCATGGTTGGGCTCTTGCCATTTTTCGAACAGCAGGCATTGTGGGAGCAGGTTTCTAACCCGATGATCGATACGTCGGGAAGTCATCCTGATGGTGCATGGCAAGCGATGGGGCCAGCGCCATATCGTTTCGAGTACGGGCCGTGGCGAGCGCAGATTCCAGCAATCCAGTGTCCCTCTGACCATGGGCAGCCCAGTGCCATCGGCAACTACGGCGGGGCGAACTACGCGTTTTGTCATGGCGATTCATTTTGGAACTGCAATAACGCCGGCACCATTAAAGATCCTGTAAACCGCGGGCAGCATCGCGGTGTTTTTGTCGACCGATTCGTCATGCGATTTCGTGACGTACTCGATGGGCTCAGTAATACGGTTGCGATGGGTGAAATAGTGCGTTCTCTTGGTAACCGCGAAATCATTTCAGACATCGCCGCCACGTCAGGGAAGGGCGTGCGAAACAATCCTCGCGAGAACTGTTGGGATGCGCTCGTCGATGTCGATCGCCCTCAGTTTTGGGCCACTGGCACGGCGCTCTGCCAAGACACATCGTCAACGCAACCGCGATCGCGTGGAGCGCTGTGGCATTCCGGTGATCCAGCATACACAGGTTTCTCGACTGCGTTGCCGCCCGGTGGACCAAGTTGTAACCGAGGGGAAGGCCTGGGCGGAAACGGCGGCCTGTATTCTGCAGCAAGTCGCCACCAAGGTGGAGCTCATGCTCTCATGGCGGACGGGGCGGTCCGGTTCGTTACCGACAGCGTCGACTGTGGGGACACCAGTAGTCGCCCCGTGGGCGTAACCGGCGGGCCGCCAGCGGGTGCAGAAAGCCCGTATGGCCTCTGGGGGGCTCTCGGCAGTCGCGCTAGTAAAGAAACCCGTTCGATCGACGAGCTGTAAATGCGACAGGTTTGAGCGTGCATGATCAATTGCGGACGCTGCCGTCTCAGGATCAGTATCCTGTTTGACGATCCCGGCAATCTATTCGCCGGCTGTTGTTCTTACGCTTGTCTTGCCGAAACGTAGGCGGACGCAGAGCGACTGAATTCGTGCAGATCGTTGCTGGTCAAAATACTTGTGTGTCCGGTCCGCTGAGCAAGTCTCGCATAGCACTTTCCCATCCCTCTTTCATCCTTCAGTCCAATGCAAGTGAAACCGATCTTAATCATCTTACTCCTTTTGGTCTCTACCTCTCTGCTGGGTTGCAGTGACAGCAATGATCCGACCATCGCTCCGTTGCCAGATATCTCGGAAGAGCAACTGCAAAACGAGCTAGAAGCAGAGCGAATGGAACGCGCCGAGCAAGCCAATGACGACTAACTTGCAGCGAAGGAGAGGGGGGCAATGGTGGTGGTGCATTCGAATTTCGCAGGCGTGTTGAAAAGCAACCGCACAACATCCCTCTGGTTCGAGTCGCTCGACGGTCATTGGTGATCCAATTGCGTTGTGAAACCTGCTGGTCGCCCTGTTGACTTTATCAATCCCGTTTTGACGACTCAGAGTGGGGCAGCATTCCGGTTCCCTCAAACGAGCAGAGGCAAGAGCATGGAGTGCCTATCTGCTCCAATGAATCGTATCGCGTTTGCGAAGATCGCTCAGCAATAGCCGATAGCGGTTGTTCCAATCGATCATCAGCTGGTGCCCACTCGAAACATGAGATTCTTATATGACGCGAACATCGCGCCGACACACCTTCCTGTTGATGCAAGCCTCCCGCGTGATTGCAACGTCCCGTTTAGTAGCAACGTTCTGTGCCCTCTTCGCAGTTTCGCTTCAGTTCTGTTCTGTAGTCAGCGGGGCTGAGGCGTCGGGGATGATCCACGTCGTGCGGAGCGACGAGGGAGTTTTCGTGGAGCATCTGTTAAGCAACGGGTATGCTTTGGAAAAAGAGCTCCTTCATGGGAGCGTGTCCGATCACGTGGCGCGTGACAAATGGTTCTCTGGAGACTTCAATGGTGACGGTTCGCTGGATTTGGCACGCTTGTGGGGTGGATCGGACGGGTGTACCCACATCGAGGTGGAAAGCACACTGCGGGACGCAAGGTTAAACCTTGTATCGTGGACCGATGGGGGCAGCACGTATGATGCGTCTCACCGCTGGTTTCGGGCAGATTTCAACGGAGATGGCAGAGATGATTTGTTGGAAATGCCGTTTGTCGGGACGAACTTAGAGCTGAATCTGTACGTTTCCACTGGAGATCGTTTTGCCTATTCCGCTTGGTGGACCGCAAACCAAGAACGCTCGCAAAGCGACTGGTTCCTGGTGGACGATTTTAGCGGCGACGGGGCGGCGGATCTGTTGCGAATCGATGCAGACGACGAGGGCAATTTGGTCTGCGAGCTGTTTGGGGTCGATCGCGAGAAAGACCGGTTCCGCAAGACCGACATAAGCCCGAGCAGGTATCTTTATTCACCGGACGATCGCTGGTATCCGGGCGATTACAACGGGGACGGTAGAACCGACGTTGCCTTGATCCGCTCCGAGTCTGGCGAGGCGCATGCGGATCTGTTGCTATCCACCAAGAATGGCTTTGATGTTACATCGGACTGGATCAATGGAAAGGTGCCGTACACCTATGGAGACTCTGCCTGGTATCCCGGCGACTTTGACGGCGACGGTTTGACGGACCTTCTTCACGCCCACAGCCAAGGCAACGTCGATCATCTCGACGTCCACCGATCCAATGGATACGGGTTTGTTTACTCGACATGGTATTCACAACAGGGGGATGCCAAAGAATCCAATGCCTTCAATTTAGGGGCCTTGTATGTCGTCGACCTTGATGGAGATCAAAAGCAGGATCTGGTCCGCATTCGGCGCAACCAGCATCAGTCATTCATCGATCTATACGGGGCCGGCGGAGACAAGTTCATTGATGCTCGCTCCGTGTATTCGCAACCGGATTTGCTGAAGGAACTGTTGGGACCTCAAAGGGTTCGGAAGCACAAGTACTTCGATCCTCATGTTGTGAAGGGGCCACTACCCACCGACGGCGTTGACTATGAAAAGGTTTGCAAGAGTGGGCAGGATGTCTATTTGGAGCCAAAGGGAGTGTACCAACGCACCGATGATCGCCGATCGGGACCGTTGTTCGCAGTCGCCCATCAACAGGTATTTGAAACCTTCGATGCTCAAATGCTCGATGAATTCGCGGTCTTTCAATGTCGGGGAATGAAGTCTCACACGTTGGTTTCTGTCCAAGGCAAAAGCTCGACGCTGGTGCAAAACCTCGTTGGTAATGGTTGCCGATACGATGTGAGTGCAAGAAACGTTGCTGATGGCTTTCGTTTCGGGGGGGCGCATTTTGGTGGCGGCGGGAACGGATCGCATCAACGGTTTCGGCGTCTGTACGTTTTGAACAGCATCTGCCAGAGCGCGATCAAGATTCTCGAGGCGCGGTCGACACTGCGCAACACTCATTTCGGAAACCGCGTTGAAGATTGTGTCGTTTTTGGGGCCGGCGTTGATGCACGCGGCAACGGACGCAATCCGAACATCAACACGAAATGGGCGGACGCTATCGGATTGACTCATCGAAAAACGGAAATCCTCAATAACCTTGTTATCGACGGGACGGATGTCGGGATTGTGGTTTTCACTGCTCCAGATTCTGTCCTGAAAGACAATGTCGTGGCAGCGATATCTAGAGCGTCGTTGGGTGGGATCAATCTGTTGGACTGTTTGTTCTTTGAGCAGTACGGACTCGAGACGCGAGAGGACGGACGTAAGCTATACGAATTTAATACGCTGGTTCAAAACAACTACCTCGATGCCCGTGGTGCACGGATTGATATTGGAATCCCCGTTGGTGGCCGCACATGGTTTCCACCGAAGAAGATAAGCGTTTCCAATCCGAGTGGATGCCGACTCATTGACAACGTTCTCGATGGCAAAGCGTTTGCTTACGGGATCGTATTAGCCAATGGTTGTAACGTGATCGCGCAAGGAAATCAGTCGACGGCCACGCATTCTGGCGTGGGAGGGTATTTCAGTATTTCAAACTTGAAACCGGATCCGGCGATGGCGTTTGCATACGCCCCTTTTCATACCTTCGACTGCAAACTTGACTCCGATTTCGTTGCTGCCTCGAAACCACACGGGCTCGATTTTCTTCTCTTCAATGCGGGCAACGGACGGGAACGTACACCCGACGGTCCCTACAAATATATCCTGTACGAACCTTCCGAAGCAGAGGCGTCGGTGGAGATCGCGTTCCTGGAAATGTTGGGGCGTTATCCATCGGACACCGAACGGAAGCATCACGCTGACAACCTGATGTGTCAGGCAAAACGTGCGGACGATTTGCGAGTCGATTTAATGCATCTGCCGGAGTTCGAAAAACGAAATCCGGAGCATGCAGAGCAGAAAGACCTGCTGGGCATGCAACGTTTTCGTATGAAAGTCTGGATGGGGGCCTTCGAGCACATTGACAAAGCCAGCTTCAACTCCAACGGCGCTCAAGCAGCAGCGAAAACTATCTATCGCGATGCTCTCGCATGGCTGGGCGGTGAGCGTCGCGGTGCCATCTCCACGAAAACTCTGTCGCCAAAACCTGGCTATTAGCATTCTGCGAACGAGGAGACATCGCTCCTCAGGCGTTGGCTCGAACACGTTCCCCGTGAGAATATATTCCATGCTCAAGTACATGCTGACAATGTCATTATTAATGTACGCAACCGCGATGGCCGCGGAACGTCCCAACATTGTCTACATCAACGCTGACGACTTGGGCGTCATGGATGTCGGATTTAACAATTCGATCTACAAGACACCGAACATTGACAAATTGCGAGACGAGGGCATGCTGTTTACGCGTGCCTATGCCCCGGCTGCCAACTGTGCTCCGAGCCGTGCCTGTGTGATGAGCGGTCAGTACGGTCCGCGCCATGGAGTGTACACGGTCAGTAACTCTGACCGCGGCTTGGCCAGACACCGCAAACTCATTCCGATCGAGAACACAAAGCACCTCGATCCGAAAGTGCTGACCATCGCAGGGGCTCTCAGGCAGGAAGGTTACAAGACCATCCATCTTGGAAAGTGGCATCTGGGTGAAGACCCAACTCAGCAGGGATTCGACATCAACGTCGGCGGCAGTACGTCAGGAGGTCCACCAAGAGGCTACTACCTGCCGGTCAAGCAGGGGCCGCTTGAGGTCTTCAACGACCAGTATCCGAAGAAGACTCACACTGCGGATGTCCTCGCTGATCAGGCCGTGAAGTTCATCAACGCGAACAAAAACGGCGACGACCCGCTGTTCATCCACATGGCTTACTACCTGATCCACACGCCCTTCGTGCCGGTCAAGGGGATGGTCGATAAGTATGCGGACCGCGGAAAGAAAAAGGCAACCTATGCTTCCATGATCGAAAAGATGGACGAAAGCATCGGCAAGCTGATGAAGGGACTCGATGATGCGGGGCTGCATGCCAACACGCTTGTGCTTTTCACGTCCGACAACGGAGCACACTCCGATGTGTCGCCACAAAAGCCACATCGTTCCGGCAAGGGCTCCTATTTCGAAGGCGGAATCCGCGTGCCCGTGGTCGTCCGCTGGCCTGGCCGTGTTGAAGCGGGTTCCACATGTGACGCGCCCGTCTGCGGAATCGATTTCTTTCCGACTTTCCTTGAGGCAGCCGCGAGCCCTGTTCCCACAGGCAAAGTCCTGGACGGCATCAGCTTGGTTTCGCTTCTGACTCAGTCCGGCTCAATCCAGGCCCGCGCGTTGTTCTGGCATTTTCCAATCTACCTGCAGGCCTATGCGGGCGAAGCCGATGACTCGCACGATCCTTGTTTTCGGACGCGTCCCGGTACGGCGATGCGGCAGGGTAAATGGAAGTTCCACGAGTACTTCGAAGACGGGCGCCTCGAACTCTACGACCTCGATTCAGACCCGAGCGAACGGACGAATGTCGCGAAGCAGTTTCCGGAAAAGACTCAGGAACTGCACCGGATGATGACAGCTTGGCGTTCCGATCTCGGAGCACCTGTGCCGACGAAGCTGAATCCGAAATACGATCCGGATGGGATGGGCGGATCAAAACAAAAAGAGCAAGAAGAAGTAGGGCAGGTTCCCACCGGCCACCTTGGGATGAAGCAGTCCGGTAGGAACCGGTCGGTTGGGAAAGTGGCATCGCCAAAGAACGAGTGACATACAAAAACAATTATAATGGAAAATACCTCGAGGATGATATGACAAGCAAGCAATTCGTGGTTGCACTGTGCGGTGTTGCTGCATTTGCGGTGAACGTTTCCCATGCAGCAGACAAACCAAACATCATTTACATCCTTGCCGACGACCTTGGCTATGGTGACCTTGGATGTTTCGGACAGAAGAAAATCCTGACGCCCAACATCGACCAGCTTTGTGCTAAAGGCATGAAGTTCACCAATCATCATTCCGGGAGCACCGTGTGTGCTCCGTCGCGCGCCGTTTTGCTAACCGGCAAGCATACGGGACACTGCACCGTTCGTGGGAACGGGAGCAAGCACAACCTGAGAGATGGCCACGAAGATGTCACGATAGCCGAAGTGTTAAAAGGGGCTGGCTATCATACCGCCATGATTGGCAAAGCCGGTACCGGATGCAATGTCAGTCCCGGGCAACCGAATCGCAAGGGGTTTGACTATTTCTACGGGTTCAACGGGCACGGACCAGCGCATCATTATTTTCCACCGGTTGTGTATCGCAATGAACGAGAAATCCACTTCGCAAAAAATAAGAATCACACCGGCGACACGTATATTCATGACGAGTTCATGAGAGAGGTAATGCACTACCTCGACGAACATGGCAAAACCGAGCGACCGTTCTTCCTGCATTATGCGGCGATGATTCCTCATGCGAGCCTGGTAGCACCGGAGGAGTGGGTAGCGAAGTATCGTGGCAAAGTAAAAGAAGAGAAACAGGTCAGCCGCGGGAACTATGCGAGGTGCGACGAACCCAAAGCCACGTTCGCAGGCATGGTCAGTCGCCTCGATTGGGAAGTTGGCGAGATCATGAGCAAGCTCGACGACTTGGGGGTTGCAGAGAACACTCTTGTCATTTTCACTTCTGACAACGGGCCGCACAGTGCCGGCGGGAACAAGGCGGAGTGGTTCAACTCCAACGGCATATTGCGTGGCGAGAAACGCGATCTTTTCGAAGGAGGCGTACGTGTTCCCATGATCGCTCACTGGCAGGGAAGAATTGAAGCGGGAAGCACAACGGATCATCTCTCTGCATTTTGGGACGTCATGCCAACACTGTGTGAACTCGCCGAAATGGAGTCGCCCTTAGGAATCGATGGCATCAGTTTCTTGCCGACCTTGCTGGGTAAGTCAGACCAGCAGAAACAACACGAGTATTTGTACTGGGAGTTCTATGAACGAGGTGGAAAACGAGCCGCGCTGACTCATAAATGGAAAGCAGTGCAGCTTAACATGAACAATGGCGGAGACAGCATCAGGCTGTTCGACATAAACGCGGATCCAACCGAACAGTACGATGTCGCGAAGAATCATCCGGAGGTTGTTGCCAATTTCCGATCGATTTTCGACCAAGCTCACACGTCCTCGCCGCTCATCCAATGGAGAAAGCGGTGAAATTTCTAATGTCGATCTTGTCGATGACTTGCCTCTTGCTGATTTGCTGCGAACCGGTTCGAAGCGAAGCGATTCATCGCCCCAATGTCATCATCATCCTTACCGACGACCAAGGGTATCAAGACCTTGGTTGTTTCGGTTCTCCCAAGATTAAAACGCCCTGCATTGACCGAATGGCGGAGGAAGGGATTCGGCTCACGGACTTTTACGTGGGCGCATCGGTCTGTAGCGCGTCCCGAGCATCTTTGCTCACCGGCCGCATGCCGGCGCGCCACGGTGTCGGAACTGCGTTTTTTCCTGGCGACGGATCGATGCCCACGAACGAAGCGACCATCGCGGAACTGCTAAAAGAAGCCGGCTACCGCACCGCATGTTTCGGAAAGTGGCATTTAGGCGACGAAAACGAAAGTGTGCTTCCGACTGGCCAAGGATTTGACGAGTACTTTGGCATCCCGTACAGCAACGACATGTACATCAACCCGAATCATGCGTTTGCTGTCGATACGTTGTTTGCATTCGATTACGACAAAACGAAGGCGCTGGCAGATCAAGACTCGGTACGCGAACTGAAGCGAACGAAGAAGAAGTTCGATGATTATCTAAAGCAAGGAGTCGCCAAAAAAGTCCCGCTCTTTGAAGGAGTCAAAATCGTCGAATATCCCGCCGATCAGGCGACCCTGACACTGCGTTACTTCGATCGAGCTATTGATTTTGTTGAAAAGAGTCAGGATCAACCTTTCTTCATTTATCTGACTCCTGCGATGCCGCACGTTCCTCTGTTTGCTTCAGAGGACTTCGCGGGTAAAAGTGAGCGGGGCCTGTACGGGGACGTTATCGAAGAAATCGACTTTCATACCGGTCGTTTGCTGGACCATCTTCGACACTCGAATCGCCGCAACAGAACGATTGTGATTTTCACTTCGGACAACGGTCCATGGCTGCGCAAAGGAAACAGGAGCGGCTGCGCAATTCCCCTGCGTGATGGGAAATTCACTACTTACGAAGGTGGTGTGCGGATGCCATGCGTAATGTGGTGGCCCGGAAATTGGCGACCTGGATCGGTAAGCGATCAGGTAATATCCGCAATGGACCTTATGCCAACCATCGCTCACTATGCTGGCGCGAGAATGCCAAAAGTTCCGCTTGATGGTTTCAACATTGCCAACCATTTGGAAACTCCTCAAACTCCCGTCAAACGCAAATACCTCTATTACACCAAGGGACGCAAACTAAGCGGAGTGCGAAGAGGCGATTGGAAGTACCTGCGTCACGGTGGCTCGATGCATCAGTCAAGTAAGAACGGTCCAGAACTCTACAACCTCCGTGACGATGTCGGTGAACGAAACAACGTCGCGAAATCGAATCCAGAGTTGATCGAGCAACTAGAACAAGAATTGAGACGATTCGAAATGACAATGACAGATTAGCGAGATACAGCAACACCAAATGGTGTCGCGTAAAACGCAGTTCATGAATCGTCCGAAAGATCAAAATCCGATTCGCCGGCGGGCGTTTTTGCCCGATTGTCAGGTAGAAAACGCGGCAAATGCCAATTGGTGGTTGAGTTTCGAATGGGGCCGAATCCGACGCTTCGGGTTCCGTCCGCTGCACGACCGCGGATGGGGACACGATCTCGCTTCTCTTTAGATTGAAAGACAAACAAAGTGAAACATTAGGTTCACATCGCGCCTATCACTACCTCTTCACCGGCCATGTCCGGACGCCATGCAGTTGTGCCCACTGGGAATACAATGCTCGCAGTTCATCAACGCGTTCGGGATAGCGTTCGGCCAAGTCGTTTTCCTCAAATGGATCGGACCGAAGATCGTACAACTCCCACGCCCCCTTTCGCAGGGCCACCAACTTCCAATCGCCCCGGCGCACGGCTTTGTTGCCCTCGTGTTCCCAATAGAGAACGCGATTCGGATCGGCTGCATCGCCTCGTATCGCAGGCAACAAACTGATGCCGTCAACCGCTTCGACTTCGACTGACGGAGGCGACGCCGAATCCTTCACGCCTGCGAGTTCCAAACAAGTCGGAAACAGATCCATGATGTGTGCGGGGGCATCTATTTTTCTGGGCCGAACACCGATGCCGTTGGGCCAGTGCATAATCAGCGGGGTGACAATTCCTCCTTCATGCACCTGACTTTTCGCCATTCGGAAAGGCGTATTGCTGACGTTAAACCATTTGCCGTACGACGCGTTACTTTCGCGAGAGCCAATTTCAGCGTCGGGCGTTTTGTTGAAGCCTTTCGAGCAACCACCGTTGTCGGACAGGAAAATCATCACGGTATTGTCATAGACCCCCTCTTGTTTCAACGCTTCGACAAGTCTGCCGACATTCTGATCGAGGCAATCGACCTGGGCCGCGTAGGTCGCCATCCGCGCCGCCTGCTCGTTGCGATCCTTCGCTTGGGCCCAATCGGGAAAGATTGCTTCCGACGGCTTTGTCGATTCGGAAAACAATCCCAACGAAACCTGTTTCTCGAAGCGAGCGTTTCGAATAACGCTGAATCCAACGTCATACGTATCGCGATAACGATCGATGTCTTGCGACTTTGCTTGCAGCGGATAGTGTGGCGCGATAAACGCAAGGTACAGAAAGAACGGCCTGCTGCGGTCGCGTTTCTCTGCCACAAACTCAATCGCGTAATCCGTGAAACCGTCGGTGGAATACCAGTCCACGCCGGGCTTCTCTTCAACACCGTCTCGATACACGCTGCGGGGGTAGAACGGCGATGGGTAGAAATACAAACCGCCACCCGCGGGTGTGCCATAGAACCGTTCAAACCCACGGCGATCCGGCCAATCCTCACGCTGATCGCCGACATGCCATTTGCCGGACATGACGGTTTGATACCCAGAATCTCGAAGCACCTCGGCGACCGTAGGAGTTCGGTCGCTCAATGATTGCTGATATTCGGGAAATTGACTTCGGGTGTAAGTCATGTGTCCCAACCCAGCGTCCCACTGATATTGGCCAGTCAGCAAACACGCGCGCGACGGGCAACATCGAGAGGTGTTGTAAAAACGCGTGAACAGCACTCCACGTTGGGCTAACGCATCCAGATTTGGAGTTC
The DNA here is from genome assembly GCF_000346505.1 of Aporhodopirellula sallentina SM41. GTDB lineage: Bacteria > Planctomycetota > Planctomycetia > Pirellulales > Pirellulaceae > Rhodopirellula > Rhodopirellula sallentina. Next base: position 14,944 of record NZ_ANOH01000031.1, read on the forward strand.
GGATTTCGGCTCCGGTGCATCCGAGATCTGAGTACCCCATGTCGTCAGCCAGGATGACAACGATATTAGGCCGGATCTCCGCTCCTTGAATAAAAGCGGCATTATTACGCGTGCCCCCTTTCACTAGAAAGATTGCAAACAACCCGAAAGTAACGACGCCTCGCATGGACTATTGAACTCGCAAACGTAACGTGGGTGCTGGCAAGAAAGGGTGTCGTTTACTGGCAAACCCATGAACATACGATTCGCCTGGCTCGCCTACGGTTTCGGGGATGATTATCAAAGTCACCACACCGTTAGTATCTTCAGAGAGGAAATCGGCGAGGGTTTCTCCTGAAACCTCAAAACGCCCGGCGGGGTCGGATTGAGGAACCACGAACCGGCCAATCAACTGAACATCGGATTGCATCAACCGGACGGTGTTCCCCGCATTGGCGGGCGAGTTCATCCAATTGATCTCGGAGGCGTCCCAGAAGTCCTGCGATTCGTCCGTTAACCCGTACACTGCGAACGTCGCGTCGGGCATCATTGACGCGTAGCCAATATTAGTTTCGACGCCTTGCAACTGCAGCACCGCCTCGACGATTTCCCCGTCGGTCAATGAAGCGAGGTCGAATCGCATGAACGCCTTGCGTCGCCAAGGAGCGTACCACTGACGTGGTTTGGACTTAGCTGGCTTTTTCACCAACAGGGCGATGTCGGAACTGCTCCTAGCAGGCAACGATTTTGCGGCCGCAACGTACGCATCGTCACCCGCACCCGATGCGGTGGAAATATGAATCGGCACACCAGCGACCGGCGTCTCGACGGGGCCTTCGTCATCCGCATCGTCCAACGTCTCGAGCAATTGTTGCGAGGCACGCATCGTTTCGTTAACACGCACCGACGCTTCCGCTCCGCTGAGGAGATGCCCGACGTCGACCCTTCCTTTGAATACTGTCAAATCCGAAACGCCTGACGGGGCAACCTTCACGCCAAAGGTCGTACCACGGTCGATGAATTTCGCGGTCGGAGTCTGAACAACGAACCCCTCGCCCCCAGGTTCGACATTCGCCAACACACGACCGGAATGCAGTAAGCACATCTTTTCGTCAACGATTTCGACGTCGACCTGCCCTTCGAGAGTGACGCTCACGTTCGGAAACTGGAGCGTTGCGATCCCAGACTCCAGTCGCAAATGTCCTGGGCCGAGAGGCTGGTTTACAGCGGTCGCGAGGGTGCAGTCACCCCACTTGCAGTCCTCCGATGAGGCAATCGTTGCGACGGCTTTCGACAATCCGTCATGCGCGTCCCAAAACTCCAACAGACCGACGGTCAGAAAAACACCAGCAGCCATTGCGAGCAAGTGCCAAATGAAACGATGTCCCCCCATGATTCCAGTGTGCCGACTCGAGCCATTTGCCGAGTGAGAGGAACCCGCCGAAGAAACAGTCGACGCTCCGTTCGGCCGGACCAACTCCTGGAGTTTGAGTTCCGGCAGTGCGGCGAACGTCCACTTCAACACCGCCTGTTGATGTGCATGCTCCGCGTAGTCGCGCCGCAGATCCTCGTGTCGCAACACCAATTGTTCGAGCATGCCCATTTGCTCGGCACTGATGCGCCCATCCAATGCCGCATCACGCAGCGATCTGTACTGTTCCCATTGGGGGTTGGCATTCATGCTTGTTTTTGCTCTTAACGTTTGATCGACGCAATCATGCAAACTGCTTCGTATCCGGCTGAGCATCCGATAGATCGCATCGGTGGAACGTTGCAGCCGGTCCGCGATCCGATCGATCGACTCTTCCGACATGTACCTTTTACGTATCAACTCACGGTGGTGATCTGGCAGCTTTTCGACGCAATCCGACAGCGCCGCCATGCGTTCGCAATACACTTCCGAATGACTATCGAGTTCTTTCGCCACCGATTGCAAAAACTCATCGCTGAAAACCAGCCACTGCCGACCTTGCCGAGTTCGTAACGCCCGCACTTGATTGTGAGCGATGGTACAGGCCCATGCCCCGAAATTGGTCCCCGGCGTGAAACGATCAAATTCCCGCCAACAGATCATGCATGTTTCCTGAAAGAGATCATCGACCTCCTGACCGGATGGCAGCAAACTATTGAGGTACAGAAAGATGGTTCTCTGATTGGCCGCAAACAAGCTGACAAACTCTTCGGTCGCTTCGCGGTTGCCCATTGTCCACCTGCTATTCATCTCTCATTAAAAACGCACCCCCTGCTCTAGTTGCAGGGCTATCGGACCCACCACATCACCGGCCAATCCGGCCGCAACCGAATCTTCCACGGTGCGGTCCTGTATATCGATCGAGCAGGAAGTGTGTCGGCATGATAGAGCGGCCCGACGGGGAATTGGACACTCGATCCATTCGGTTTCCGCAGAAATTGGGAGATTCGACTTTTTTGGGCAGATTGCTGGACTGAATGTCCAAGAGGCAGCGGATCCGCTCTATACGGCTACACGACGGCTGCTTCCTCGCCGTTGTCTTTCTCTTCGTACTCTCTCTTGTGAAGGATTCTTTCATGCAAAAGCACACGACTCGAGCCGGCTTTACCCTGGTGGAACTGCTGGTAGTCATTGCAATCATCGGCGTCCTCGTTGGACTC
>NZ_ANOH01000032.1 GCF_000346505.1 Aporhodopirellula sallentina SM41
GCCGACCCGACCTCGACGCTCAGCGGTTCGGTGCAAAGCCTGCCGGCGATCATGATCGATTCACTGCCCGCCGGCCAACAGATGACGAAGTCGTTCCAAGTCTACATCGACAAACAGGGGACTCACGTCGTTCGCGTCAGGTTGCCCGATGACGCACTCGCGATTGACAACACGCGTGTTTGCACAATCCCGCTCGCTGACGCACAGCGGGTGCTGATCGTCGACGGGAACACCGACGGCCTCGGCGCGTATCACATCTCGTCGGTATTGGATCCCGGCAGCCAAGTTCGAATCGGTGCAATTCCGGAAGTTCGCCCGATGGCGATGCTCCGTGACGCGACGGCGGAAACGCTCAACCGCTACCGTGCGATCTATCTCGTGGACGTCCCGCAAATCAACGAACGCACCGCCGACACGTTGGCCCAGTACGTTCGCAACGGAGGCGGCTTGGCGTGGTTCCTCGGCGAGAACGTGTCGCCGCAGAGCTATAACGAAACGCTCGCGGCGGAAACGCGATCTCTGCTGCCTTACCGCCTGAACCGCATCGTCAGCCTCAACACCACGTTCGGATCGACCGACGACGAATCCTCGGGGAACACGCGAGAAAACGCATTGGTCTTCGGCAAAGACGCTGAGTTGCTCGGACCGATCGCGCGGGCGGGCAACGGCGTGTTCGCGCTGGTGAACCTGCAACGGGTTTGGGAACCGTCGGAGATCGCACTTCCTGAACCAACCGAAACACCGGAGCTCGTCCCGGACGGCGATTCGATTCCACCAGACGACACTACCGACGGCATCATCCTCGCCAGCGATGAGGACGACGACCCGCGAGACATTCGCGTCTTGCTCGAGCGAGGAGACGGGATCCCCGTCGCCGTACGACACATGCTCGGCCGTGGACGAATCGTGACGGTCAATACCGGGCTCGAGGGCGAGTGGAACAATTGGCCCGGTGACCCGACGTTCGTGGTGTTCCTGTTGCAAACCAACGCGATGCTGTTCAGCGGAGCGTCACCGCCGACCTCGCGACTGATCGACGAACCGGCGGAATTGGCTCTGCCCGGCGATAGTTTCCTGCCAACGGTGACGTTGCTGCCGCCGGCCGATGAACCGCCGCGGATGTCAATCGAAATCGAAGCCAATGACCAATCGCCGGTGGTGGAATTATCTCCGGTGGAGATGGTGGTGGACGACCAAGCCGGGGTCGATGACTTCCTGATGCCAGGCGTGGCGGAGTGGCAACGAACCGGAACCGATGGACAGACCAGTGTCCTGCCGGTCGCATCGGTGCTGCGAATCGGCGAAAGCGATCTGGCCCAGGTTACACATGCGGAGGTCCTGCGAGACCTGCCGGGAATGGGAATCGAGTTTTTGGCGTCGGGAACTTGGGAGAACGACGGCAACATCGGCGGCATGTCGACGTTCCTGCTGATCCTGCTGCTGTTGCTCGCGATCCTGCTCGCGGTCGAACAGGCGCTCGCCGCCTGGGCCTCGTACCACGTCAAATCCAATCAATCATCACGCGATCGACAACACGTTTCGGGATTCGGCAACGCTCGCGGGGCTCATCAATCCGCCAATGAGATGCGATCACGGTCGCGATCCAGAAAAGGCCAAACGGGTCCGACCGCAACTTCGACGGACGCCTCGACCTCGACGAACGAACCCACGGAGGTGACGCGATGATCATTTATGAATTCGCTCGCACCGCATCGATCGACGGTTGGTGGATGTGGGCATCGCTGTTCATCGCCATCATCGGGGCGCTCGTTCTTTGTGCGTTCTACTATCGCCGTGACGCGGCGGAACTGCCGCGACCGGTTCGGTGGACGTTGATCGGTTTGCGATTAACGGCGGTGCTCGCGATCGTATTCCTGTTCTTCGATTTGGTTCGCCGTACCGAACGGCGAATCACTCGGCCGAGCGAAGTGGTCGTGTTGGTCGACACGAGCCAATCGATGTCGCTGCCCTCGAGCGGTGCGATGGACTCGCCGAGCCGCACACAGATCGCCGAAGAATTGCTCGAGCGATCCGAATTGGTCGAGACGTTCAGCAAAGAACACCGGACGAGCGTTTACGCGATCGGCGGCCCCGGCGGCCCATCACTGATCACCACGTCTGCCGTCAAAGAGGGCAGCGATGAAGAAGGCGAAGCGACGTCGGACGACGAAACCGGTACAGGATCGATCGGCGAAAGCGATGACGATGCGACGAATCCGTTTGCACTTTTTGGATTGTTTTGCCTGAGCGTGTTCGCCGTGGCCAGCGTTTTGTCGTTGATTATCGGTGGCGCCGCGTCGCTGCGTCCGGCCAAGTCGATGAGCGCGGCTGACGAATCCGGACGTGGGTTTTCGCATCGAGCGGACGCGTCGCGACCGAGTGAAACCATCGGCTGGCTGTTGTTGGTCGCGGCGATCACGATGGTGACAGGCATCATTTCGCTGGGTGCGGTCTACATGGTCGATACCGACCAAACGTTCGCCACGATCGTCGGTTTGGAGTCAACCGCCTCGGACGCATCAATAGACTCAAACAACGACTCGACGGGCAACGAACAACAGGATTCCGACGAACAGGATTCGGGTGATACGAAGGCTCCCGAAGCCGTTTCGATCGATTGGGAAACCGCTCTGGCCGCGAGCGAAGCTCAAAGCCCGATTGGCGACGCGTTGCGATCGATCTTGGTTGACCACGACGCGACGACTCTCGCCGGCGTCGTTTTGGTCACCGACGGTCAAAACAACGGTGGCACGCCGCTGTCGTCGGCCCTGGCGATGGCTCGTCGCGATGAAGTTTCGCTGTATCCGGTCGGACTCGGCAGCAGCCAACCGCCAACGAACGTTCGCGTCGTCGATCTGGAAGCCCCACGGCGGGTTTATCCCGGTGACAAGTTCGTTGTTGCCGCGGTGCTGCAGGCGACCGGCGAATCGGCAATGGAAGTTGACGTGGAACTGATCGACGCGTTGGACAACTCCGCCGAAGAAGGTTCACCAAACGGCGTCTCTGACGACTCCGCGACCAGCATCCCGGGCGGACAAGTCATCGAGACCCAACGGGTTCGCTTGGAACCGGACGCAACGCTGACGGGGATCCGTTTCGAGATCGAACCTCAAACCGTCGGCCGTCGCCGATTGGGCGTTCGCATCAACGCACCGCCCGAAGACCGAAACCGCATCGATGACATGCAATCGGCCCGCTATGAAGTCGTCGCCCGCAAACTGAAGGTGCTAGCGATCGCGGGCGGGCCGACCCGCGAATATCGCTTTGTGCGAAACCTGCTCTACCGCGACGAATCCGTGCAGCTCGATGTCTGGTTGCAGACCGGCCAGTCGGGAATCAGCCAGGATGCGGACGAACTGCTGACGGCTTTTCCGGAGACCGCCGAAGACGTGTTCGATTACGACGCGATATTGATGTTTGACCCCGATTGGTCGGCGATCGATTCGGCGTCGTTGGATCTGATCGATCGCTTCCTCACTCAACAAGCCGGCGGTTTGATCTTGGTCGCCGGACCGGTCTATCATCCGAAAATCACCGGCGGACGCGGCAACGCACGGTCGAGCCAAATCAATGGCTTCTTCCCTGTCAATCTGGCAACCCGTGGTCCGTTGCTCGGCGGTGGTCGCCAAGGCGGACGCAATGCGTGGCCGTTGGACTTCACGCCGGAAGCCTCCAGTGCCGAGTTCCTGTGGGTGGCCGATACGCCCGAGGCGAGCTTCGAAATTTGGCAGGAAGTCGGCAACGTCTACGATTACGTCGGCGTGAAAAGTGCTAAACCGGGGGCCAAGGTTTATTCGTACTTCTCCGACCCGACGACGGAAGTCAGCGGTAGTTTGCCGATCTTCATGGCCAGCCAGTTCTACGGGGCCGGGCGTGTTTACTTCCAAGGCAGCGGCGAAATGTGGCGTTTGCGGGCGGCCGGCGATCAGTACTTCGACAGCTACTACACGAAACTCGTCCGCTGGGTCAGCGAAGGTCGTCTGCTCCGCGACAGCAACCGCGGCGTGCTGTTGGTCGACGCCGCCCGTGCAATGGTCGGCCAAACGGTGACGCTGCGTGCCGTCCTGGTCGACGATCAGTTCCAACCGCTTAACGAACCGTTCGTTACCGCCAAACTGCTCGCCCCCGACGGCAGCATCAAAGACCTACGGCTTTCGCCCGCAGCCGATTCGCCACGCGGCGGAACCTACACCGGAAACTTCGTCGCCACCAAGAGCGGCGGGTATGAAATCCAACTGACCGTCGGCGACGCACTGGATGAACAGATCCTGCGGCAAACGGTACAAGTCCGGTTGCCAACGAGCGAACTCGAACGGCCACGCCGAGCCGACGACGAATTGATGCAGCTCGCCACCACGACACGCGGCGAATACCTGCCCGTCAACAGCCCCGCGGAAATCAGCGGCGTCGTCGAGTCGCTGACCACCACGATCCAACCGCAACCACAGGTCACCGTCCTCGCCGGTACGCCGGACCGTCCGTTCGGCGAACGTCGCAACGCGATGCTGATGTGGTTGATCGCGTCGGTACTGACGTTCGAGTGGGTGACTCGACGACTGCACCGACTCGCCTAGTCGTATTTCCCTGATCTTCCGTTTCCTTGATTCCTCTGCGTTAGAACCGCCAAAATTCATGCCACACTCCTCCGCTCAAACTCTGCCACGCTCGGTCGCGTCGTTGCTAGCGCGACTGCGTCACCAAGTGCGACGGTACATCGTTTGGGATTCGGTGTTGGCAATCGCGGTGGTCGTGATGGCGGCGTTTTGGATCGCATTCCTGATCGACTATTTGCCGGTCCGTGTCGGCGGCAGTGAAATGCCACGTTCGGCACGTTTGGTGGTTTTGGTAATCACCGGCGTGATCGCACTCGGGCTCGTGTGGCGATACCTGCTTTCCCGGCTCAACCGAGAATTGCCCGATGATTCGCTCGCGTTGTTGATCGAACGTCATCATCCGGAAATCGGCGGGCGTCTGGTCACCGCGGTACAGCTCGGAGAGACGCCACGCAGCGGCGATTCCTACAGCCCGACGTTCATGCGGCAGGTGCGTCAGGAGGCCGAGCGTCAAGTCGAAAAGGTGGATCTAGATCGAGTCTTCCGCCCTGAACCGATTCGCCACAAAGTGACGATCGTCGTGCCGTTGGTGTTGGCCGCGTTGATCATGGCCATCGCCAGCCCCCAGACGTTCGGACGCGCGGTCGGGCGGCTGACGTTGTTCTCGGACAGCCCGTGGCCCCGCAACGCACAGCTCGAGATGGTTGGCGTCGAAGTGCCGATTATCGCCGCGTCCGAAGCCGATGACGGGGCCACGCAGTTGGTCACTTTCGAAGGAAACACAGTTCGGTTGGCCCGCGGCAGCAACGCGACCCTGCGTGTACGAGCCGCCGGCGAAGAATTCGGTCATCAGATCCCCGACCTTTGCACGGCAACCTACGTCGACGACGAAGGCAACCGCGGCCAGAGCAACCTGCGACGGGTCGGCCGGGTGATCGATGGCTATCAATCGTTCGTTCTCGACGGACCGCCACTGACATCGCTCGCCGATTCGGTGACGATCTCGATCCGAGGCCTCGACGACCGACTCAACGACTACCGCATCGAAGCCGTCGAGCCACCGGCGATTGCCAAGATGCAGATGCAGGTTCGCTATCCCGATTACCTGCGTGTCTTTCACAACAACGCCGACTTCGATCAACAACTCGACTACCAAGCCGGCGTTCGGATTCGTGAAGGCAGTTCATTGATCCTGACGGGTTTGGCCAGCTCTCCGCTCGGCGGCGTCGACGTGGTCGCCTCCGACGCTGGCTCCGGCGCAGCGATTGGCACCTCCGAAACCACCGAAGAAACCTCCCCCACGCTCGACGCGAAGATTGCCGACGACGGCATGAGTTTCTCACTCGCTCTCGACGACGTCCGCGATGCCACGTCGATTCGGGTGGTGCCCCGCGATGCCGACGGGATTTCCGCCCAAGCCGCGTATCGCTACTTCATCGGTGTCGTCCGCGACGAAGCCCCCGAGACGTCGATGCGGATGTCGGGAATCGGATCGTCCATCACGCCGATCGCTCGCCTGCCGATTAAGGCAACCGCCACCGACGACTACGGAATCGAATCGATGTCGATTTCAATGATCGTCCGGCAACAACCGGGCGATGCCGCAGCAGGCCCCGACGCGGGTAACGCTGAAACAGGCAGCGATCCGAATGCTGGCGAACAGTCATACTCGGTGTCTCCGCAACTCGACCGAGAAGGCAACACGTCGCTGACGATCGATCTGCGAGACCTAGTCGACAATGAAGTTCTCCAGCCCGTTTCTCCCGGTGCGACCGTGACGCTCAACACGCTCGCCCAGGACCGGTTTAACCTTGCCGGCGAACACGTCACACAAGGCGAACTGATTCGTTTGCAAGTCGTTACACCGGAGACGCTTCTCGCGACGCTCGAACGACGGGAACTCGAATTCCGTTCGCGTCTCGAGCAGGCGATCGACGAAACACGTCGACTGCGCCAGAGCCTCACCGCGATCGAAACCGAAGCCGTCGAACTATTAGCACCGGCAGACGACGGCGAATCCGACGGGAACGATAGGCCCGACGACACGCAAACCGATTCTGACGGATCCAATAACGCGGCCTCCAACAACACGGCCTCCGACCAAGAAGAGTTCCGCTCTCGCCAACGCGTTCAACTGCGGATCCGCCAGGCAGAACTGCAGGCCGCGAAAACGACCGACGAACTCGCCGGGATCGTCGCCGGTTTGGACAGTTTGCTACTCGAAATGGTCAACAACCGGATCGATTCGGTCGACCGCCGCGAACGACTCGACGAAGGCGTGCGTACTCCACTTTCCGACGTCGTTGAGGAACCGTTCCCCAACCTGAGGCGTCAAATTGTGCAGTTGGAACGGATTTTGATGGCGACGCAGACCGACGGTGCCACTGACGACGGTTCCGCTGGCGACGGTGCGGAAAATGAACCTCCCGCCGACCAACGCATGCGTTCCGCAGTCGAAACAGCCGTCACGACCAACGACGCTATTTTGCTGCAACTGTCCGCGGTCCTCGAAAAAATGCTGGACCTGGAGAGTTTCAATGAGATATTGGACCTGATGCGCGGATTGATCCAAGACCAAGAATCCCTGCTCGACGAGACCGAAGAAGAGCAAAGCAAACGCGTACTGGATCTTTTTAACTGACTCAATCCACACCCTGCTGCGACTCGCCCATGCACGGCCATTTTCTCCAACGCTTCGCCTTCCTCGGGATCCTAACAATCCTGATCTCGCTGTCGGTCTCCTTGGTCGGCGGGGTCCACGGCATCGCGGTCGGTCAAGAAACCGATGCCGACAAACCCGATCCGTTGGTCGCCCGCCAAACCAGCGTCGCCGCCCGCTACGCCCGACTCGAAGAATTGCTGCTGCGTCTCGCGGACGTCGAAGCCCGCGAAAACCCCGAACGTGCCGCCCTGCTCAAACGAGTCGCCCGGCAATCGCGCGAACGTTTCGTACTGGAAAAACTGCGTGGTGCGAGTGACCTGATCGCCGATGGTCAACTGTCCAAAGCCCTCGACGACCAAAAGACGGCCACCACGGAATTGCAGGGCCTCCTCAAACTGCTGCTCAGCGAAGACCGCAGTTCACGGATTCGCGACGAGAAGAAACGCATTGGCGAAATCATCAAACAACTCCGCCTGACCGAACGCAACGAACGCAGTGTCCGGGCGAGAACCGAAAACGGAGTCGACCTCGACGAAGTCCTTCGCGAACAAGAAGAGATTTCCAAACGCGCCGAACAGCTCAACGAGGAACTCAAAGACGAGAACGAAGATGGGGAATCCGACGACGAGGATTCCGAAAACGGCAGTCAGTCGGAAAGTGAGTCGCAAACGGAAAGCGACGCTCAGTCAGATAGCGACTCAGCCAACGAATCTTCAGAGTCATCCGAATCAGAGTCGTCTGAATCCGAATCATCCGAATCGGAGTCTTCTGAATCAGAGTCTTCTCAATCCGATGAAGCAATGAACTCGGAGAGCTCCCAGGAATCACCGAGTGAATCCGACTCAGAGCAATCTCAAAGCAATAGCGAGTCGTCGGAAAACTCATCCGAACAAAGCGAATCCCAGCAAAGTCAGTCGCAACCGAGCGAATCGCAACAAAGTGAATCGCAACAAGGCGAATCGCAGCAGGGTGAATCGCAACAAGGCGAACAAGATCAACAGCCTCAATCGCCCGAGCAGGACGCTCAGGATCAACTCGAGAAGGCGATCGAGCGGATGAAAAAGGCACAAGACAAACTCGCTCAGAACGAGCGAGGCGCGGCCACCGAGGAGCAACGCCAAGCCGAAGAGGAACTTCGCAAGGCGATCGACAAACTCGAGAAAATCCTGCGTCAATTGCGTGAGGAAGAGATCCAACGTGAACTCGCCAAGCTCGAGTCGCGTCTACGAAAGATGGCGGCGATGCAATCGGCAGTACTCGACGACACCGCACAACTCGCCCAAACCCCGCAATCGCAACGGGATCGTGCGACGGATTTGAAGGCCGGCGACCTGGCTTTTGAAGAGCAGAAAATCACGCTCGAAGCCGACCGAGCGATGCTGTTGCTCAAGGAAGAAGGCTCAAGTGTCGCGTTTCCTGAAGTTATTTTGCAACTTCGTGAAGATACCAAGAGAGTCACCACCCGTTTGGGGCAGAGCAAAATCGATGCGGTCACGCAAGGGATTCAATCTGACATTTTGGCGGCCCTCGAGGAGATGATCGCGGCCCTTGCGAAGGCTCAACGAGACAACGAGAAGAAACAACAACAGCAGCAACAGGACGGCGGACAGCAGCCAAATCAGGGTTCTGGCGAAGAACCGCTCGTTCAGGCACTTGCTGAGCTAAAGTTGTTGCGAACGATGCAGAGTCGGATCCAAGGGACAACAGATCGCTACGGCGGATTGCTCGACGCGGATAATGCGGGTGGGAACAATTCCAACGGCGAAGAAATATTGCCCTTGCTACGAGACCTAGCGCAAAGACAAGATCGGCTGTACCAGATCACGCGTGACCTGGTAACCAAACGCAACCGATGAACCTGACTGTTTGGGAGAATGGTGTATGCGAAGCGTGAAAGAGCCCCGGGTGACTAAAACCTGGGTGGATAGCCATCGAGCTAACCGACCGCGAGAACAAAGATTCGCGAGACTCGGAAGGCTACTCGTCTTCACTGCCATCGCCACCCCCGCTCTCTCTGACCCGCTCTTCGCCGAATCAACTCCCTCGCTGCGTCACCCACTCGTCGCCGAAGCGGAAACGCCCGACGAAACAACTCCGCCGGCGGATTCGCCGATTCCCGAGCGGCTGATTCCTGAACACAAAGCCGTCCCGCTCGATCCTGACCAAATGGGCGGTCTCGAACCGGCGGAGAAGACGCTCGAAAACAACGCGGACTGGACGCCGCTCGATCCTGCCGAAATGTCGGAGATGCTTCGCCGCTCGCTCGACACGATCGGCATCACGCCCGAACAAATTGGATTGTCGACCGATCAATTTTTGATGGACGTTCGCCAAGACGACACCGAACCGTTGACGGCTTGGGTGCGTGCGATCGCTCTGCAGGTGGACGCGGTGAACGAAATGCTCGCCCGCGCCGACGATCAATTGCTCGAATTGGCCACACGTCTCGACCCGAGCGGTCCCGATTACGCGAGCATTGAATCGATGCCGCCGGAAATGCGGGCTGCCGTGCGAACGTGGATCGGTCGGGAACTCGTCCGCGAGCGATTCTACGACGAGGCGTTGCCGATCTTCGCGGAAGTCGATCCGTCGATCTCGCCCGACGCGGCGTCGTTGTTGTTCTATCGTGGCGTCTGCTACCACTCGCTGCTCAAGGCCACCGAGGCACTCGCCGATCTGCGGACGTTGTTGCAGCACAAGCAAGAAATCCCGGTTCGCTATTCTCGCACCGCTGAGATGATGATCGCGGATATCAAACCGCTCAAAGAAGATTCGCTCGACGAGATCTCTCGTTTGATGACCGACGTGACTCGCCGGCTCGACCTCGGCCGTGCTGACGAATCAACGCAAAACCGCGAGCAAGAGATCATCGACAAGCTGACGAAGCTGATTGACAAGATTGAAAAGCAGCAACAACAGCAACAGCAGCAGCAACAACAACAGCAAGGTGGCGAACAAGGCGGCACACCACGCAACGGCGAAGCTCAACCGATGCAGGATAGCCGCATCGCCGGAGCAAGCGGGCAAGGGGATGCCGATCGCAAGAACAACTCCGACAAAAACGGCTGGGGCAATCTCCCACCCGCCGAACGCCAGGAGTCTCTGCAGCAAATCAGCCGCGATCTGCCAACGCACTACCGCGAAGCAATCGAAGCCTACTTCCGCAAACTCGCTACGCAGCAACAGTAGACAGCAACAGTAGACCAACGCGGCCCCAGCGAAACGCGTTTGGCACGGTGCTTCCGTTGAACTGAAATCGCCGCGCAGTCTAAAAACCGCTAGCCACCGTAGCCGAAGTCGCCAAGACTTCGGACAGGCACCGGCGGAAGAGAGTCTAAGCTCTGGCGAGTCCAGCTACATCGATAGCCGGAGAAACCCCAATCCCCGTAGCCGAAGTCACGAAGACTTCGGACGGAGCACCGGTGGAAGAGAGTCTGAACTTCGGCGAGTCCAGCTACCATTTTCCCAATACCTAACGGACAATCGTGCGTCCGAATTTCGTGATCACGACCTCTACGCAGTGATCACAGCACGGGAATTTGTACGTCAGCACAATCCGCCCCAGGAATCCCTTGCGGCAGCTCACCAAGCAAGGTTGGCTTCCGGCACAGCAGGCTGGGACGCAGGCCGACACCGGATAGGTGCAGCATGTGCGGGGATCCATCACGCACCAAGAAACCTCAACCGGTGGCGGAGGACAGCAAACCGGTGCAGGAGCACAGCAGAATCCTGCTTCGGCAGGAGCCGCGGTGGCGCAAACCAAAAGGGTGGCGACAAAACATCCAAGAACGAGACGATGTAGACCGGTCATGTTCTTACTTTCTCATGAGGTGGTAGAAGCGGATAGTCATTCGGAAGTTCATTCTTGCCAAACTGCGAGTGCTACGCAAGCTAAAACGCCTGCACATGACATTTTGACGCAGCCTTTCGTCATCGAATCGATACAACCGAAACGAGCGGACGCATCCCGAACGCGACACCTTCCGTTAGGATCCGCATCGATAATCAGCATGGACGATCAGAACGACCCCAACTCCTTCAAAGCCACTGATCCTCATTCAGTGGCCCTCATCAAAGACAACCTGCTGCGAATTCTCATCCAAACATGAGCCCAATCGGACACCGCTTTTTAATCGTTCCAACTGACACATCCGACGAGAAATGCGGGTTGTTCTTTGAATTCACGCGTTGACTTTCGCAAGCGGCGCATTGGCGGGTGCAATGCTCTCATGTCGCAGCGGGCTGTTATCGGTGGCGGAGCCGATTTCGTCGAAAGAACTTCGAACAATCGTTGCCTCCGAACCTGCAGCAGGACACTGACAATGAAGACGGTCCCCTCCAATCTGACCGATCCGACTCTCGACGGTTTGGTTCTCGACTGCAACGAAGTGCAATCGACGCTTCATCATTCACGCTGCCCCCCAGTGTCGCACAGCGAATCTGGCCCGCTGCGTTGGCGCGAGTCATCGAACAAACGGATCGCGATCCCTCGCGACACCGTGCAGTTTCGATTCATCGTGGAGATGGCCCAGGAAGACGACCACGCGGACGTGGTGGAGTTCTCTCTCTTCCGCCGGCTCAGCCCCAACTTGATTCTCGATCGAGTCGTGTCGGCATACATCGACGGCGAATCGGTACAGCCGACCAACCACTCACTCAACCGAACGGTAGACATTCATTTCCATGCCGTCCCCAGTGGATCGGTTATCGTCGTCACGTACCTGGCGCGAGTTCACTTCGCCGCCGAGACGTCGCTGATCACCGCTGGCGATGCACGCGTTCGATGGTCGTACGTTTCTCGCTCGCCCCGGAAACAACCCAACCGCACACACCACACGGCTCAGCATCTCGCCGCCCCACGAGGCATCCGAGGTTTCCGTCCGAGCCTCGCCAAAGTACCCCAACCCGTCGTGCTGGGTTAGTAGTCGCCAAGACTAAAGAAACCCGTAGCGAAAGTCGCCAAGACTTTCGGAGTTGCGCAGGGCCCAACGAAACTCTTGGCGATTTTCGCTACCTAAAAAAATGAAGCCCTTCCAGATCACGATACTTCAATCGTGCATTGACGGTGCAAAGCCTGGATTCCGGCGAATCCAGCTACGGCAATTCGACAGCGAACGAAAACGTGAAACGCTTAACCGCGGACCGGCATACGGACCGCGGTTCCGTCGACAGATTCCAACGCGGCAATCGCTTCCGTCGCTGCGGCGGCGGCCCCTTCGCTCGCTTCGTGGGTCATGATCACCAACGGAACGAAATCGCCATTGGTGGTCCCTTTGTGAGCACTCGCCGCGTCCTCGTGTTCTTCGTGCTGCATCACCGATGCGATCGAGATCTTATGTTCGGCCAGCACGCCGGTGATCGCCGCGAGCGTTCCCGGGTGGTTGGCAACGTGCAATCGCAAGTAATACCGCCCGCGAAGTTTAGCCACATCTCGCTGCACCGCACGAGCAGGTCGGTCTTCCGAGAAATACTCGAGCGTTTGGAACGTGATCGGCGTCCGGCCCACTGCCATGTCGATGACGTCAGCCACCACAGCGGATGCGGTCGGCATTTGGCCCGCACCGAGACCGTGATAGAAAACCGGTCCCACGGCGTCGCCGACGACACGGATCGCGTTGTAGGCGTCGCGTACTTCCGCCATGGGTGTCCCCTTTCGGACCAGGGTCGGGCCGACCGATAGCTCGAGTTCGCCGTCGACCAACCTCGCGATCGCGAGCAGTTTGATCCGATAGCCGAGCTGCGAAGCGTAACGCAGATCGGCCGGATCAAGCCCATCGATACCACTGCGTGGGATGTCTCGCCAATCGACGGTCGCTCCGAAAGCGAGGTGCGACAGAATCGCGAGCTTCTGCGCCGCGTCGGTTCCATCGACGTCCATCGCCGGATCGGCTTCCGCGTAGCCGAGATCCTGTGCGACTTTGACGGTCTCGTCGTACCCGGCGCCCTTCTCATCCATTTGCGAAACGATGAAGTTACTCGTTCCGTTGAGGATTCCCTCGAGCGACAAGATTTGGTTTGCCGACAAGCACTGGCTGACGTTCGCGATGATCGGCACGCCCCCGGCGACCGCGGCTTCGAACGCGATACTGCGTCCCAATTGACGCGCCCGCGTGAACAGCTCACCGCCGTGTTCGGCCAGCAACGCCTTGTTCGCGGTCACAATGTCTTTACCCGCTTCCATCGCCCGCAGCATCACTTCACGGGCGGGGCTGAGGCCTCCCATCAATTGGATCACGACGTCGATCTCGGGATCCTCGAGAACCTCATCGATCGAGTCGGTCAAAATGCCCTCGGGCAGATCGATCCCGCGTGGTTTATTCAGGTCGCGAACGACTGCTTTGGACAACCAGATCGTTTTTCCGGCGTGCCGTGCGGTTCGATCGCCGTGATCAATCAGCAACCGGGCCACCCCGGCACCGACCGTTCCCATTCCCAAAATTGCGACGTTGGTACGGGATGGATCGCGATCAGGACGCGTTGAAGACATTGCAAAATGGATAGTTGTAGGGATCAGAAAAACGGTTTGCTATGTTCGGCGGGCATCATAGCCGAGGTACGCGGCGATTGGCACCCGTAGGTCCCCCAACGACACGGACCGCACAATCCCGACTACGGCTAGACAATCCGACCAAAACCGTAGCGAATGTCGCCAAGACTTTCGGAATTTCGTGGGGCCCTGCCGAAACACTTGGAGTGTTTCGCTACCGAACATTGATGACCGGGAAATGTTGAATCTCGCCGCGTCCTACTACCAACTTCTGAAATCGCCAACGTGCACGTCTTCAGATCAAGAACTGTGCTAGAAGAACGACCGGAAACCGCCGCTCGGTTTTTCCTCGACCTCTTTGCCTTCGAGCGCGGCGATCCAGGTTTCCGGGTTATTTCCGAAATCTTTCCCGGTGCTCTGCCGCAGCGATCCGATCACAAGGTTCTGCGTCGCCGGGTCACGATCCTGCAACGCCAGCTTCAGCGAATCGGCTGCGATCTGGCCAGGATGATTCGCGAGTGCCGCGATCGCTGCGTGCCGGACGTCTTTGTCCTGCGATGAACCGATTGTCGACGCGAGCAAACGTGCCGCGTCGTCTTCGCTGCGATTTCCGAGTGCCCGGCAAGCTTCCATCCGGACTTTGATCACGTCGTCGTTGAGCCCTTCCTCGATCAAACCGAGAACACTCGCGTCGGACGATTTTCCGGCAGCGAGCACGGCCAAACGCCGCATCTCTGGGCTCTCGTCGTTCTCAAAGATTTGCTTCAAGTGCGGCGACCAATACTGTTGCCGTTCGGGCGACAGCGTCGGCATCGATTCAGCCAATTGCTGCAACTCTTCGCGACGCTGGTGATCGGTGATGCCGATTTTCTCGTCCTCTGCCCACTGCCGCATCGTGAAATACGGATTGGCATGCTTGAGTGCATACATCGGCCCGTCTTTGCAACCGGTCATCGCAAACAACGAACCGGTCGCCAGAAAACTCGCCAGGACAGCACGGGATCGAACCGAAAATCCGCGCGTGCCCCGTCCACGTTTGGCGGCGTGGGGATTGGAAAGCGAAGGATTCGGAGAACGTTTTTCGGACGCCATGAGGAGGTTCCGAGATAGGAAGAATCGTGAACACCGACAGGCGGACCCGTCAGAACCAGCGTGGTTACCAAAAAAAGCGAACGGGTTCCAAGTCCAATCTTTTAGTGCTGTCCAATCCTTTAATGTTGCCCAATCCGATAATTCCCCGGGGTCTGCAGGCAGGAGCCGAGTCATTCGTCCGCAGCGACTTTTTCACCCGCAGCGACGTTTGCTTCGCGTTTGCGATTCTCCTCGACCCGGTACATTTCGCCGAAAGGCAATTGGATGCCGCCGTCGATCGTCAGCGTCGTGCCGGTCACGTATTCGCTCGCCGGGTCGCACAGAAAAACGACGCCGCGTCCGATTTCTTCCGGACGACCGAGACGCCCCCACGGCAGATTGCGGCCTGCCTCCTGTAGTTTTTCTTCGGTGAAGAACTTGCGTTCGCCCGGCGTATCGATCCATCCGGGGTGCACGATATTGACGCGAATCCGATGCGAGGCCAACTCGACCGCTGCCGTGCGAGCCATCTGGTCGTTGGCGGCCTTTGCCATGTTGTAGGCCATCGAACCGGGCATCGCGACCTTCGCCATCGGACTGCTGATGACGACGATGTTGCCGCCGTTTCCTGCATCAATCAACCGCTGCGCACCGGAGCGGACCAAATAAAACGCACCCCACATGCTAACGTCGATCGTCTTTCGAAACTCTGCCATATCCGACTCGACCATCAAATGTCGATCGCTGTAGGCGGCATTACTAACAACGATATCCAGGCCTCCCATCGCGGTGGCGGCATCGTCGATCAAACGTTCGACTTGGTCCTGGTGAGACATATCGGCAGCGATCGCATGCGCCTGCACGCCCTCGCGGCGGCACAATTCGGCCACCTCCATCGCGGCATCGTGGTGCGAGCGATAATTCACCACCACGTCAGCGCCGGCCTTGGCCAACGCGATCGCGATCCCCCGGCCGATTCCCCTTGAGGCTCCCGAAACAACCGCTCGCTGCCCCTTGAGGACTTGCTGCCCCTGCTGCCCCTGCCGAACATTCGGTTGCGTCGCGTCTTGATTTGGGTGCTGGTTGGGTTGAGTTGCCATCAGGGTTCGCTGGGTCTGTAGACTAATCGATTAAACACCAAGATAGCGAAATCCAGCCGCTTCGGTGGGATGACGTCCCTTTTTGCACTTGTGTTGGCGGACATCACTTTGCTATCGCCGAGATCCCGAGCACTACGTACCAGCGAATCCCACGTCGCCATCATGAACGAAAATTCCCCCGCACCCAACGCCGGTAACAACACCGACCAGTCTCCCGCCGGACCGGTTTCGCAGCACGACTCGTCCGTTCCGCCGCAGGGAAACTCGCCATCGGGAAACTCGCCATCCGGATTGCCCAACCGGGCGGGCTCACCGAACAGCATGCTCGCGGCGCCGGGCTCAACGGGAAACAGTACGGGCGGGTCGACGACGAACGCAACAGTTGTCGTTGCCGATGAAAAACCACTGTCCCTTTTAACGACCGCTGGGGTTCTGCACCACGCGGGGATGCGATGCATGTGTGCACGAACCGCCGATGCGGTGATCCGGGCGTGCGGGCTGCCGCGACCGCCGAGTGCGGAAACCTTATTGTCAGAGGTCGAAGAGATCGCCGGCGAAGTCGCACAGGCGATCGAACCGAGACGGATCGACCAACCGGTCACCGGCGTCACGGCGGCCAACCCGACGTCCGCTCGGTCAGGCAACGTCGAGCTGATCGTTTGGGACGTCGGCAACGATCCGATGAAAGTGCTCGCGATGCTCGTGACGATCCGCGAAACCTATCCCGACCTTCCGGCCGTGTTGCTCGCCGAACCGAAATGGGCGGGGCTGGAAAAGAAGACGGAGCAACTATCGGCGGCGACGCGGTGCCTTTTCAAACCGATCGACCCTTCGGCACTGGTCTCGGTATGCGAACCGCTGTTATGGATGCCGGCGCTCCAGTCCGCTCACCGGCAGCGTGGATCCCGGCCGAGTCGTCCGGGTTGGGTGACTCTCTAACGCAGGACCGGCCGGGTCGCTCCCTCTGGAAATCTGCAGTCGACTCGTTAACCTGCTGCCACTTCGTTTAGTTTTATCAAACCGCCGTTATACCGGAGATTAGGGCGCGTGGGGATTTACATTGGTGTCGATGTTGGCGGAACAACGTCAACGGTTTGCGTGGGCGATGAAACCGGGAAATTGATTGAGATCACTCCTCAATTCCCAACCCGCAGCGACGACGGTCCGGCCGCAACGATCGCAGACATTGCCGCAGAAATCGTTCGGGTTCTCGGCAGCAGCGGCAAACAGCTCCGCGACGTCGGCATGGTCACGATCGCGACCCCGGGCCCAGCGACCTGCGAAGGCGTCTTATTATCGACGCCTAACCTGAAGCATCCGGAATGGAACAACTGCCCGGTTCGTGAATTACTCGAGAAGAAACTCCGTGAGGAAGCACGCAAGGACGATCGTGTCGAAGCCAAAATTGACGGCGGCGAATTGTCGGTGCGTTACCTCGGCGACGGACAAGCGGCGGCGCTCGGTGAATTTGCAGTCCGCCGTGGCGACATTGAAGTCGCTCCCGAAATCGCATCGCGCTGGAACATCAATGTCCAAGACGCCGAAACCGATCTCGAATCGCTGTTCATGGTCGCCGTCGGCACGGGACTCGGCGGAGGCGAAGTCCGCAACCGCGAAGTCGTTCGCGGCAGTGAAGGACGGGCCGGACATGCCGGTCACTTGATGCTGCCGGCGGACGTGTTCCGTCACGAACAGGATCAGGAACTCAAAGTCGGCAACGCGTTCTCCACGGTTGAATCGGCCGTTTCGCTGACCGCTCTAACCCATCAACTCGCGTATCGCTTGACACTCGATGAGTGGAAAGACCACTCACTGCACCAAATCGACGGAACCGCCAAAGATCGCGCCAAACGACTGCGTGAACTCGCGGCAGACGGCGACGCGTTGGCTCTCGAACTGTTCGACGACCAAGCCACCGCGTTGGGCGTCGCGCTGCTGATGATCCAGTACATCGGCGACTACGATGACTTGGTGATCGGCGGCGGTGTTTGCGACCTCGCTCCCGCGGTCCGAGATCGCTACCTCGAGAAGGTCAAGGAAGCCTTCTATCAACGCGCTCTCGACGGTTTCCGCAGCTTCCGAGAGATCTCGTTCTCGCATTGCGGCGACCAGGCATCCGTGATCGGCGCCTACGTTGACTCGATCGCCGGTTCCGCCTGACGCCGGTTCGGTTCGCTTGCATCGTCCTGCCCGGGTGAAACCTCTTTGTTTTTGCGTGACGCGTCTTTATTTTTGCGTGACGCATGGCTAGTCGCGGTAACGAAGATCACCAACGCAGCCCAAACGAACACAAAACCGGTTATCCGATTTTGGTCGAGCGGTTCGCTGTACATGACCGCTCCAACGAGGAACTGCAACGTCGGCCCGACGTACTGCAGAATACCGATCAACGACAGGTCCACCCGCCGCACCGCGACCGCAAAAAGAGCCAACGGTGAGATGGTGATGAAACCGGCCATTAAAAGCATGGTTGTCACCATGGGTGAGCCAAATTGCAACGCGCTAACGCCGTTCTGCACGCGTAGCCCTAGGTAGATCGCGGCCGGCAGGAAAAGGATCGAAACCTCCAACATCAGCCCCACCAAAACGGGCAGCGACACTTTTTTCTTGACCAACCCGTAGATCGAGAACGACGTCGCCATGGCGAGTGACACCCACGGGATCCCGCCACTGCCGACAGCCATGACCCCCACGCCGATCGCAGCCATCGCCACCGCGATCCATTGCCACCGGCCCAACCGTTCGCCGAGAAAAACAACGCCGAGCAGGACGTTGAAAAGCGGGTTGATGTAATAGCCGAGCGACGCTTCGAGAACCCTGCCGTGATTGACCGCCCATAAGAACGCAGCCCAGTTGATTCCAATCATTACCGCGGCGACGGAATAAAGGGTCCACACACGTTTGTCTCGCAGGCTGGCCGAGATCGCTCGCCAACCGCCCCACCATCCCATCCGCAAACAAACCGGCAGGATGATCGCGAGCGTCACAAAAGACCACACGATCCGGTGGCTCGCCAATTCCATCGAGTCCGCCCCCTCGATCTGCCGCCAATAGATCGGGAACAGCCCCCACATCACGTGAGCCGCGATCGCGCAGACCAACCCGACACGGTTCACCGAGGTGGATTCGTTACCGAGTTGATTGGCAGACAAACGTTGAGAATCGCGTAGCAAGAGCCAAACTTTCTGAATTCGTAGTCCCCGTCGCAATGGCAAACGCAGGGAAGCAACCGGCGTCCCCGCCTCAGAGCACGTGGAAAGTTGAGAGACTCTAACAACGAGTCAAAGGTTCAACCACCACAACGATTTCACGAACAAGAGAACCACCCCGCGAGCACGAAACTTGCCCCAAAACCGTAGCGAAAGTCGCGAAGACTTTCGGCGACTCGTAGGGACAGCCGAAACCCTCGGCGAATTTGCTGATTGAACGCCCCCCAAGCTTCACAATCAAATACCAGCCCGATGCGCAAGCGAGTGGTTGCGAGCGATCCCTCGCTAGCCGGGCTGTTGATTTATTGCGTTTAACGGCAATACCGTTCAATGAAGCACCGGGTTGTGGCGTTTTCGTTCAACCGGTAGCCGTAGGCGACGCTTGACGGAACACAACCTACCCTTCGGGCACGGGTTAAACGAAAATTGAACGGTATTGCGTTTAACGGGCAGCCGTAGGCGACCTGCTTGCCACTGCACGTCGCCTACGGCTACCGGTTAAACGAAAACGGGTTGACTCTTGATGAAATCGACAAACCGTTGGCAAGTTTCGCTACCCGAGCACCTCCGCAACTGAACTCGCCAGAATACAGATCACTGAAGCCCGGCGAATTCAGATCGCATGTACTGCGGCAAAGCGTCGATCAGCTCTTTACGTTGGTCCGCGGTGGACTCTTCGTTGCCGTAGATCTGCAACGCGTGCCAGCGGATCGAGGCAGCCTCACGGCCACTGAGTCGTTGCGCGACTTTCGTCCACCGATCTGCCAACGCGATCCAATCCGCATCGCTGCTGTCAGGACCTCCCGACTGCAACAGCTCGCATTCCGCCTTGGCACATCCGGCAACCACCAGATTACTGGACTGCCTCAACCAAAGAATCCCTTCTTCCCATCGACGTTGCTGCAGGCAATAGATCGTTCCTAACAACCCCGAAGGTTTGTCCGCGTCCAACAATCTCGTCCATTCCGCCGAAGCGGGCAGGCTGCTGATCGCGGTGAACAACTCATCGGTTTCGGCGAGCAACTCCTCATCCGAAACGATCTTCGCCAACCTCTCGACCTCCGTCCGAAAATCGTCGAGCAACGCGGCCCGTTTCGAAGCGTCGATCTGATCACTGGTGACAATCCGATCGAGCAACACGTTGGCCTGCACCAACATTCGTTCGACGTCGGCGGACGCCACCACGCGGCGACGCGACGCACGCCACGACGCCAGCAACCGGTCGACCTCGTCTCCGGTCAAACCCATCGTGCTGTGCAGTTCGGCATCCACGTGCGAGACATCGGCAAATCGAAACGCCTGCAACGCAGCTGTCTGACGTAAACTCGCGACAATGTCCGACACCGGATGCGTCAGCCACGCTGCCTGGCGAATCAAATCATGAGCCGCGGCGTACTCCAACGAATCCGGAGACGCGATCTCCGCCACGAGATCCCACTGCTCGATCAAACTGCTCGCCGAAGCAACCGTGAACCGCCTCGCGGCCGATTCGGTTTCCGACCACAATCCAGAAACCGCGGTCGCGATTTCCTCGTCCGAATGCACAGGTGGTTTTGGAACGAATTCGTCCATCGCAATGGAATCCGAAGTCGCGGGGGAATCCGAAGTCGCCGTGGCGTTTTCTTCAGTGGCTGCGAGACCTTCGGAATCGCTTCCGACGCCAGCAGCCTCAGCGTTCGGCATCTCCCGCGGCGATGGCGTGTTAGCTGAGGCGGAGGACACATCCAAATCGAACAATTCAGGAAGCGAGATTTCGGGCATCCAATCGAGCAGGCTCGACGATTGGTCCCCCGAACTCGCGTCATCCGCAATCCGGCCGTCATTGAGCGTTCTCGATCGCAAACCTGTCGGTCCGTCGGTGGCAACGTCGATCGACGCGACATCCGGCATGCCGGCGGTCGGGTTCATCGGCAATGCTTCCCTGTGCAACGCTTCACCGGGCAATACTTCTCTGGGCAACGCTCCTCCGGGCTTTGTATTCCGGGGCAATGCTTCGATCGGCAACGGAGTCGTGACGGGCGGCGTTCTGCCTACCTCAGCCAACGCGGCGAGCAACTCATCGGTCGTCATCGCCGCCGAGCCGATCTCCGCATCCGACGCAGGGACATGAGGCATCGAACGATCCGGCAGTTGCGTTCGGTCCGAATCGACCGGGTCCACTGCGATCCAACCAGCCTCCTCATCCGTAGCCGCCAGCACGTCCGGCGCCGGTCCAGACGCCGCGTTCGCTTGGACGGACGCAGGTCGGTTAACCGCGGGGCTCGGAAGGATCAAACGCCGTCGCGCCGCGAATACTCCCAATCCGACCGTTGTCGCCGCGATCACGATGATCATCGCCGACAAGAAACGCGTGTCATGCATCCAACGACGGACTGTCGTAGCGGTCGAGAAAGCACGCAATTCCGCGAGCACCTCCAACGCTTCGTCGCGACTGGACACGTCGTCGCCTTGCGGCACGGCACGGCGTCGTTTCTTGCGTGTTGAATCGTGTTTTCGATCCACACGGATCGGGAACGGGTGTCCGAACAAGCGAACCGATTCGTTTCGAGAAACACGGCTGCGCGTTTGCAAGGTCGGTGGCGTGAAATCGATGCACGCGGCTCGCTGAAGCGCCAACGGCAACAACCGACCAACACGAACCTGTTGGAAATAGCTGGGACGGAATCGTGGGTCGATTAAACGATACGTCGACAGAACAATCCGAGCGAGCTTCTCTTCTTTGTCGCACGACGGCTCGACCAGTTGGCTGGCGGCGATCGCGTCGGCGCTGCGGTGCGCCGCGATGCGGATTACCGACAACCGCCATTCAAAATTTTGCACGCCGATGAC
This sequence comes from Aporhodopirellula sallentina SM41, assembly GCF_000346505.1. Classification (GTDB taxonomy): domain Bacteria; phylum Planctomycetota; class Planctomycetia; order Pirellulales; family Pirellulaceae; genus Rhodopirellula; species Rhodopirellula sallentina. The sequence continues at coordinate 21,912 of NZ_ANOH01000032.1, forward strand.
GGCAAAGTCATCTTCATTGGCACTGGTCGACGAATCCTCGTCAGCAAGCCCATCGTCACCTCGCGCCTCCAACTCCAGATCGCGGACCATCTCTTCGACCGCGATTTCATCGAACGCCATCTCGGTCGCGATGTCGTCAGGCGTCTGTAGATCGCCCGTCCGTGACGCAGTGCTGTCGGGGTGACTGGTGCTGCTGTCGGGGCCCGCCGCACCTGAGCCCTTCACATCCGAACCCGTCGCATCGGGGCCGTATTCATTGGCGGCGTTTTCGGCGGTCGGATCTTCGGCCGGCGGTTTCTTTACCAAACCGCTATCGAACATCGCTTCGCCGTGCCCGCTCGCTCCGGTGACATATCGACCGGTGTTGGTCGGCGGCAGCAATTTAGGAACGACCGACCGGGGAACTCGCGATTGCGGATCCTTCTTCGGCGATTCGTCGGCGGGTATGGGTTCAGAGGGCATCGTTGATCCAATGGGGACCATTGTACGCTCCCCATACAGGCGGGGCATTCGTTTTTCTGGGAAGTGGGGAATCAAGTAGGAAACGTCTACGTACGCGGTGGATCCGCCACGCATGATGACGTTTCATTAGTGAAATTCCATGCGAAATACTAGCGAATGAGCACACTTTGGGCCTGCCGGACGAATTCGCTCCCCAACCGACCGATAGCGGCCGAGGGCGTCATTTCTTCTCAATCCGGACAAATCGGCAGAATCCGATCAAGTCGCCTAATCGTCAAAGTCGATACCACATCTGCAGGACGCTCTGGCGACGGAGCGTGCTGCCTTGCTAAACAGCACCGTACCGACTGCGAGGAAGGAGTCCTCGCGGGAGTACCGAGCGAATACGCCTCGTTATTAGCCGAAAGATTGACCGCCGTGAAATCGCATCCCGCTCGAATCAAGAAACACAGCTTTGTTCGTGAAATGGAGATGGACCGAATGGCGGGAACGGCCCAGCCCAAAACGGTTTCCATTCCGCTCGCCCAGATCACACGTTTGCTGATCGACGCGGCGGAAACGAACCGAACCTGGCTGACCGATTTCGCGGACGATTGCGTGAAGATCGATGCGGACCTGTACGAAGTGCTACTGGCCTATCAATCGCTCCGACACTCATCGGTTTAACCCAACCAACTCGACACGGATTGTGTTTTCACAACCCGCCCTCTGCCCTCAAACCGGAGTTCAGTCATGCGTTCGATCGCTGTAATCAACCAAAAAGGCGGCGTGGGAAAAACGACCAGTAGCGTCAACCTGGCCGCTGCCCTCGCTCGCGCCGGACGACGCGTCTGCGTGATGGATCTGGACCCGCAGGCCCACGCGTCGCTGCACCTCGGAATCACCGCCATCGACGGCGAAGCCACCATGTACGAAATCCTGTGTGGTGATGCATCCATTGCCGACGCTCGCCAACAGGTCGACGAAAACCTGTTCGTCGTCCCTTCCAACCTTGACCTCGCCGCCGCCGAAATGGAACTGGCCTGCGAAGTCGGCCGGGAGATGATCCTCAGCGATAAACTCGCGGACGACCAAGACGATTTCGATTATCTGATTTTGGATTGCCCGCCGAGCCTCGGTGTGCTGACGATCAACGCACTCGTTGCGGTGACCGAAGTCTTCCTGCCTCTGCAACCACACTTCCTCGCTCTTCACGGGCTGAGCAAACTGTTGCGAACGATCGAAGTCGTCTCGCGGCGTATGAACAGTCGTCTGCGTTTGTCGGGCGTGGTTCTGTGCATGTACGATTCGAACACGCGATTGGCCGCCGAAGTCAGCACGGACATCGACGAGTTCTTCAACGCGTCCAAAGGACCTCGAGAGTTCTTCCGCAACGCGAAGTTCTTCGACACACGCATTCGTCGCAACATCCGCTTGGCGGAAGCACCGAGTTTCGGAAAGTCGATTTTCGATTATTCGAGCGAAAGCAACGGCGCGGTCGACTATCAATCGTTGGCCGAGGAAGTCATCGCGCAAGAAGAAATTCGAGCCGCGATGGAAACGCCCGAGCCAACCAACAGCGAACAAGCCCGCATGGCCGCCTAGGGCAACCGCCCAGTGATCCAAACGGCCGCAAGGCCTCGGGTGGAATCGCAAAAGTGAGCCGAATGGCCGTAAGGCCTCGGGTGAAATGCCAAACGAG
>NZ_ANOH01000033.1 GCF_000346505.1 Aporhodopirellula sallentina SM41
TCCGTCCGCGACACCGGGATCGGCATTCCAAAGCAGTCGCTCACGAAGGTCTTTGATTCGTTCTCACAGGTTGATTCGTCGACGACGAGAAAATACGGCGGCACGGGACTCGGGCTGACGATTTCGTCTCAGCTCGTTTCGTTGATGGGAGGACGCATTTGGGTCGAAAGCGACCTGGGCGTTGGCACCACGTTTCATTTCACCGTTCCGCTCGGAATCAGCGATCCTGCTCCGCCGCCAACTCCCGCTGAACTCGACGGACTGCTCGGCATGCCGGTGCTCGTCGTTGACGACAACTCGACCAACCGACGGATCTTTTACGATCTGCTGACCGCGTGGAAGCTCTGTCCTACCTGTGTCGATAACGGTGCCAGCGCACTCGAGGAACTTCGTCGGGCCGCCGCGCAGGCGGATGGCGATCGCAACGGCCAGCCCGACGACGCCAACGTGCAAACGGAGCCCTGCCCTCAACCAACGCAAACGCCCTATCAACTCGTTCTGCTCGATTGCATGATGCCGCAGATGGACGGGTTCACGGTCGCCGAATCGATCCGTAAGGATCCCGCGCTGAGTAGCGTCGACGTCATCATGGTTTCGTCGTCGGCAGGCGGCGATGATTCACGTCGTTGTCGAGAACTCAACATCGCTCGGTACATGACCAAACCGATCGTCCAGTCCGAATTGCTCGAAACGATCCTTCAGGTGAAACATCACCAACAGGCACCACGCACACGTTCGGAGAACCAAGACGCGATTGCCGCGACCGCACCGTTGAACATTCTTTTGGTTGAGGACAGTTACATCAACCAACGTGTCGCCGTCGGTTTGCTGCAGCGACTCGGTCACCACGTTGAAACCGCCGAGAACGGACAGCTCGCGATCGACGCATGGCGAAACGGCAACTTCGACCTGATTCTGATGGATTGGCAGATGCCCGTCATGGATGGTACCGAAGCCACCGCGGCGATTCGTGCCGAAGAAGAACAGACCGGCGAACACATCCCGATCATTGCAATGACAGCCGCCGCGATGAAAGGTGATCGCGAGATGTGTCTCGAGGCCGGAATGGATGACTACATCAGCAAACCGATCGACCCCAAACGAATTGTCGAAGCCTTCGCCTCCCTCCAGAAAGACGCTCAATACAAACCGACCAAACCAGCAGCGATCGACGACAGCGAGAACACCGCGGGGCAATCGGTGAACTCTCCCGAGTCGAATCAAGACGCCGGTTCAGTTTGGGTGGATGTTGAATCAGCCCGCGAGCAAATGGGTGGTTGTGATGATTCCATCTTGAGAGAACTCGCCCAGGCACTCGTTTCGGAATGCCAGACCAAGGGGGAAGAGATGCGAGTCGCCATCGAAGAACAAAACCTCGAAGTTGCCGGGCGCGCCGCACACACTCTCAAGGGCGCCGCCGCTCTCTTCGAGGCCAAGCGACTCGTCGATCAATTGCAAGAAATGGAAAACCTCACCCGCAAAAACAACATCGCGGAAGTCCAACGTCTCTACCCCAGAATTGTCGAATCGAACCAGCAGGTGATCCAACAACTCGAGTCATTCATCGCCGTCCCAAAATAATTCTCAACGATTTTATTTTTTTATCCGCGGAGTTTGTTTACTGCCCTTCGGTACTCCAATAAGACCGGCCCGTCGCGCCGGTGGTGAACATGCTCGGCGAATTGGCACCCGAGCCTGCTGCGCACAATCTCCGGTAACGCACGTCTCGCACGCTGCAATAAGACAGACAGCCTTCATTTGACAGTCAATTCCGACGCCGCGCCGCCGGTGTTCAGATGGTCACAGAGAGTTGAATCTGGGGCTAAAATAGAGTTGTCTATGGACCTCTAAGGTGTTTCCTCGAGATTCGGTGAGTAAACGGATTCTATGATTCGACTGCGTCCGCAAACATTGGTTTGCTTCTTCATTCTCTCGGTTGTGACTGCCAACAACTGCGTTTCCGCGGTAGACAAATTTACCCACTCCGAAGCAACCGTTATCCATCCACTCGGCCGTGCCCCGAGCGAGGAGTGGTCGCTGTGGTACAACCGTCCCGCAAAATTTTGGGAGGAGGCCCTGCCGCTGGGCAACGGACGACTCGGCGCGATGGTCTACGGCGGCGTCTCGAGCGAGTTGATTCAACTCAACGAAGAATCCATTTGGGCCGGGCCTCCGTTTCCGGTTGCTGAAAAGAATATCCGCAAGGAAACCGACGCGATTCGCCAGCTTCTCTTCGACGGCAAATACGTCCAGGCACAAAACCGACAACAGGCCTTGATGCCCAATCGCATCTCCCCACGCAGCTATCAAACGATGGGAGAGTTGCGCCTTAGCTTTGACATCGACCAACCCGTGACCGAGTATCGGCGAGACCTGAATCTCGATACCGCGATCTGCACGACGCGGTTCACGATCGGCGAAACAAACTACACACGTGAAGTGTTCGTTAGCCCGGTCGACCAAGTCATCGTGGTGCATTTGTCCGCGAACCGTCCCGAGTCGATCTCCTTTACCGCCGATGTGCAACGTGACGGTATCTTCGACGTAGTCAGTGACGGTGATCATGCGATCGTCGCCAACGGCCGAGCCGCTCACGGAAAGTCCCATCTCGGAGTTCGATTTGCAACGCGATACCAGGTCGAAACGCATGGCGGATCGGCTCACGTCGACGACGGTAAGTTGGTAGTCGAATCCGCGGACGAAGCAACGCTGTATATCTCCGCTGCCACCGACTACAACCGCGACAATACTACGGCACCACTCACTTACGATCTTGCTCAACGTTGCCAGCAGACGATTGCCGACGCGGTCGAGAAAACATTCGAAACGGTCAAGGCAGATTCGGTCGCGTCCCATCAAGAACTCTTCCGCCGGGTCACGTTAGACCTCGGCCCCCGAGTCGATCAATCAACGCTCGATCGACTGCGAAACTATTCCAGTAGCGAAACCAAGATTGATCCGAATCTCGAGGCTCTGTATTTTCACTATGGGCGTTATCTCTTAATCGCTTCATCGCGACCGGGAAGCTTACCTTCCAATCTGCAGGGGTTGTGGTGCAAGGACCTGCGTGCCCCATGGAACAGTGACTATCACATCAACATCAACATTCAGATGTGCTATTGGCCGGCCGAAACATGCAACCTCTCGGAGTTGCACTTGCCGTTCATCAGTTTCCTCGAGCGACTCGTGCCATCTGGACAGCAGACCGCGAAAGACCTCTACGGTCACCGAGGTTTCATGGCCGGGCACACCTCCGACGTTTGGCACGGCACGGCCCCGTTTGGAAAAGTGCAGTACGGTCAGTGGGTTGTTGGAGCCGCATGGTGTGCACGGCACGCGTGGGAACACTATCAATTCACCAACGATCGCGAATTTCTTGAGGAGCGCGCGTACCCTGTTCTCAAAGAGGCTTCGCTGTTCTTCCTCGATTGGCTCGTTGAAGACCCAAGCACGGGCAAACTCGTTTCGGGACCGAGTACGTCGCCCGAAAACAAGTTTTACGTTCCCGGGACGAAGGTCCGCACAAATTTGTCGATGGGACCCTCGATGGACCAGCAGATCATCTGGGACCTCTTCCATAATACGATCGCCGCCGCGGAGATCCTCGACATCGAAGATCCGTTTGTCGCGGATGTGAAACGCAGTTTCGCGAATCTGGCGATGCCGCAAATCGGCTCAGACGGGCGGTTGATGGAATGGGGACAGGAATTTGAAGAGGTTGATCCTGGACACCGACACATTTCTCATCTCTACGGGCTGTACCCCGGTACGCAGTACCACCTCAACAATCGGCCGGAGATGGTCGCGGCAGCACGGAGGTCACTCGAAACCCGGCTGGCTTCCGGTGGCGGGCATACCGGATGGAGCCGAGCGTGGATTATCAATTTCTGGGCACGGTTCAAGAATGCCAATCGTGCTCACGACAACGTGGCTCTGTTGCTGCGGAACTCGACGTACAACAACCTGTTTGACAAACACCCGCCATTTCAAATCGACGGCAACTTCGGAGGAACCGCAGGCATCGCGGAGATGTTGTTGCAGTCGCATGCAGGCGAAGTCGAACTGCTACCTGCACTGCCCGACGCGTGGCCGACCGGTTCGGTCACGGGGCTGCGTGCCCGTGGCGGTTTCGAGATTGATCTGCGGTGGACGAACCATCAACTGACCGGTGCGACCCTGCGATCACTCTCGGGTAAACCTTGCAAACTCAGGTATCGCGACCGGACGCTCACGATTCAAACCGAACCGAACGAAACCGTGGACATTTTGCAGATCGCCGCCGACTGACAAATTCCCCGTATTTTGGGGCCCCCGTAGTGGATCTTGTTAAAGATCCCCATGCAGCAGGATCCCCATGCAGCAGGATCTCTGTCAATCAAGATCCGCCACCCCATAACACGCCTGACGCCAACTCCTAGGCGGACACGACAGGCAATCCTGTTGGCCGCCGGCGTCGCAGTACATCTTTCTTGCGACGTCCCTCTTGTTCGAACTGCGGACCGAACAAAGCGTCGGCGTATTCGTCGATCTGTTCCGGGGTCTCGAAATAGCGTTCGTAGCACCAGTCGTCATCAAATTCGCACTCATCGGTCGTGTACTCGCGACAGATTTGTGGCCGTGTTTCATAGATCCCGCATCGGTAATCATCTTGCAAGTGCTTGCAGGTCGTATGAACGAGCAGGTACCACGTTTCCTCATCAACGAAAACGCTCGCGCGGTCATGCAGTAGATACCAACGGATGAAATCAAAATCCTTTCGCGAAACGGGCTCGTCGATGGGCAAGGCGAAATAGTGACAGCACTTCGCCGTGCAGTGGTCACAAAGGTTTTCGCCCTTAGGGAGATCGGCCCGATTCCGGACGCGGCGACGGGTCACCTCGGGCGTCGGATCCGAGTTGCGTTTTGGCTTTCTCTTCGTTTTGGTCATCAGAAAGTGCTCGAGTGCGGCTCCGCGAAAGACGGCCGCGTCGCCGGGAAATGACGCGTTTTCGTCGGCAGACGACGGTCGGGACGGGGTGGCAACGCCAATTGTCACGGTGGTAGAGTAGGCGTTTGATTTGCTGCATTCTGATCGTCGGTTGCAGTGACGTCCACCATACTCTCCACTCGTTTTATCCTCGCCCCGCCATGGAAGTCGTCATCACCGCACTCGGCCCCGATCACACCGGGTTGGCCGATCCGATCATTCACCACCTTACCGGTCGCGGGGCCCGCATCGCCGAAATCCAGATGTATGACCATGACGAGCGATCTCTGTTTGCGATGCTATGTCGGATCGAATTCGATCCGGCCCGGCAAACAACGGCAACGTATCGCTGCGGAGTCTTCAAGAAGAAATGCGTCAAATCGGCGAGCACACCGGATTGTCGATCCGAGTTTGGAGCCCAAACTTTCGCGGACAACGTCCACGACTCGCCGTCGCATGCACTTACGTCGAAGACACCCCACGGGCCGTTCTGCAGGCCGTTGCCGATGGGGTGATCAATGCGGATGTTCCCGTGGTGATTTCAAACCGCAAGAAGCTCGCCTCGCTCGCAGACGAATTCGATTCCGAGTTTCGCATGATCGGTGACGGTCAGGGCGCGGCTGACAACGAGAGGCTGGTCGCCACGCTCGATGAATTTGAGATCGACTATCTGATTCTCGCTCGCTACATGCGAGTTTTGCCAGCCGAAGTGTGCTGGCAATTTGCCGGCGGGCGGATCATCAATTTGCACCACGGTTTGTTGCCCGGCTTTCCCGGATTCCGTCCGTACCACGATGCCAACAATGCGCGCATGCTGACTTTTGGCGCGACGTGTCACTTCATCATTCCGGAACTCGACGCCGGCAATCAAACAATCAACCAACGCACATTTTCGGTCGCCCCGGGAACGCCGATCGAACAGATCATTGCCGAGGGTGAACGGGACAACGAACCGAAATGCCTAGTGGAAGGCGTTCGTCGCGTCGTCGATCAGGAAGTTTACCTTCACTTTCATCGCGTCGTGCCGCGTAAAAAGCCGGCATAAAACCCAGAGCGACCTAACGCTCAGCAGATCATCACAGCAAACTCGCCGGAGCGACGCGATGCTCCTTCACCAAACGGTCGACCAGATCCTCGATCGACACCCCGTCGGCCTCGGCGGCAAAGGAGGGGACGATCCTGTGTCGCAGTACCGGGAGAGCGAGAGTCTGCACGTCGTCGATTGTCACGTGGGTTCGGCCGTTCAATAACGCTCTCGCTTTTGATGCGAGCACCAACTGCTGACTCGCTCGCGGACCGGGGCCCCACTGGACCCATTCACGCACCCAATCTTTCGACTCGGGAGAGTTCGGCCGCGCGTCCCGTACCAAGTCGATTACCCAATCCTTCACGTGAGTCGGCAACGGAACTCGGCGAACCAACGATTGGAATCGCACGATATCTTCACCACTGATCACGTGTCCCACCTCCGGCGTTTCGCCCGAGGTCGTGCGATCGACTATCAAGGCCTCTTCCTCGCGGCTCGGATAGGAAACCACGACGTGGAAAAGGAATCGGTCACGCTGCGCTTCGGGCAACGGGTAGGTTCCCTCTTGCTCAATCGGATTTTGTGTCGCCAAAACGAAGAACGGTTCCGCCAGAGGATAGGTCTTTCCTCCCGCGGTGACCTCGTGTTCTTGCATAGCCTCGAGCAGAGCCGCTTGGGTCTTCGGTGGTGTCCGGTTGATTTCGTCGGCGAGCAGCATCTGGGTGAAGATCGGGCCTTTACGAAAAACCATTTCCCGCCGGCCGGTTTCGTGGTCTTCTTGGATGATGTCTGTCCCCGTGATGTCGCCAGGCATCAAATCGGGGGTAAACTGAATCCGTCGGAAATCCAAACTCATGGACGAGGCGAGCGTTCGCACCATCAAAGTTTTCGCTAGTCCCGGCACGCCTTCGAGCAAGCAGTGTCCGCGGGCCAGGATCGCGATCAGCAACTGCTCAACCACGTCGCTCTGGCCAACAACGACGCGGCCGACCTGTTCTTTCACCTCGTTGACGCTGGCTATCAACGCAGCGGCAGCCTCGACGTCACCGACCGGTATTTGGGTAGATTCATCTTCTCTCGGAGGCGGGGTGACCATCGTATCCTCTGGCGTGTCGACACATAAATCCGCAAAACAAAGTCGTGACCAATATACCGAGTCCGCACACGATCCGCTCGTTGCCAGCGTTTCCAAACCAGAGCGACTGGTTCACCAGTTTAGAACCGATTGGAAAGCGAGGACGTTTTTAAAAAAGGATGTCACCGATGTCGCTAGACTTCGGTGGACTGAACTCTGACGCATCCAGCAACAGTGATCGGACACGTCAGTTCTCAAAATGCTCCAATCAGCCGATTGGCGTTACTAACACGAGGCGACCGGAGCCGACCTCCGCCGGCTAGGCAACCTGCCGAGGTCTTCGGATAGCAAGGCTACCGCAACGTTACCGAAAAACACACTTCGCAACGGTTGCGGGCCAAATGCCGTATTTCAATTTTCTCGGGACGCCATCGTTCCACCTCGCGACGCCACCGCGGGATCTGGCTCGCCCGTTCGTAGTCGCCCAACTTCATCGTGATCAGGCATCCGCGGATACTCGTTTCGCGGCTTTCGACAATGTTACGCACCGTGCTGAGCGTCGCGTCAGGTTTGACCGTTGAATCAACCAACAACCATTTCGCTCCACGGTAAATTCGTCGAGGTAGATCCCCGGCCCGAGCCGCGTAATGCCTGAACCGCGGGTGATTGGCAATCCGCGGATCCATCTGAGCGGGATCGATACCGATCACGTCGAGACCCATCTCCAACAGCCTCCCGCACGCACCACCGGGAGCACTGCCCACCTCGACGGCGAGATCCCCGGGCCGCAAGTCGAAACCACTCCACGCAATCGCCTCGGCCGCCTTGTAGTATGCCCGTGAGATCGGCTCGTGCTCCGGTGCAACAGGTTGCACACCACCGGGCCATCGCGTCGGCAACGTTGACGCGGTGTGCATCCCAAAAAACCAATGCGAGGGATCGACTAAAACAACATCGAGCACGCGATCGGAAGGCTGGGCGACGTCGTTCGCGGTAGCACAACGAAGGTGGTCCGGTCCGAGGCGTTCGTGGATCCGTGTCGCCACCGCGCGAGAAACCTCATCGCTGCCCGGTTCAAAATCGAACCGACCGATCGGGGCACGATCACGTGGCCAAACATGCAATTGATCAAACGGCAGTGGCAAACCAGATAGTTTTTCAATCAGTCGGTCGATCAATTCGTCCGCATCACCCGACTTGCCACTGCCGAGAGATTTCGACGCGGTCCGGATGAAAATGTCCGTCGGAAGAGTTGTCTCTTCATCGTGTTTCGCCGTCACAAAGCCCGGACGCGAGAACGACAAACGCCATCCCTTTTCCGCAATGGCTTCTTTGACGATTCCTTCAGCACCATGGGCACACGTAAACATCCCAAACGTGGGATCGGTCTCAGAAGACGACACAGAAGCAGAACTCATGGTGGGCAATGGCGGACAGCGAGCGACAAAAACGATGCAGCATAAAAGCAACCCGAATATAAACCAGCCGCCGGAAAACGATACTGCTAATGCCCATCAAGCGTCGTTTGCTTTGGCCGCCTCCGCTAGGGCGGGGGCGGTCGGTTCTTCTGGCTTGGTGTCGACGCGTTCTGGTGGGGGATTGGTCGACGGCGTCGGGTTCGGTTCCGGCAGCACCCACGGGCCGGAGGTTTCGCCTCGGATGTGCCGAAGATACTGGCTGATCCTTTGATGTGCGTACTCCTTCCCTCCGCCGCGACGCATCAACATTGCCATCGCGGAAAGGTGGTTCCCGAAGTGCGTCACTCGGTTGTAGCGGACGTGCCGTGGGCGACCGAAAACGGGCAGCAGCATCAAACAGAGAACGATTCCAAGGAAGGCCACATGCATGTTGATCAAACTCAGTGGCATTTCTGTCATCAACTCCCATCCTTTTGACTGAGGAACGCCTGGTTCCGCATTCGAGATCGGAATCGGGAGAAAATCGGAACTCAAAAACGAGACAACGATCTCGTCACGGTCCGATTCGCCCTCCAGGTTGCCTTCGCTGCCGTTGCTTCGATTTGCGACCGAGTGGATTTCGTCGCGAATCATATCGGCCATTTCGAGTCCCGCGTCAGCAGTCATCGCAAAATTAGTAACCAGCCCGCCGCTCGAAACGATCAGGATTTGCGAGTTTCCCCACTCTTCTTTTCGCAACCGCGCGAGAGTCGTCAACGACGTCTTGCCTCCCAACACGGTGGTCGCTTCGCTCAGCAACGCCTGGAAATCTGCTGACTCGTTTTCGTTCCCCGGTTCAACCGTTGGGCTCGGCGACACGTCATTGTTGGCTGCCCCTTTGTCGAGATCAATCTGCGACGCTTCCGATGGATTGCTCGTTGCGTTTGCGGTGGGTTTGTCTTTGCCAAAAGGCTTGACGTTAAAGTCACATACTCTTCGGTCAGGCAGTCGTGTCCGATAAGGCAACGCCTCCGCGACGAACCAATCGGTCACTTTGATATCTTCTCGGACAACATCCGACAGCAACCGAGAGTTGATTTCTTTGGCGAGTTTTCGTCGGTACTCCAACCGCTGGGCCGGCGGCGCGATCTCGGCCGCGGTGTGAAAATATTCCTCGGTGCTACCGCTATCGGGAAGAACGAGAACCAACGTGTGGTTGCCATCCATCAACCAATCTTCCATCCATCCCCGCACCGAGGGTTCATTGAGAGGAGGCCACGAAATCGGTAGCCAAACAATCGCGTCGTTTTGCAGTTCACGAACAGAAAGCCGATACAGGTCACGCGTTTTGACTTCCTGCGGCGCGTCCTCGGCAACCTTACCGATTGCATTCCGAAACGCCCCAAAGCCGTTCACGCTTTCCTGCCCGGCCATCCCGCTGCTGTTGCCGTATTCCGTGTTGAATTCACTGCACCCGCCAAGGAACAACACGCAGGATACGATGACGAGCAGCGTCGCATGTGGACGTCGGGCCGTGTCTGCCCAGATCGGCGCGGTTTTCATCGAGAACCTCCGGTCATGTTCAGAGCGTTTTCGATCTGCAGGTTGTTTTGCCACAAATCTTCAAATCGTTCCCGAGTAAGAGAATGCCTGCCAAAGTAGGAATGCTCGAATGCGTCGACGGTTTGATTCAGTTGAAGGCCGATTTCTTGATCTGTTTGTTTGGATTCCCGCACGTATTGCTTGTTTGTTTTCCAACGCGACAGACGCAGGTGTCCGGCACGGTCTAGCATCAACAACTGATGCCCGTACAAATAGATGATCGCACGGTCAAAATCTCCCGCTGCGATCAACCGTTCAAGTTCCGATCGCGGGTTCACATTCGTGTCCCTGAGTTCGGCAGGCAATTCCGAAATCCGTTGCTTGGTCTGCTCATCGAGCGTTCGTGAATGCACCACCGATTGCGACAACGCGTCCGGGCGGAAGTCAAATGAGCTGTTGGCGAACACATACATCAACAACGCGACCAAACCGACCACCACGCACGCCAGCAACATCCAACCGATGATGTTTCCAAAACTGATGTCGCCCCACCAGGACGTTGTCGGGGTTGGCGCAGCAGGCGGTTTCGGGGGAGGTTTGGGGCGGTTGAGCCACCGGCTGTCACGGTTTTCTGTGTCGACTCGCGTGTCCTGCAGTTCGATCGCCCGGACCTCTTTTGCCTCCGCGTCGTACCAGACCGACTCCGACACGATGGCGGTGTCTGCCACGACAGCAACGATGGGCATCCGAATCGGCGGTGACGCGATCACCGGAGATGAACTTGCGAGACCGCAGGCGAGGCCCACTACCCATCCAACCCAAAGTAACGTGGTCGTCCCCTTTCCGGATTCAATCTGAATGTTCTCCGCCGGGTTCCCCGTTTGGTCCTGTTGAGGTGTGCCGGGAGGCTCGACCGCGGGCGCGGGATCAATGTCCGAAGCCTCGGCAGCGCCATCGGGATGAGGTTGGGACGCCTTGTCTTTCGTTTGCCGATGGACCTGACGCACCGGATTGAGCGGAACCGACATGCTGTCTTCCCCGAACTGGCGAATCGCTTCGGCGCGTATCGCCAACTCCACTTCCCAACCTTCCAACCGGATGCGGGCATCGAGATATCCCAGCAACCGAACCACAACGCTCAGCGAAGCGATCAACCACAACGACAGCGGGAAAAATACCAGCATCGTGAACCGGTCTGCCGACCAATTGCCCAACCCAATCCCACGCGTCCAAACCAGTGCAAAGTATACGCACGCGAGCAACACCAGCAGTGTCATTGAAACGGTAATGAATCGCCCGCCGAGGTCACTCGACATCGGCGAATGCAATGCCTTGGATCGACGTTTCAACGTGATCGTGTTTTCGTTCTTGCTGCGCAATGGACAACGCTCGAGCAAAATCATCTCGGGGACAAACGGACGGTTGCTGCGAATCAACGCCGCGCAAAAGATTAAGCCGGTTGGGATGACGAAATCGAGCAGCGCGTCGGCTTCCTGTCCCCACTGCAGCATGGCAAAAATCATCGCGGGAATCACCAAACGCCTCACGCCGAGCGTCCACAGCAGCGGCCAAAACATCCGCCGAACCTCGCCGATCGCGCTGCGCAGCGTTGGCTGTTTATCAAAAATAGCTTGACCGAGCGTGTAGGTCGTCAGGACGCCAGCAATCGGAGCCTGCAGGAAGACCAACGTGCACATCCAATACACGTATCGCCAACGATCCGTGTCGCCTTCACCGGCGAATATATCCTGACGGTCGAACCGGTTCGGCAGCCAACCGAGCAGCAGCAGGTCGGCGAGGATCCAAACGGCCGCTCCCGCGAAGAACGCGTGAAAAAACGCCTTCGGATATCGACGGATCATCAGCAACGAAAGGTCGCCGATCTCCGACAACGTTCGAACGCGAATCGCGACATGAGTTTCATCGAGTTGCACGGTGACCTAGCCGCTCCGAAACGTTGAGCGTCGAGGACCGCGTGGAAACCCCAACACGACAAAGTAAAAACTGATCAACGAGGACGACATGATCGCCCAAGCAGCCTTGAACAGATACGGTGCCGGACTCGGTGACAAAAAGCCTTCCGTAAACGCAGCCAAGACAAACAAGGTCGCCGCGGCCGCCATGATCGGAACGCTCCGGTGCGCGGACCGGCGCATCGAGTCCATTCGCGTCAAACCATCGGTGTAAAACAAACCGACGCCCAGCCGCAATCCGGCCGCTGCGGAAAGTGCGATTGCGGTCAATTCGAACGGCCCGTGGGCAGTCACGAAATGAAAAAGTTATCACTGCCACCAACGTCTTCCCGAGCCATGTATCCGAACATCGTTCCGAGCGCGACGCCGTTGTAGGCGAGAATGTACAGGCATGGAATCAACAGGATCCCATACGCAAAACACTGCAACCCGATGCCGGTGTTGTGCATGATATAGAACCCCGACATGGTCACGTAGTGATCGAGCGAGCCGTCGATCCTTTGTTCATACATCTGCTCGAGGCTATGGAGCTGATCTGTTCCGACAACGTTGTCGGCAAACTCCGGGAAGAGAGTTTGCTGGTAGCCGAGATACATCGACAAACCAAACAAACCAAAAAAGACGATTGTCGCGATACGCACGCAAGGGTCAGCAAAAATCTGACGGGGTGCGTCGCGAAAGATCAGGTCGAAGAAACCGACCGCTGAAAATTTGCCCGAACGGTATAGCTGGTTGTGTGCACGGGCGACGAGTCGGTGCAGGTACGTCACAGTTGCGGGTGGCAGGTGGTATGCGTCCGCGAGAGCCAAGTCCGCACACACGCCGCGGTACAAAGAGGCGAACCGCACGACACCTTGGGCGCCACGGTATCTTTCTCCCGCCTTGACCGTCTTCCCACTCACCTCCATTGCTTCGCAAAGCTGCTCCAACTCGTCCCAATTGCTGCGACGCTTTTCGAGAAGCTTTGCAATATTCATTCGCGGGTACCTATCCAATCCAGGCGAGGGGAGAGATTGAGTATAGCGATTGCTAGGCTCTCGTGGACCCGCCGCCGCACGCCGCAGATTCGCAGAGATTGAGCAGTTGTCACCAACTGCTCATTCTCTCGTGAACTTCGTGCTCGGCGCCGGTCGGTGCGAGTGAGTGTTCTATTCTGGCGAACCCGACTCGTCTTCTTTCTCGGCAGCCTGCGCCGGGGTGAATTCGCGTACCCAAATGTTGCGGAAGCGAACCGGGTTGCCATGATCCTGAATCGAGATCGGACCTTTGGGGCCGTGTGCTTTGTACTCCGGAGCGCGGTTATAAGGCGTGTCGCCCAACAGCTCAAAGTGGTTCAACACCAAAACGCCATTGTGCGTCGCCGTGATGTAAGCCGGCGACAACAGTTCGCCGTTCTCATCGAAACGCGGCGCGGTCCAGAAAATATCGTACGAGTTCCATTCGCCTGGCGGACGCATCGCGTTGACCGCGGGCGGCGTCTGTTTATAAATCGCGGCCGCTTGGCCATCAAAGTACGTTTGGTTGTCGTACGAATCGAGCACCTGCATCTCATAACGACCCATTAGAAAGATGCCGCTGTTGCCTCGCTGTTGTGACTTGCCCTTCGGTGGCGTCGGTGCGGACCACTCAACGTGAAGTTGGCAATCGCCAAAGCTCTCTTTGGTGCGGATGCCCCCTTTTCCGACAACGAGTTCGTTGCCTTCGGTATTCCAGTTTTCGCCGTTTTCCCATTTCGCAACGTCTTCCGGACCGGCGAACAATACGATCGCATCGGATGGAGGATCGTTGTCGGTTTTTCCCGGTTCGACGATCTTCGGCTCGAGCCAATCGATCCCGCTCAGATATTCTTCAGCCGATACGGAGACACAGGTTGCGGTCATCAAGGTGGACACGACGATCGCGATAACAGAAGTTCTCATGTTTGCAATTTCAAAAGGTGGGATAGAAAGGTGAGTGACGGCGCGAAAGAGTCGGTCGCTCCCTCGCCGTCATGCCACACAGTGTAACCTCCCCGATAAAGGTCGACACAACCTCGCACCGTCAACGGTACCGATTCGGCGACTTCGTCTGAGTCGCAGGTTCCTTCACGGTTCCCGAGTGTTTTCGCGGGGACGAATTCGCAATCATTTGATTTCGAAAACCGCTTCGATTTCGACAGCCATCCCGGCTGGCAACGCGTTGGTTCCCACCGCGCTGCGAGCCCCGACTCCCGCGTCGGCCCCGAAAACATCTCGCATCAATTCGCTGCATCCGTTGATGACGGCCGGTTGAGCTTCAAACGAATCGGTGCACTTCACGAACCCGGTCAATTTGATCAGGCGATTGACCCGATCGAGTGACCCGAGATGGCCGCGGAGCGACGACAAAATCGCCAACCCGACCAACCGTGCCGCCGCGTATCCTTGGTCGACGTCCATGTCGTCCCCCAAACGCCCCGTGACGAGACTGCCGTCCTGTTGCAGAGGACCGTGTCCGGAGAGGTACAGATGATTGCTGGTTTGAATGACCGGTTTGTACAACCCAAGAGCCTGAGGAGGTGGTGGGAGTTCCAGCCCCAGTTCGTCAATCTTTGCGTCGTGACTCATGTGATTCCTCGAGAGTTTTATCTTCGTGCCGATCGTTGGCGGGCTCGATGGAAACAATCGAGATCGCTCTGACCGAGCCTGCCGCGTATCCGCGAACCGCGCGAAGTTGGATAGCCTTTGTTTACTGCTTTTGTTGGATCGCTTTGTTCTTTATTCAATTGCTTTGCTCAGCAACTTTCGTTGCTTCAATCCGCCGATACGGACTGTTCCCGTTTCAGCGGAGTAATTGAATTCCTGTTCCTATTTTGATGACTTTTTCCCGTCATCCGACTTCGAATCTTTCTGATTTTCGTCGTCAACATCGCCTTCAAATTGGAGCTTGGCCCATGCCGCCGATCCCATCACGCCGGCGTCATCGCCCAGTTTGGCGGCAACGATTTTGAAGCGGTCTTTATAAACCGGCATCACGCACTCTCTAGCGACCTTGCGGATGTTGTCCAGCAAAAGGTCTTCCATCGCTTCGACGAGCCCACCGCCCAAGATGATCTTGTCGGGACAGAGCGTGTGGACCACGTTGACCACGGCGTAACCGAGCACCGTCGCCGCCTCTTCGATCAAACGTTTGACTGCCTTGTCACCGTTCTTGACCGAACTGGCCAACGCACCGCTGCGAATCTCGGCAATGTCGGTGCCGGCATCCTCGAGCAGCGATGGGGCCTCTCCTCGATACGCGAGTTTCGCCGCCTCGGCCGCGATCGACAAACGGCTCGCTTCGGTTTCGAGCGTGCCTGGAATTTCTCCGCCACTGCATCGAACCCCCGCGCTAATCCGGGTATGGCCGATTTCCATGCAGGAGATTCCGGCGCCCTGCAGAATTTTGCCTTCATAGACACAACCGCCGCCGATTCCCGTTCCCGGGAAAATTCCAACGGCACATCGACTGCCCTCGGCGGCACCGAACCGGTACTCGCCATAGACTCCCGCGTCGACGTCATTGAGAACCGCGACGTTGCAGTCAAATTCCTTGCTGAGGAATTTTTGAATGTCGACGTTGTCCCAGCCGAGGTTGGGCGTCGACAACAAACGCCCCGATTCCAAATCGATCGGTCCGGGACATCCGATTCCGATCCCCGCGATGCGGTCAGAGTCGAGGTCGTTTTCGTCGAGCAATCGCTTGATCGTCGACGCGATGCGGGCGATGCCGCTGTCGGAGCCTTCGCGACCACGTGTTTTCCGACGCCGACGGGCAATCGGTTTCATGTCATTGTCGTAGGCGACGGCGAGCATTTTGGTTCCGCCGAGATCAAACCCGATCCAAATATCTTTCAAAACATTCCTCGAACTATGCGTTCTAGCGTATTCGCTTTTGCAGTTTAACGATTCCGATCGCAATCCAATGCGATTCACCGCCCACGCCGACACCGGCGCAATCCCGTGCTGCTAATAAGAAGAATCTGAGAAGAACGATTCTTCAAGCCCCAGAGGATCCGCGGCACACCGAAATCCGGCGTCACCAATCCAGCCGCGAAGAAAACCGGAACATCCCTAAAACGGCTCCTCCGGTACACCCGCCCACCATCGCTCGCTCCACACGGCCGTGCCCCGTCGCGACGAATCCACAACCCGTTATAAAAGAACACGACAAAAGAACACGGCGAATCCAAGTCCGCGATCGTCTGCGTGCCAGTTGGTGATGCCGCGCCCCTTCACGTTCTCCGTTCTCTTTATCCTCCGTCCCGTTCATCCACCGTCCCCTTCAATACCGCGAAAACGTCACACATGACCGATTCCCCCGTCGCTGATCTGCCAATCCAAACCGATCGACTTCTCGAACGTTTTTTGCGATACGTGCGCATCGACACCGCGGCGGATCCTCACTCGGACACCTACCCGAGTAGTAGCAAGCAGCTCGAACTC
Source organism: Aporhodopirellula sallentina SM41 (assembly GCF_000346505.1). Taxonomy (GTDB): domain Bacteria; phylum Planctomycetota; class Planctomycetia; order Pirellulales; family Pirellulaceae; genus Rhodopirellula; species Rhodopirellula sallentina. The sequence continues at coordinate 16,423 of NZ_ANOH01000033.1, forward strand.
GGCAAAATCTTGGCAGCGGAACTTCTTGCGATGGGAATCGAAGACGTCGACTTCACCGACGACGGACTGGTGATCGCCACCGTTCCGGCTTCCGCTCCGGGAGAACGACCCGTCGTCGCGGTCGTGGCTCACGTTGACACCTCACCGGAGGCCCCCAGCGAGAACATCACGCCGCAAGTCGTGCGTGACTATCCCGGCGGCGATATCTCTCTGCCCAACGGTTCATCGATCACCGTCGCGGGCTATCCGAAGCTGGAGAAAATGGTCGGCCAGACCCTGGTCACCACCGACGGGAATACGTTGCTCGGCGGAGACGACAAAGCTGGCGTGGCGATCATCATGGAAGTCGCCCACACCCTGATGGAACACCCCGAAATCCCGCACGGTCCCGTTCGAGTCGTGATGACCTGTGACGAGGAAATCGGACATGGAACCGACAAAATCGACCTTTCGCAGTTGCGGGCCACGGTGGGGTACACGGTCGACGGAGGAGGCCACGGCGAAATCGACGTCGAAACTTTCTCCGCCGACGCGGTCACCGTCACCTTCACCGGCCACAACATCCACCCGGCGATTGCTAAGGACAGGATGGTGAACTCGATTCGCGCCGCCTCGCGGTTTGTCGATTCATTGCCGCTCACCGAGCAAACGCCGGAAACGACCGACGGCCGCGACGGATTCATTCACGTTCACGACGTGTCCGGAGGAGTCGGCGAAACCCGTGTCGAGTTGCTCCTGCGGAGTTTCGACAGCGACCGACTCGAGGACTACGCAACCCAAGTGCGAGAGCTCGCCGATGCCGCCGCCGCAGCCATCCCGGGGACTCGCGTGCGATGTGACGTTCGACGCCAATACCGAAATCTGGGCGAGGGGCTCGCGGCACTCCCCGAAGCGGTATCACTCGCCGAAAAAGCGTTCGCGAACCTGGGCTTGGAGTGCTCTCGCGAAATCGTCCGTGGCGGAACCGACGGCAGCCAACTGACCGAAAAAGGGCTGCCGACGCCGAATTTGTCCAGCGGCCAGCACAATATTCACAGCGTTCTGGAATTCGCAAACCTGGACGAAATGCGTGATTCGGCGCGACATTTGATCGAATTGCTACGGCTCTGGGGCGAAAAAGTGTCTTGATTGCCCTGGCCATCGAGACCCGCCTCCTGATACCGGACAGACTCCTCGAATGCTTCTTTCGATCAGGAGTCTTATCACATGTTCGAGTTTTTCAAACGTTTGGTCCGATCGACCAAAAATAAAGAGCGGGATGTCGTGTTCTTGGTGGATCTTCCCGAGATTCCCAACCCACCCCAAAATCTCACCCACGCGCAGCACAGCCGTTCTGCCCACACTTCGCGTCAAAGCCGTCAATCGGATCTCGCCGCGACGAAAGCAATTCGGCTCGTCGGAAATGTTCCGGATACCTCCACCGGCTCATCCAATGACTCGGCCCTGGAAACGATCGCTCTGGCACGACATGCCCGCAAGCGTTCGGCGCCCGCACATCTTCCCAAGCAATCGCTGGCGTCGTCCCACCGCGAGCGTCTGCTTGCGATGCGGATCGAGCACCTGAAGCTCTGTCCTGAAGCGCGCTGCAAGCAACTCGCCAACATCGGTGTTCAAACCGCGGGCGATTTGATCTTTGGTGATCCCAAACAGATCGCCCACTCGTTCCGCAACCCGGAACGTGCCGAGCGAGCTATCCGCCGATATCGTGCGGCAATTCGTCTGGCGTTGGCCGTCGACTCGATGATGCCACGAGACGCTTTGTTGCTCGTTGCCATCCATCGACGCAGCGTCGCGAGTTTGTCTCGCGAGTCCGCCGCTCAACTCCATCGCGACCTCGAACGGTTCTCCATGAGCAGTCGGGGCAGCAAGATGATCGGGCGACGCGGGGTGCCGAGCCTCCGACGTGTGAAAGCATGGGTGTCCACTTGCCGCGAACTCGCCGCCGCAGCCACCGGCCCCGAACTCGCCAACCAAGCCGCCTAACGAGCATGGTAGCTTGGTATGCGCCAAAGCCAAGTTCAGGGAAGCCAAATTCAGGGTAGCGAAACTCGCCAAGAGTTTCGGCAGACCCCGGGAATCACCGAATGTCTTGGCGACATCCGCAACGGTATTTGACCTAGCAAAAGCCTATCCAGGACCCGTCAGTCGATCGGCGTCCGCCGCTGTTTCCGCAGGGAGCAACCGCGGGTGATTTGAGCCAGTCGTTATCGGCTGAGCGTCGTGATCCTCAACGTCGGCTCTCAACTTAGAATGCTTCAAGCGTCTATGCAGCACGCGAACGAGCGACTGACTCGTTCGTACGCGGGAATTCGATCGACCGGACCGAATCGTCCGTCTCGGCACGTTGGGTCGCTCTCATGCGTCGCTGCTGCGCCAGCCAACTGACCGACCAACCGGCCGCGACTCCGAGTCCGGTAGCCAACGAAACCTTCGCTAATGGTGAAACGCCTGGTAACGCGAACTTGGCCGCAATATGTGCCAGGCCAACGACCGGGTGATGCAGAAGGTAGATCAAGAACGACGCTGCAGCGAGTGACTTCATTGTTCGTCCTAGTCCGCTGATGTGTGCCAAGCAAACGCCCATCAAACCGAACGTCATCAGCGATGCTGCACTGACAGTCAAAACGCTCAGTCCGCCACGCACGGCAACCGACGTCACCGGTAACCCGCCCGCGAAACGGTCCGAACTAACCACCGGGTCGATGCCAGCCCATCCGCCGTTGATCCATTTCGCCGGATCTCCGACTGTCGCGAGCCACCATGTTCCCATGCACACCGACGCAGCCATCAAAAGCGTTCCTGGCCCTATTAAACGAGATCCGTTCTCCTTCAGTTCATCCAGTTCGGGATCCAGTCGATACCAAAACGCTCCGGCTGCAAAGAATGCGCCGCTGTAAAGCCATTTGGACAACACGGGAATGAAAGAGTGTTGAAAGCCCCAGACCACCTCAGGCCGCATCGTTAGCGAAACCACCGCGACGCCAAAACATACAGGCATCACGTAACGGGCAATCTGCGTCGCAGTTAGACGTACCATCGATCGCCACGCGCAGGCCAACACAATGACGTACATGATCAAATATTGAAGGAACCAAAGATGGCTTAGCCCCCAAAGGTTTCGATCGACACCACCCTCGAACTTCATGCGTTTTACATTGCTGATCGCAACCTGCCCGTCTGCAACCCATCCCACCATCCAGGTGTAGAACTCAACCGGCAGGAGAAACACGACCGTCAACAACAGCGGCCACCCGAGCCTGCGGGTTCGTGCCATCGCCGTCGACCAGGCACCACGGTGCGCGACACTGCGAGCGGCAAAGAAGCCCGCGATCACCAAGAAGATTGGCATGATCACAACTTCGATTCCCCAGAATAGATACGTGACCGATTGATCAGGCGTGTCCAGAACACTCCAACTCAACCCAGCCATCGACGGACTCGCGTACGGCACACACGCATGCAACAGCACCACTGCCACCGCCGCCACCGCTCGCAATGCATCGATCCCCGCAAAATGGCCACCCTGAGGGCGCACCACGGGAGCAGTAGGAGAGTGATTCGACGCTGCTGTTATCGGGAGAATGTTAGGCATGTCCATTGCCAGTGGTCGCATCCGAACAGGGGTAATGCCCCCGAACGCCAAAGCAAACGAGGTGAAACCTCGCTTCTACAAAACAAGTCCGCTACACCACCAGAGCGAAATTTCAACACGCTCGCTCCTCGCTCCTTGCTTCACCGCTCCACTTGGAGTGAGGAGCACTAATTGTCCCTGCACATCGTCCAGATAACGTATCTATCTAGAAATCAATTAACGAACGAATCAGTCGGCTGTGAAGCGTTGGACTTTGTTTCGGTGACTCGCAGGTAGAGTTCCCATGCAAGGCAGGCTCACCCTTCACTCGACCATCTAAGGTCGCATGCCATAGTTGATCTACCGACGAGTGCCGTATTTGCAATTTGATTCTTCTTACGGTCCTTTTGGGCACCAGACAGGATTCTCTTGCAATTGATTTACAGGATACCGGTGTCGAGTCGATCAAGTCAGCAGCCGCGAAGCTCACTGGCTGGAAGCGTGGTGAGTATCAAACCGAAATCACAATTTAGTTTTGCGACGCAAGTTCCCACAAAGCGAACAACGATTGGGGTGGGGAAGAGCAGTCGTCGCAACTGGTCTGGGTGAACGCCGGACCGGCATTCAATGCCTTGATATTGTTTATGCAAGAGGACGAAAAAAAGCCGAAGATCAATCAACCCAGTTATCCGAAACGATCAAGCGGCTTGTCGAGACTCAGTCACAGGCTGACGCAGAATTCCAGTCCACTTTGACCAATACACGTATCACCGCAAAACGCAGTTCACCGGGAAGTTGCCCAAGCGGGAGTCCAAAGCGTCCCCTCGGAACGCTCGATGCATAGAATTCTCAAACGCATGGGCTATAGCACCAAGAAGGTGCAAAAAAAGAAGCCTCAGAAAAATTCTTGATACAGATGCCGTCTTTGAAAACCTGAACGTCGTTCACACATTCGCCGCCCCGGAGGATCTCACACCTAGGATTTCGATCGATACGAAAGCAAAAGTCAAGGTTGGTTCTATCTCGCGGTTGAGCTGCACGTGTTCTCGCGAGCCGATCGAGGCGCTCAACCATGGACATGGGCCCGGTAGCGGTCATCGTACCGGCGGGCATCCTGGAAGTGGATCACGATCCGCTCAACGTAATCTTTGGGACCTCACGAGATAACGCTGACTGCATCGAGCATTGGTGGTCCCGTCGAGGTCCATTGTGTGCTCGTATTAAGTAGTTGTATGGTCATAATAAGTAACTGGTGATCAATCTTGATCATGCCCCGGAGATCAACAGTTCTCGCACCGAGTTCATGAAGTGCCTTATGCAGTTCGTTGATCGCACTGGCTTGCGGCTCGAACTGACTTACTATCCGCCGTACCAAAGCCAATGCAATCCGATTGAGCGTTGCTGGGGTATTTGGGAACAGCGCTGGAATGTAACGCTTCTCACTTCGATCGACGTCGCGATCCGTTGGGCCAAGAGCATGACATGGCGAGGGAATGTCACCGCTGGTCGACCTAATGAACGGCAACTACGAACGCAGAGTGAAGTTTGCCAAGAAAGAGTTTCAACCGATCGCCGAGCGACTGATTCGATCGAAGACACTGGGGAAATGGCTCCTCTGGATCGACCCGCTCGGAAGGTAGACCTTTCCTGGCGACCTGCCTTATTCCACACCATTTGAGCTTGCATAAGTTTCTCGCCGGAATCTCGAGGTAAATGATTCGGACACCATACGATACCCTCAGAAAACCCACCAACCTTGGATTATCAACGGATACGCCGAAGTGACGGCATTTTTTCTCAAATGAAAGAAGTTTTTACTTTTTCGTGACAGCATCACTGAGCCGGGTGCCTTTCCCTTTGTCGCCACGAGCGAATCCACGAAAATTTAACTTCGCATAATGAAGGTGCCCCGCCGTGTCCGCTGTCTTAAACCAATGCAACGTTGCGTCAATTGATCGGTTTTCGATCTCTCCGAGCACACTCTCCGCTGCCGAGCCGAACACCGAGGCCGATCCACAACCCCAGCAACCGGTCGTCGCCAAAACTGGGATTTCCCGCTACC
>NZ_ANOH01000034.1 GCF_000346505.1 Aporhodopirellula sallentina SM41
GGTACGGTACTTGGTCACGTCGTACGAACGCTCACGAGTCTCTTGACGGCACTTTTGCACGGTGACGGTACGAGTACGTTCCTCGGTGGTCATCGTGGTGTAAGGAACCGTACGAGTACGAGTTTCAACACGAGTCTTGGTCACAGGAACCATACGAGTCTTGGTTTCCGTGGTCATCGTCGTCACAGGAATTTCGCGGGTGCGGGTTTCCATGCGAGTCTTTTGAACAGGAACTTCGCGGGTGCGTTGCTCGGTACGGTACTTGGTGACGGTGTAGTCACGAGTACGAGTCTCTTGACGAGTCTTGGTAACCGGAACCATGCGGGTGCGGGTTTCGGTACGGCACTTGGTGACGTTAACCATACGCTGACGAGTTTCGGTACGCATGCGGGTAACCGGGACCATACGGGTCTTGGTTTGGCAGGTGTACGAAGTCGTGGTGAAGGTGTAAGGAACCTTTTCGGTCGTACGCTGGTACGAAGTCACAGGGACTTGTTGCGTGACGACGTTAGGCACGTAAACCTTGCGATAGGTAACGGCAGGAGCACAAGCCGAAGCGACTGCACTTGCACCGCCACAACCGCAGCTGCTTTCGCAGCCACCGCATCCGCCACAAGGGCTTCCGCAGGCGCTGGTGGCACATCCGCAACCGCTCGAAGCAGCTGCAGGAGCAGCAGCAACAGCTTGGCACTGGTAGCTTCCGCCCATGTCTTTGGTGACC
>NZ_ANOH01000035.1 GCF_000346505.1 Aporhodopirellula sallentina SM41
ACTGCAATCCAAATCTCCACACCGGCTTGGATTGCAATGATCGATACCGGATCTGAGTCGAGCCTGAGCCTGCTGATCCCCAGCGTGTCGCTGCTACAATGCGGCCGCATCTCTGTCGCCTGAACCTCCCCCGTCCTTTCGGCCATCGGCATGAAACCGCTCCGGCAGAACATCCGCAACCTTCTTTGTTGTGTGTTCACCATCACGCTTGCCTTCTTCGCAATCGCATCGCGTCCGCACAGTGGACATGCGGGAGACTGGCCGGAAATTCTCGGCCCCGATCGAAACGGTAAAGCCGTTAACGAGAAACTTCAGGCTTGGCAAAACACTCCGACCATACGGTGGAAAGTGAAGTGCGGAGCCGGATATGCGGGCGCCGCTGTCTCGAATAACAAAGTCTATCTATGGCACCGCGAAGGCAACGAAGAACGACTCGACTGCCTCAACTCAAACGACGGCACGAGAGTTTGGCAAGCTCGGTTTGAGGCCGTCTACCGCGGTGGCGTTGACGCCGATCGAGGCCCCCGCTGCGTTCCGTTGGTATCCGGAGATCGAGTCTTTGTATACGGAGCCGCAGGCGACCTGAGTGCAATCGCAACGAATGACGGATCGACTCTTTGGTCACGCCAACTGCGGAGCGAATACGATGCAGACGACGGCTACTTTGGCGCCGGCAGTTCTCCTCTCTTGATCGACAACGTTCTCATTACTCCTGTGGGCGGTAGCGACGCAGCGGGACTCGTTGGCGTCGACGCAACAACGGGTAAAACCCTCTGGAAAACGCTCGATCAGGAAGCCGCCTATGCCTCCCCAATTCGCGTCGAGATTGACAATCAGACTCGGGCCGTTGCGGTGCTGCGCCTGCAAACGGCGATCATCGATCCAGAGTCCGGCAAAGTCATCAACACGTTCGCATTCGGCAAAAGAGGCCCCACCGTTAACGCCGCCACACCGATCGAACACGAGGGCAAACTCTTGCTGACAGCCTCGTATGGGATTGGATGCCGGATGCTCGATTTGACGGCACGGTCGCTCAAAAACATCTGGGACACCAATGATGTTATCAGTAGCCAATATGTGACTCCTGTGCTCGTAGATCAGCAACTGTATGCGATCACGGGACGCGAAGACTTCGGCACAGGCGAACTGCGATGCGTCCGATGGTCCGACGGCGTGATTGCATGGAGTCGCCCTGATTTCGGCACCGCCCATCTTCTCGGAGTCAACAACAAGATCCTCGCCCAACATGTTGACGGACGACTGGAGTTAGTCGCCGCAGACCCTGACCAATTCCGATCGCTGGCGAATTTCGATCTCCCTCCGGGAACCTACCGTGCGTTTCCTGCACTCGCCGATGGCACGCTGTATTGCCGGCGAAACCTGTCCCCCACCGAATGCGAACTACTCGCGATCGACCTTGATTAGTATTCCGAGGCCGCTTGGTTTTTGGGTGGGCGGCAACGGATTTAGTGAAAGATCCTGCTGCACGAGGATCATTGACAAGCCCCTCTCCCCGAAAAGAGAGCTGACCTAAACTACGAGAGCGTTTGCAAGAATGACTTAG
>NZ_ANOH01000036.1 GCF_000346505.1 Aporhodopirellula sallentina SM41
AAATGTAAGGGACTCGTTGCCTCGTCCACTACCAAATGCTGCTCTTAATCAAGCGGCACTCCCATTGGTAGGGGGCGGAAAGCGAGCGTTCAGTGAGATTTCCGGGGGAGGGCAATCCGCGCCGCTTCCCATGCTCGGCCCCCTCCCTCACGTACGCCTGAACTGCGTCGCTCGACCTCCCCCCAAACTTCGTTTCGGGAGAGGTTCTCAAATGCTGAAACCCGCTAAAACGCGGCCTCGACAAATTTCACAACCTCGAAGCGGGGCGAGGGGAGCCAGGTTGTTTCAGGGGTTCTTCCCTCGCCGGATTATTTGCTGGACGCTCGTATTGCGACCCTCCCATACTTCGTTTGGGAGGATGAGTTGTTGGGATCGTGGGGAGGGGCTTTTTTTGCGGTCGTTTTTTGGGCGAAATGGGGTGGGGGCGGTCGTATGTTTGTTAGTTTGTTTTCTCTCCCGCTGCCTTCCTTTGGTTCCCCACCTGCCATGTCTGTTCCTTTTTTGTTTCGTGTTCGTTGGTCGTTCGGTAGCTTGGTTGCTGCGGGCTTGCTCGTGGTGTCTTGGTTCTTGTTTGCTCCGTTTGCTTTGGCGCAGGACCGGGAGCTTGCTAAGCCTTCTGAGAAGCAGATTCGGTTTGCTGATTGGGAGGTTGGTGGTTTCATTCACTACGGGCTGAATGTCTATACAGGGCAGGAGCACGGTGATGGTAAGGAGCCGCCGTCGATGTTCAATCCGACGGAGTTGGATGCGGAGCAGTGGGTGGTCGTCGCGAAGTCGATGGGGGCGAAGTACTGCTGTTTGACCGCGCGTCATGAGGGTGGGTTCTGTTTATGGCCCTCCAAGACGACGGATTACACGATTGCGAATAGTCCCTACATGGACGGTAAGGGTGACATCGTCCGGGATTTCGTTGACGCGTGCCGCAAACATGGGCTTCACCCGTCGTTGTATCTCACCGCTAGCCATGATGCTCACACGGCGCTCGCGTCGCGAAAGGGTACGATCGGTTGGGGAGAGGAACGCGAGAAGGCGGTGGCCGAGGCGTTGAGCGATCAGTCTCGTAAAGAAGTTTTTAAGCAAGTCCAGCTGGGTCAGATGCGGGAACTGCTGACTAACTACGGGCCGATCGCGTTCATGTGGTCAGACCACTGGGATGCGACGGACCCTGACGGCGTTTGGCGGGCGGCGACTGAGTTGGCTGCCGAGTTGCAGCCTGAGATGGTGTTTATGGGGCCGGAAACTTGGGTTCCTGGCAACGAGACTGGCCATGTCGTGTACCCGATGTGGAACGCGGTCAACACGGTCGACGGGACGAACTATTCGCGGCCGGCGGCGGGGGCGAAGGATGTTTCAGTGAAGAACAATTATGGGCTGCTGGAAACGGATGTTCGTCGTGGGGATCCGTTCGGTAAATACTGGCGAGTGCGTGAGTGTACGACGAATTCCGGCTTCCATTACGGTGGATGGTTCTGGCACCCGGATCATCTCAAGAAGACGTATCCGCGTTCGTCGTGGGAGCACGTGGATCTTTATTATCGCACGGCGGGGTTGGGGGCGAACACGATCATCAATCTGCCGCCGGATGATCGTGGTTTGATTCCGGATGACTTTGTTGCTGCTGCGAAAGCTCTCGGCGATGAGATCCGCAATCGCTTCTCGAATCCGGTTGCCGAGCAGAACGATGTGGTCGTCGGCGATGTCGTGGAGTTGGCTTGGGAGCAACCGCACCGCATCAATACCGTAGTGACGATGGAGAACATTGCGAACGGGCAACGTGTTGCGAAGTACACGTTGGAGGCGTTGGTCGATGGCGAGTGGGAAACGCTAGTCCCGAAGAATAAACTGATCGGATGGTCGCCGTACAATCCGAATCCAGGGTACGAAACGATCGGGCATAAGAAGATCGACCGGGTGCGTCCGGTCACAACGAATCGGATTCGATTTCGTTGTCTCGATTCGGTGAGTGGGACGCCTGAGATTCGCCGGTTGGCTGTTTACGAGTGCGATCCGATCAAGCGAGTTTATGCGTCTGCGTACCCGTACCTGAGCGGCGTGGATACGAGTCGCGAGTCAGCACACAACGGGGTTCGCCGGGATAACAATTACATCGGTGGCGAGATCGTGGTTGGCGGTGTGACGTTCCAACATGGTCTTCTCGTATGTCCGGTTGGGATTACGAAACGGGGGAATGCCGATTTTGATATGTCGGAGTTTCCTGAGGCGACAGGATTGGAGGCGACGATCGGGATCGAAGACCATGTCAAGGATAAAGGTACGGCGGTGTTCCTGGTGCAGGTGAACCGTGCGGCGGATGCGTCGGAGGAGGAGTGGGAAACGATTTACACGAGCCCGAAGATGAAGGGGAGCGATCCAGGGCGTGAGATCCGTGTGGCGTTTCCGGAAGGGACGCAGCATGTTCGTTTGTTGACGACGGATGCGGGAGATGGACCGCATTCGGATCATTCGGTTTGGGCGGATGCGCGGTTTTTTGGAGGATTGAAAAGAGGGATTGCGGAGCGATGTAGGCCGGGTTGAAGGGGCGCGGGATGTTGTTTTGGTGTGGGGGGGATGCGTTTT
>NZ_ANOH01000037.1 GCF_000346505.1 Aporhodopirellula sallentina SM41
CCGTAGTCGGATTGCACAGCGGAATCACCGATGCACGCGGCGTAGTTGGTTCGGCCGAGTGCGGGCAAACCGAATCCGGGATCACTCGGGCAGCGGAACGCGACGATCTCGGTAGCCCATGGGACGTAGTTGATGTCCTGCGGCGTTGGCCCCATTGGGTTCCATGGATTGGCGACGGTCCCGATCGCGGCGCTGAGGTTGCCGTCGGTTCGTTCGGAACTCGGGTTGCTGATCTTTTCCCACGTTGCCTGTTGTTCGATGAACGGAAGGATGCCTACGAGCATGCTGAGGCTCTCGCGACTCGCGATCGTTGTGCTTCGCCAAACCTGCGACGGTCCGTTGGCAACGTTGCCCGGTGGCAGCAGCAGGGGCATCGTTCCCGAACCGTGAGTGGGCAGTTGCCGGTAGGCCGAATGATAGTTGTGGATGGCCAATCCGATCTGTTTGAAATTATTGCTGCAGCTCATCCGGCGAGCTGCCTCACGAGCGGCTTGGACGGCCGGTAGCAACAGTCCAACGAGGACTCCGATAATTGCGATGACTACCAGCAGTTCCACCAGTGTGAAGCCGCCCGGTTCGCGCTTTTGGTGACGCATTTGAAAACACCCTTTAAGAAGAAAGACAGAAAAGTTGTCAGCGACAGCCCGATGTTTGGCTGCACCTCAACCCACCGCGATGGCAATTGGGGCAACACGGGCAAAGGTCCGACGCTGCCCGCAGTGGCGTTGTAGTGGTGTAATGATAGACGCAAAGGGGGCGGCAAGTCCCTCAGGCGTTCACATGATATAGAGGACTTTTTCTGCAGAATGTGTTCCCGCACCAGACCGACGGCGGGGATTGGTGTGCAGCCGCCGTGGGGAAGCTTGCCACGACACGTCTAATAAAGAAGGCTGTATTACTCGCCGGGAGCCAGCAGCCCGAGACGGTGGGCTTGGTGAACGGCGCCGGGCGCGTTGCTCACGCCGAGCTTTTCGTAGATATGAGTGATATGGGTATCGACGGTCGCGTAGCGAATACCGAGTTCGTTGGCGATCTCCTTCTTAACCAATCCTTCCGCCAGCAGCCCGAGCACTTCCAATTCGCGATGAGTGAGAAGCTCAGCCGGATCGGCCTTTTGATGTTTCTTCCGCAACGCATCGAGCAAGTGTTTCGCGACGCTTCGATCGATGGTCGCATCACCTCGCATGACCGCAGCGATGCCATCGGTGATCTCCTCGAGCGTCGCGGTCTTCAAAAGATATCCAGCCGCACCGAGCGAAATGGCGCGCACGACATCATGTGGAAGATCCGATTGCGTTAACACGATCACCTTAATATCCGGCGAGACCGATAGGATCTTTTCGAGAGCGGTCAGCCCATCCATGCCAGGCAGTCGCAGGTCGAGAAGAATCAGATGTGGGAACGACGAGTCGGAGTTTTTAAGTTCGCGCAGCGCGATCTCTGCAGTCCCGTACTGGCACGCGAGATGAAACTCCGGATGGTCCGCCAGAGCGATGCGAATCACCTCGCGATATTCCGGATTGTCTTCGATCAACATCAGGTCTACTGTTTTCATGTTGCTTCTCTTCTCGATCGCCAACTTGAGATGCGGCTTTGGCGTAGCGTCAGCGTGATTCGTGTGCCGTGGTCGGGGAGGTTTTCAGCGGTCACCTGAGCACCCAAAAGTCGGGCTCGGCGTCCGAGTGATTTGGGAACCCGATCGCCGATTTGAGCGACCAGCCCACAACCGTTGTCCGTAACGATCAAACGGACCTCGTTCGGATCCGCAACCAATTTGGTTGAGGCTCGGGTTGCGTTGGAGTGTTGCAGAATGTTGGCCAAGCACTCTTTGTAAAACAGGAACAGATCGATCCGGTTGCGGTGTGAAAGCAAGTTCAGGTGTTCTTCGCCGACGATCGTAAGTTTGTGTTCGAGGTCGGCCATCATCCTTTCTGATGTTCGCCGCATGTCGTGCACGAGGTTCTCGAAGAGGCCCTTCGACTCTAACAGGTTCGAGCAGTAGCGAGCCGACATGCCGCTGCGCTGCGAGAGCGCGCGGATGCGTTGCAACAAGTCAGAGAGTTTGTCGGGCGAGGCTCGGTTCACGTGAGCGATATCGGCCAACAGACTGAGTGCGTGTAGGTTCGCACCGAGTTCGTCGTGAAGGTCGGCAGCGATCTGTTCACGCGTTCGATTGATGGCCCGTTGTCGCCGCGTGTGTCCGATGATGAGTGCGGCAATCGTGCCGAGCACGAGCACCACGACGAGCCATGTCAGTCGACGGATAACGGTCGACTGTTGATAATAGCGACGGTTCAGTTCGGCGATGATCAGCGGCCGTTCGGATTCGAATTGATGCCGCGTCGAGAGTTCATGCATCCATTGTTTGATGGAAATGATTTGTCCGTAGATGTTGTTTCCATCGGTCAACGATTGAAGAGAGCGGGTGAACCCGAAGACGCGAAAGTTGGCATCGAATAACCGATCGATGGCAACGTTGATTCCGTCGCTGAAGATCTCAACCTCTGCGAATCCAACGAACTTGGTTTCGAGGTTGTAGCCCATATGTTTCGGCAAATCATCGAGCTTCATTCGCACGTAGCGACACGCGGTCTTTGGGAAACGTTGCATGACAATGGGGCCTGTGTCGGTTTCCGATTCGCGGACATACTCGAGCAACGTCACGGCATCGGAGAAGTCTTCTTGGAACGCGCCTTCGACAACGATGCGTCCGGGAAAACCGAAGCCTTCGGGGGCACTCGCGGGGATCGTATCGCTCTGGTCAGTCGAATGAAAATGAATTCGTTCGACTTCGTAGGTCGAGCCCAAGTCAACCGAAAGCGTCGGCAACACATCGCCTTCGACTCTGCTGATGAACGCCATGCTTTGCTCGCCTCCCACGCCGTTCATGAGGTAGGGCATGAATCCATCGACGAGGTATTTTCGTTTGCGTAGGGCCTTGTTCCCACTCATCACTCGATGAGGATTCGACGCTCTGGTGCAGCGCGACGTTTTCGCGACCGGAGAACACGAGGATCTCCGAGAGCTGCAGCACGTAGCGGTTATCCCAAGCGCGTCGGGACAACTGCGTCGCTTCGACACGTATCCATGATGCGTTTTGTGGTTCGATGTCGACGACCACGGGGGCGATGCGAGGCAACAGGTTATCGTCGGACGTCAAGCTCGCGACGCGGTGACCCTCATCGTCGTCGCATCCGACGCTGATGTTGAACGCAACCGGAAAGCCATCGGCGCGAAAACCCAACGTTGTGTCACGCCAGATCGCAGGAACCAGAACGACTTGATCGATCGAGGTTTCCTCCGCCAATCGGATCGTGATCTCGACGGTTTCGTTCGGGTCGTCGGAGGCCGAAGAGCGATAGCCGATCGCACCAACCCCGCTCCGCATGCTCGGCCGTGCCAGGAGCTGCAGGCTCCTGTCGATCTTTAGCAATCGTTCTTCGAGCAGTCGTTGCGGAGTGTCGCGGTGCGGAGTGCGTTCCAATGAGAAGTCGTCACCGAGCGACGAGTGGGCAGCAAAAACGAGCAGCAACCACGCGAGCATTCGAGCTAATCGGACATGGCGAGAGGCATGCAAATCGCTGGCTGATTCAACGTCGAGAAGGGAGGTGGGGAACGACCCGGGAAACTGGTCGGGATGCGAAAGTGGAAACCGTTCGCATCCCCCGTCAGTCTAACGCAACGCAAGACGCGTGATTTCGCCCATCCTGTGAAAACAGGAGGCGACCACGACGAGGCAGCAACGACGGACCGGCACAAACGCAAACGCATACGCGACCGGGATATGGTTCTCGACGCAAGGCAGGTTTATCGAACCGGCGGTGGCATTCCGAGGAGGCTGCGTGCGGGGCGAAAAACGGGCGGCGCGACCGCTGGAGAGGATGGTCGGCGGGCGGTATCTTTAAACCGGTTCGCCCTCCCTCATTTATTCACGACGCGGATTCACGACGCGCGGTGCTGCTCGACCGAGGAGACTCGTTCGGGAGGTTTCGCGCCTTATCCATCCCCATACACCCGATTCACCATGACTGCTCCCCGATCGAACCCGTCGCTCGCACAGAATCGTCTCGGTCGTGACGGGTTCGCAGTTTCGACACTCGGGTTTGGCGGCTGGGCGTTGGGGGGCCAGTGGGGTGTGCAGAATGATTCCGAGTCGATTTCGGCGCTCGAAAAAGCGATCGAGTCGGGGGTCAACTTCATCGACACCGCGCCCGGATACGGCGACGGACGCAGTGAGCATGTGATCGCCGACGTGCTCGGCAACGTCCCGCCGCAAATTCGCGAAACCATTCACGTCGCAACGAAAACGCCGCCCTCGGCCGGACCGTGGCCGCCGAGTCCGTATTGTCGTTGGCAGGATCGCTATTCGGCGGCGTATATCCGGTCGAACGTCGAGGAACGCTTGCGGAACCTGCGAACGGATTGTCTCGATTTGTTGCAGTTGCACACGTGGACGCGGGCATGGAACGACGACCCGCAGCCGCTGCTCGTTTTGCAGAAACTGCGAGAAGAGGGCAAGATCCGCAAGATCGGCATTTGCACGCCCGAACAGGATCAGAACTGCGTCGTGCAATTGATGCGTGACGGGCTGGTCGACGTCGTGCAGGTGATCTTCAATTTGTTCGAGCAAGAACCGGCCGCTCAGTTGTTCCCCGTCGCCGAGGAAACCGGGACCGGGGTGATTGTTCGCGTTTCGCTCGATGAAGGCGGACTGACCGGCAAATACGCGGCCGACCACGAGTTCCCGGCCGACGACTTCCGCAGCACCTATTTTGGTGGCGACCGGATGCATCGGACGGCGGAGCGGGTTTCCGAGATCGCGGCGGATTTGGAGGAACTCGGTTTGTCCGACGACTATTCACTCGCCGATGCGGCAATAAAATTCTCACAGTCTCATTCCGCGGTCAGCACCGTCATCGTCGGCATGCGAAACCCCGAACAGGTCGCGAAAAACGTGGCCGCGGACGGGCTACCCGATTTCACACCAGAAGTATTGCAACGGTTGCGACGGCACCAGTGGTTGCGGGGCGTGTGGTATGGGGGAAAATGAGACTTTCGCGTTTTCCGCACTCCGGTATCATCATCATCCATGACCAAACACATATTTGTTACCGGCGGCGTTGTTAGTTCACTCGGCAAGGGGCTGACTAGCGCCTCGATCGGAATGCTGCTCGAGCGGCGCGGGCTCCGCGTCCGAATGCAGAAGCTCGACCCGTACATCAACGTCGACCCGGGCACGATGAGCCCTTACCAACACGGTGAGGTGTACGTCCTCGACGACGGATCAGAAACCGACCTCGACCTCGGTCACTACGAGCGGTTCACGTCCGGGAAGCTCGACCGCGACTGCAATTACACGACCGGTCAGATTTACCTGTCGGTGATCGAGAAGGAACGCAAAGGTCAGTTCCTCGGCAAAACGGTCCAGGTGATTCCGCACATCACCAACGAAATCAAACGCGTGATCAAACGCATGGGCGGCGATGACGTCGACGTCGTGATCACCGAAATCGGTGGTACGGTCGGTGACATCGAGAGCCTGCCGTTTCTCGAAGCGATCCGTCAATTTTCGCTGGACGTTGGACGCGAGAACTGCCTGTACATGCACCTGACGCTGGTGCCGTATTTGAAGGCCGCTGACGAACTGAAAACGAAACCGACCCAGCACTCGGTCGGGCAACTCCGCGAGATCGGGATTCAACCCGACATTTTGGTTTGCCGATCCGAACGCAGCATCAGTCGCGACGACCGTGAAAAGATCGCTTTGTTCTGTAACGTGAAAACCGAAGCGGTGATCGAAGAGAAGGACAAAGACTTCTCGATCTACGAAGTTCCGCTGTCGCTGGTCGACAACAAGATGGACGAACTCGTCGTGGACAAACTCGGCCTCTCCGCCGGCAACCTCGACATGACGCCGTGGACGGATCTGTTGCATCGTTTGCGAAACCCACGTCACGAGCTGTCGATCGCGGTCGTCGGAAAATACGCCGAGCACAAGGACGCGTACAAGTCGATCTACGAATCGATCGATCACGCGGGCATGCACCACGATGCCCAAATCCGCATCGGTCGGATTCAAAGCAGCGACATCGAACGCGAAGGTGCCGAACGATTGCTTTCGGGTTACCACGGGATCTTGGTCCCCGGCGGCTTTGGCGAACGTGGTGTCGAAGGCAAAGTGCAGGCGATCGAGTTTGCTCGCAAGAAAGGCGTCCCGTTCTTTGGCATTTGTCTCGGCATGCAACTCGCCGTGATCGAATACGCGCGAAACGTCATGCAGTTCGCCGGTGCTCACTCGACCGAGTTCGATAAAGACACTGCTTACCCGGTGATTTGTTTGCTCGACGAACAACAGAACGTGACGCAGATGGGCGGCACGATGCGTTTGGGCAGCCAGCCGGCTCGATTGACGCCGGACTCGCGGGCGCACCTCGCCTATGGCGTCGAAGCGATCGCTGAACGCCATCGTCACCGGTACGAGTTCAACAACGAATACCGCGACGTGTTCGAGAAAGCCGGCATGCAGTTCTCGGGACGTAGCCCCGACGGTGGATTGATTGAGATCGTCGAGATCCCATCGCATCCGTGGTTCGTCGCGGCCCAGTTCCACCCCGAGTTCAAGAGTAAACCCTTAGCCGCTCATCCGCTGTTTGTTGATTTTGTCGACGCGGCGATTCTGCGGCGAAAGAAACGTGTTACTGACGAAATCGAAATCCAAGCAGCAGAAGCGTCTAGTTAGAATGACCCAACCGAACGAAGAAAACGAAACGACTCAGCAATCGCCAAAAATCATCGTTGACTCCGATTGGAAGGAGCAGGTCGCCAAGGAAAAAGAGGCGGCGGCCCAAGGAACAACAGCCGACGGTGACGCCCCCGAAAGTGGCAGTAGCGCCGCGAGTGAAACGGTGGGTACTGAAGCGACCGGCACTGAATCAACCGCGAGTGCGACGCCAGAAACAGCGGACGCCGCGGATTCGGCACCTTCGCCGAATGCGTCTGGCGATAGCGGCCCACCGTTGCCGGCGCCGAGTTTCGAGGTCTTGGTGTCGATGCTGTTCACGCAGGCGATGAGTGCGTTGGGCCAAATGCCCAGCCCCGTCGACGGGGAAACGAAAGTCGACAAGCGGATGGCGAAGCACTCGATCGACATGCTCGAAATGTTGACGAGCAAGACGGAGGGTAACCTGACCGAAAACGAGTCGAAGATGCTCGGCGAAGCCCTGCACGCGTTGCGAATGACCTACGTGAGCGTCCGCGATTGATGCAAACGCCCGGTGATGGAAGCTGTTAAACTTCCATTCGGCGATGTTGAGTATTCACGAAACCCACGATGGGTTTGCTTAGAGTGCGCATGCCATTGCTCGCGTTCCTCGCACGTCAATTTCTCTCAAACGAATTGATCTTGAATGTTGATTCTCCGTCGTGGCATCGATTTACCGCGTTTCGTTGCTCTGCTGTTGACGTCGATACTCGTCCTCGCGAGCGTCCCGACGACGTTGCGAGCACAAGACGACGGGGCGAAATCCGATCCCGCGGCGATGGCTCTTTACGCTGACGCGGCGAACTTCCAAACCAATGGCGCGGTGGATCTCGCGATCGAGAATTGGCAACAGTTCCTCAGTCGTTACCCGGATCACAAACTCGCCCCGAAGGTCGCGCACTACCTCGGCGTTTGCTACATGCAGTCGGATCCGCCGGAGTTGATCGAGG
>NZ_ANOH01000038.1 GCF_000346505.1 Aporhodopirellula sallentina SM41
GAAAGCTGGGTAGTTTTGAGGAGTGATCCCTACGGGGTTCGAACCCGTGTTGCCGCCGTGAAAGGGCAGTGTCCTAGACCACTAGACGAAGGGACCGTTTGGGATGGTGATCATCCGCACTGTTTCTAGATCGGATCAAGAAACGGAGATCATCACCTTTTATCTCACATTAGTGACATTAGGCACTCTTGTGAAACAGTTGTCGGCTCGGTTGCCGTGAGGGGCGAGTTTTAACAAGGAGACGCGAGGTTCGTCAAGGGTTCACCGAGAGCAAGTTAAAAAAACATAGTTGCTCAAATTCGGGAACCTTTGGGAGGCTCGTGATCTTAACCGCGATCCTCGTGAATCGCTGTCACCGTTTGCTTTGGCAAACGCATGTTTTCGCATCATGCGACCACAAATTGGTCGCAAGGGTCGCTATGCTAGTTGTCCAGAGGGCTGTCCGTGGCTTCCGAAGCTTCGTTCGAACGCTGGATGGCTTCGTAGACTTCGTGTCGGTGAACGGGTACTTCACGTGGAGCTTCCACGCCAAGGCGCACTTTGTCGCCACGGATTTCAACAACAACGATTCGAATATCGTTGTTGATGACGATGCTTTCGTTCTTTTTTCTTGACAAAACCAACATGGGTTAATTCCTTTTCAAAGGCCGCAGTACCTCTCACAAACGACCCTCCATTTCATCAGTTGGAAGGACAGGTCGTTAAGCTCGTACCCACGGACGGGGATCCTAGAGACTTTACTCTAGGACAAAAATGGTCGCGGTCAAGGAATTCTGGGTTGACAAACCAATAAAAATCTCCTTTCCATCCAAACTACGCGCGATTTTGTCGAAATGCCAGCTTATTTTTCGTTCCAGGCTTACGTTTATCAGGGAGAAGGCCAACCGATCGGGGGCACGCTCGAGCAGGTTGCAGAGCGTATGACCGCACTTCCGGGACTCTTTTTTGAGTGGGATGGTTCGCTTACCTGGGCGAATCAAGCCGGTGGTTGGCAGATCGACGCGACCGTTTTTGATGACGGAACGCAGGTGCAGTACGTCGATCTCCACGGCCGAGCGGCGACCAAGGAAGGTTGCGATTTAATGAATCAGCGTCTGAACGATCTGTTCGATGCCTGGGGCGACCCCGCGGAGTTGCGGCTGATGAGATTGCCCGATCGCCGTTGGCAAGATTTACAACAGTTTGCAAAAGAGTCGCTTTCGAGCGATTGATTTGGGATCAGCCAGGGTGGCGTTTTGATCGCGTCATGATTGCCGGTTGGAACCGATGATAAGGCCACCATTGGGCATGGTCGTGCGATTTGTACGTGTTTTGCCGAGTCACGCGGTTGTCGCATCCATGGTGTGCCGCCGGCCCCGGAGTCTTTGTGGAAGTTTTCTGAGAGCGGTCGTTGGTTTTGGCACGTCGTCTGCTCGACGTCGGATTATCGTTAAAGACGGAACCGGATCCGATCGGTATTCGGAACGACTCAGAATCCACTATTCAGGAAGAAATTCGATGTTGACCGCAACTGCCCCTGCAAACGAACTTGTCTCGTCGCTCACCGAAACGGCTCAAAATGAGACACCGTTGACCGATGTTGAGATTCTCCGCCGCGTGCGACGCATCCAAAGTGGATGGTCGGTTTCAGAGCGGATGGATCGTCGTCGTGAGGCCAGCAAACGTTTCGCGAACTTGCTCGAGACCCTGGAATTGGATCACCACGCTGCCTAGTTCCGACTCTCGGGGCAGCCTCGTTCTGCTTCGCTAGGCGAAACGAGCGTCCAGCCAGAAAGGATGGCGAGCGGGTTTTCTCAGGGTTCGAGATCGGTTTAGACTGCCGTTTTTCTTACTTCCTCTGGGATCTACCAGCGTGCCAATCCAAGTCTCTGTTTGCTCTGTCGAGCCTGCGTCTGTTCTAAGAAACCGTGGTAAGAGAACCGCATGCAAATCCTGCTTGGTAGGAGTCCTCTGCATCGCGTGTTCAGTATTCACGATTGGTTTACCGGGGTGTGGGAGCACTGCTGGGACCTCTAGTGAAAACGAAGCCTCCGATGGCGATACGTCACTGCCTAGTAACGAATCCGTCGACGGCGATTTGCCTCAGTCATTTGCTGGGACGTCTTTGCCGACTAATCGGGGCGAGCCAGATCCAACAAGACGCCAAACCTCCTCACCCAATCTGAGTACCGGTGGACCGCAGGGAAGCAATGTCAATCGTCCACCGTCTGATGCTCAGTACGAAACGCCAGGTCGGCTACCTGGTCAGACGCCCGGTCCAACGAATGCGGCGACACGCGTACCGGTGCAAAGACGCTTGCAGTTGAAGGCGAGCCTGACTCCTGCGCAGTTGTCAGACTTTTTGAGCCAGGTCGATCGTGAGTTGCGGGCTCTGATGAAAGGGCAATCCGGAATTACGGATCCGAATGCCGCCGCCTCCGAAGCGGAACGCGTGGTGTCGCTGAAACGCGTTGCGGCGGAACGTTTGATCGAACATTCCGACTCGACGGATGCCGATCGGGTTCTCGGCCGTCGCGGTCTGCTGCAGGCGCTATCTCACCAAGCGTCGATGGGGGATTTGAAGGCAGCCGAGCAGTTGCAGACGTTCGCTGAGCAGTTTCGTGACAATCCGAGCGAAGAGTTGAGCACCGACGCGCAGTTGGTGTTAATCGGGTTTGCGATCGAATCGCTGCGCCACGGAAAAGAAGAGGCGGAAGCCCGCGTTGTGAGTCTGGCTCAAGACCTCATGGGGGCAAATCGACCAGTCGACGTTGCCGCATTAATGGTGCTCGGCCAAGCCAAAGACACGCTTCTGCAGTACGAGCATATCGACGAAGCGTCCCAGATTCGTTCGTTGATTCTCGAGAAGTTCGGCGATTCGCAAAACGCAGAGGTGGCTCGCATGGCGGCGCAGATTGCGTCGTCAGGGTTCTCGCAGGAGGGGACCGCAATTGAGCGACTCGACCAGTTGCGGCAACAGTTTGTCGGTGCGGCGCGCGGGGCGGGGGGCGAGAATGGCGCCGATGGTAGCGACGTGACCGCGGAGATGTGGAGCAGCGCGGTGGAGGATGTGGTCGCTCAGTCGTCCGATTTGCTGACCGGGGAATTTCTGGCTGGCGTTGCTTTGGAAGCCGAAGTGGTAGGACGTGAAGACATTGCCAGGGCGACCTACGACGCACTCCGGGATAACTTTTCTTCCCGACAGGATGCGTTGGGCCGAGTTGCTCGAACCGCTTTGAAGGCGAGGGAAAACAGACAGGGCGTTATCGGGCAACGATTTGATCCCGATCTCCCGTCAGTGTCTGGACGTCCACTGAAAATGTCCGACTATCTCGGGAAGGTCGTTTTGATGCCGTTTTGGTCAACGGCGTTTCCTGATTCCTTAATAGTGCTTCCGAACCTGAGGGAGATTCAAAAACGGTACCCGGGTCAGGTTGCCATTGTTGGGGTGAATCTGGACGTGGAGGGGACGAGCGTTGCGGGCTTTGTCGAGCGTGAGGGGATTGAGTTCCCTAGCTTCCGCAGTGTTTCGCAGCCAGATGCTGAAATTGTCAACGAAGTCGCCTACCGTTTTGGCGCCGTGACGTTGTTGTTCGTGGGGATCCTGGATGAAGAGGGGCGGGTGAGCCATTTGGACTTTTCCGGCGGAGATTTAACCGCGGAGGTCGAAAATCTAATTCGTTGAATTAGAATTTTGGTGTGCCATATCGAGCATCTCATTCGATCTCTTTAACCAACCGAATGCCATGTCGGCTACCTCTACCATGCAATTCATTGAGCTTACCGGCAAAACCTTGTTGGATGTCATCAACGAAGGTGAGATCGACATGCGGTCGTTACGTGAAGCAGGCGTGACGAGCGACTCCATTTTGCGGATCAACAAGTTCGGCGAGATCGAACTGCGTGATCGCAACGAGTGGGTCATGGTCGGCGGCCTGATCGGCAACTTCGAAGAGCGATTGCGAAAGCTAACCAACCTCGATTGGCTCTAGTCCTTTCTGCCAACTCTCTTTTCGGGTAGTGGATCTTGTCAAAGATCCTCATGCAGCACGATCTTCAAAAGGCTGTTGATTGCCCATAGGCCGGTTTCTATCCCGGAGGGATTTCGAGCTATTAGCCGCAGGTCGCGTAAGCGCACCTGGAGAGATCGATCATACGAAGTTCTGACCGACCCCGAAGGTGGTCGCAGCACAACCGTTTTGACGATTCTGCGACCACCTTCGGGGGCGGAACCAAGCTTATCTCTCAACTCCGACGGCGGTCGCTTCGCTCGACCGCCGGCAACTTGCTAAAACGCCTCCGGCGTAGAGAAACTTGCGGGTAACAGACATCTTCAAAAGGATCCACTACCGCCTGCCCGAGAACCAAACTGAGTCGGAACGTTTGCGATCGAGCCCTGTCGTCTTTCGCATTCGTTGGCTTTGCGATGACTCGGACTCGCCACTTACCGTGCGGTGTTGGCGAGAAGTTCTTGATACATCTCACGAATCTTCTTCGTCATCGTTTGATGCCGGAACTGTTCGGTGAAGCGTTGTTGACCGGTGCGACCTTGCTGCATGCGGATGTCGGGGTGTGACGTTAGGTGAATGATGCGATTGGCAAGATCCTGTTCGTCACCGGGTGCAACGAGATATCCGGTTTGGTCATTCAGTACGACTTCCCGTGCACCGTCGATGTCGTAGCTGATCGTGGGTTTGCCAGCGATCAACGCTTGCGGCAAGGCCCGCGCGAGCCCTTCTCGATAGGAAGTGTGAACGAGCAAGTCCATGGCACCGATCATTTCGGGGACGGTCGATGGTGGGACCAATCCGGTAAAGATGAAATGCTCGGTCAGTCCCAATGAGGCGATCTGTTCCTGCAACGGTTGCCGCAGGATACCGTCGCCGACGAGTAGGAATCGAACGTTGGGGCACGCGTCGGCTACCTTGCGAGCGGCGCGTACGAGATCCTCGTGTCCCTTCAAGTGAAACAAACGTGCGATCTTGCCAACGACAACATGGTCGTCGCTGATGCCATACTTCTTGCGGACTCGTTCCCGGTGGTC
Organism: Aporhodopirellula sallentina SM41; assembly: GCF_000346505.1. Lineage (GTDB taxonomy): Bacteria > Planctomycetota > Planctomycetia > Pirellulales > Pirellulaceae > Rhodopirellula > Rhodopirellula sallentina. The sequence continues at coordinate 5,024 of NZ_ANOH01000038.1, forward strand.
GTTGGCGTGAACGAACGGTTCGACGTCCATTCCACTGCTGATCGTTGTGAACTTGTTGCGTGGGGCAACATGGGCGTCCACCATGAGGTCGGTCATCGCATCGGCGACGGAGATGAGGTGGTGGCAACGACGTGCCGCCCATCGTTCACAGGCAATGAAGAACTGTCTGGCTGCTGCAGGTTGGTAGTCGTGAAACGGCGCCCCATGGACCGTATGAACGACGACTGGTTTGCGGTCCGCAGAACGCCGCGACATGCCCCAAGCGACATGGCGACCGAGCAGACCGCCCTTGGCACTATGCGTGTGAACAACGTCTGGTCGAAACTCTTGCAGAGTTCGCCGCAGCGCGGAGGATGCTGTCCAGTCGTGTGCGGGATGGATCGCGCGCCGTAGCGAGTCGATGATACGAACCGGCACGTCGTTGTAACGAAAGCTCTCGCCGCACCGTTGTGAATCGCCAACGTTTGTGTCTGCGGAAGAGCAGTCGCTATCTATATCTGCCTGCGTTCCGTGTCCGGTGCCGTCGGTGCCGGGGCGTGGGGCGTCTTGCTGATCTGCGTCACCACCCTGCCCTGCCCTGCCCTGCTCTGCCCTGCCCTGGCTTGCTCTGCCCTGGCTTGGCCTGCCCTGGCTTGGCCTGCCCTGGCTTGGCCTGCCCCGTGTTGGGGGCGGATTTTGAGAGTTGGGGGAGCGTCCCAGTAGGTCGCCTTCGGGACCCGTTTCGGGGCCACAAATGAGCAAAACCTCGTCACCGTGTTCGGTAACGAGGTCTTGGCAGTTGAACAGAGTGTTTTCCTGCGCGCCTCCGATGATCATTCGGGTGATCACATGAGCGATACGCATGGAATGGCAACGGTGGCAACAGGGTTTCGATTCGCGGGAAGGCTAGCAGTTATAAGTGATCCTCTTTTTCCAGTCACCACCCGCCTACCCGGCCACCAATCTCTTTTCCCTCGTCGCCAACCGTCGCGGTGGCGTCGGTCGACGATTGCAGGTGCTGGTCTAGGCACCAAATTCGAGTCGCCGCACGCCAAGTTGTTGCTGCAACCGGTTTACGATCGAGGTGTGCATTTGGCTGACGCGAGATTCGGAGAGATCGAGGGTCGCGCCGATTTCTTTCATCGTCAATTCTTCGTAGTAGTAGAGAATGATGATGAGTCGTTCGTTGCGGTTGAGGCCCTTGGTGACCAGTCGCATCAGGTCGGTTTTCTGAACGCGACGAGTGGGGTCTTCACCCTTCTTGTCTTCGAGAATGTCGATCTCGCGGACGTCCTTGTAGCTGTCGGTCTCGTACCACTTTTTGTTGAGCGATACGACACCGACGGCGTTGGCTTCGGTTTGCATCTTCTCGACTTCTTTGATGTCGAGTTCCATGTGCTTGGCGAGTTCGGCGACCGTGGGAGTACGACCGAGTTTGGTCTCGAGAGTTTTGGTTGCTGCGCCGAGCTTGCTGGCTTTGCTGCGAACGAGTCGAGGGACCCAGTCCATGGTGCGAAGTTCATCGAGCATGGCGCCACGGATACGTGGGACGCAGTAAGTTTCAAACTTGACGCCACGCTCACGATCGTAAGCGTCGATGGCATCCATCAACCCAAAGATGCCAGCGCTAATCAAGTCGTCGAGTTCGACGCCATCGGGCAGTCGCTGCCAAATGCGTTCGCCGTTGTAACGGACCAACGGCATGAAGCGTTCGACGAGTTGATTGCGCAAGCTCTCGTAGTCGGGATGGTCTTTGGTGACTGCTTTGAATGAATCCCAGACTTTGGCGATTTCTTCGTCGACGGGGGCAGCGGCGGGCATCGAATCCTCCATGATGATCACTGATCGTCAGACGTTTCGTCCGAACCTTGGTTCGACCGGAACGATCTAGCGATGGAATGTTTTACTTAACAATTCTTTTCGAAGCTGGTTGCGAAACGGCGAGGCAGCCGTGCCTGTCGTGTCGCGGCTTCAGGTTGTTGGTTCTTCGGTTGAGACGGCTAGACCAGCTTCTCGTTTGGCTAGTTCGTCTCGATACCATTGAACCCGGTTGCGATACAAGGTTTCTACGGCGTCACGTACTAAATAGTCCGCGATCGCACCGGTGATGGCTCCAATACCCGAGAAGATGATCAGTGTGGCGATCGCTTCTTGGGCTACTTCCGTCGCCAATTGACCATGGAGCATGCCGCGAAGGGAAACGATTCCCATAGCGAGTGATCCAAGTGAAAGGGCGAGCGTCCGTGTCAACAGTCAACTCCGGTCATCGATTGGTTGGTTCGTTAGAACGGTTCCGCTCGGATGCGTCTTGTTTCCCAAATTGGTTAAACGGACTCGTGAAAAAAAGTCTCAAGTGAGGTTTGCATTTCACGTTCCGAGTCAGTTCATGTTATCGGTTGGGGTTGGTGAGTATCTTTAGTTCAAAAGCGTTGAATTCGTTTGGAAAAGACTAGCGGGCTATCGCCGGCTGCCTTTGCGCGTTGGCTAACGGCGTCTATGCCGCCTCGCCGAACGCGTTGGTGGGTGGGGTCATCGGCAGCAGCGAACCTACGAGGTGAGGTGCGTCGGCGACGGCAATGTCATCGGGGACCTGTTGACCATGCGTGATGTAGCTCAGCGGTGTCGACAGGTACCGTTCGCTCGCCGTGAGTGCCGATAGCACGCCTGCGGTATGCGGTGTTTCGTCGAGTTTGGTCAAGATGACCGAGGTCGCACGCACGGGAGAGAACCCGTCGAGCGTGGCCAGGATGTTTTCACTCGAACTCGTGGCACTGAGCACAAGGTGGGTTTCATCAGGATGTGCGGCGCGGAGGAAATCGGCGAGTTGGTCGATTCGAGCGTCGCTGCGAGGGCTGCGTCCGGCGGTATCAATCAACACGAGATCGACATCGCCGAGTTGGTCCAACGCGGACTGCATCTGGTCCGGGGCTTCGACCACCTGCATCGGCAGGTCCATGATCTCGGCGTAGGCTTTGAGTTGTTGCACCGCCGCGATTCGATACGTGTCGATGGTGAGCAGTCCGACCCGGCGACGGGCTTCGATCCGGAATCCTGCGGCGAGCTTTGCGACCGTGGTGGTTTTTCCGACCCCGGTGGGGCCAACCAACGCGACCACGTGTCGTTCACCCGGTTGTGTCCGAATGGGGCCACACAAATTTAATTCGCGAGCGATCGCACGCTGGAGATGTTCGAGGTGTTCGTTCGGGTCGAGAGGCGTGTTGCCACCGTCGGTGACATTTGCAGCAAACCCGGCAGCGGAGGCGAGCCACCGGCGAATGACCGGTTCGGGAACGCCCGCTTGTCGCAGCGGGTTAACGAGCGGGTCCACTGCGAGCGGATCAACGCTGACGGTGTCTGGTGATGCAGAAACGTCACCGAGTCGGCCCATCATCGGGTAGGTGTTTCGCGTGTCATCGCAGGAGTCCGCGGGGACACCCATGGTTGTGGCGTCCAGGCGATTGCCCTGAACCGATCGGACGTCTTGAGGACGTGCGTGTTCAGAATCGGAACCTGACGAGGGCACGGGGAATTCGCCGTTGCTGCGGAAGCCGGCAATGACTTCCACTTGCGTGCGACCGAGCCACCCCAGCCATCCGTCTCGGATTTGGCGAGTATGCAGCACGGAGGCGTCCGGTCCCATTTGTTCGCGGATGTCGGCCAATGCGGCTTGCAGATTCGCTGCTTTAAAAGTTCGTATGGACATCAATCACTCACCACGCCGTGCGACTGGATTTGCGTATCCTGCGTGATTTCGTTGTAGGAAAGGATACGTACGCGGGGCATCGACGACGCAATGATCTGACGCAGACCGGGACGAATCCGCGGGCTGACCAAAACGACGGGGTGATGGCCCAACGTGATTAGTTTCTTAACACCTTCGGAGATTTTCTCGCAAGTCGAGTCGACTGCTGATGGGCTCATCCGCACGAAAAGTCCGCGATCGGTATGTTCGATCCCTGCGGCAATGCGATCTTCCATCGCAGGGTCGAGTGCGATGACGTGCAATTGTCCGTGTTGATCGCGGTAGCGCGTGCTGATCGTACGGGCGAGACGGTGGCGAACGTATTCGCTCAGGAAAACGGGATCTTTCGTCTTCGAGGCATGATCGCCGAGGGTTTCCAAGATGATCGAGAGTTGCCGGATCGGGACGTCTTCACGGAGCAACGTTTGCAGCACCTGTTGCACGTCGCTTACCTTCAGAAGATTCGGAATCAGTTCGTCGACGACCGCAGGCGAGGCTTCTTTGAGTTCGTCGATGAGGTGTTTGGTTGCGTCGCGCGTAAGCAGTTCGTCGGCATGACGTCGGGCGATTTCTTGCAGGTGGGTTGCTAGGACGGCTCCCGGTTCGACTGTGGTGTAGCCGTAGATGGCCGCCTGTTCCCGGCGAATCGGATCGATCCATACGGCGGGTTCTCCAAACGTCGGGTCGCGAGTTGGCTCGCCATCGATCACACCTGTTGTATGTCCGCTGTCGATTGCAAGGAGTCGCTCCGGTAGCACCAATTCGGTGGCGATCGGGTTACCCGCGATGCGGATTTCATATTGGTTGTCGCCGAGGTTCATGTCATCGCGGATCCGAACCTTGGGCAGCACGATACCGATATCACCGGCCATCGAGTTACGGACACCGGTAATTCGCTGCATCAAATCGCCGCCACGTGCAGGGTCCGCGAGAGAAAGGAGACCGAGCCCGATGGCCAATTCCATTGGGTCCACCGCGAGGTAGTCTTCAACGCGTTTATCGGGCGGCGCTGCCGCGGCAGCCGCCTCGGCTTCCTCGTTGGCTTGCTCGTCGACGCGGTCTTGGGCATTTTGCCGACGTAGAACGACCGCTAGACCCAGACAGCCTGCGCCGAGCGTTGCCATCGGGATGGTCGGCAGGTTGGTCATGATCAGCAACGACAAAAAGCAACCGGCCACGGCGAGTGCTTTCGGGTTGCTGAAGAGCTGTTGTAAGAACTGTTCGGGGAGGTTGGCTTTTCGGGCGGATCGCGTCACCAGCAAACCGGCGGCCAGCGAGATCAGCAACGCCGGCACCTGGCTGACCAACCCGTCACCGATCGTGAGTTTGGTGAACAGCTCGGCCGCCTGAGCGATCGTCATGTCATAACGCATCACACCGATGTAAAGGCCACCGGCGACGTTGACGAGCGTGATCACAATCCCAGCCACGGCGTCGCCGCGGACAAACTTACTCGCACCGTCCATCGCTCCGTAGAAGTCCGCCTGCGAGGCGACTTCTTCGCGACGTTGTTGGGCTTCCTTCTCGTCGATGATGCCGGCGTTCAGGTCGGCGTCAATCGCCATCTGCTTTCCGGGCATCCCGTCGAGGGCAAATCGGGCCGCGACTTCACTGATCCGCGTCGCTCCCTTGGTGATCACGATGAACTGAATCAAGACAATGATCACAAAAATGATGATCCCAATTTCAATCCTGTCACCGGCGACGAATTCGCCGAATCCCTGGATCACACCGCCAACCGCGGAGATATCACCGGATTCCGTACTCGTCAGGATCAGCCTCGTCGTGGCGACGTTGAGCACCAAGCGAGCCAGCGTCGTGGCGAGCAAAAGAGACGGGAAAATGCTGAATTCGAGAGGCGTTTGCACGTACACCGTCGTCAGCAAAACGATCACCCCGACCGTGATGTTGGTGGCCAGGAGGAGGTCCATCAACAACGGAGGCAGTGGCACCAGGATGACCACAAGACAACCGATGATACCCATGGGCAACACCAGATCGCGGTAGCGCATCATCCACTGCATGGACGGTCCTTCGTCGAAAATTGGGGGCGATAGCTGTTGAAAATTCTCCGCCCTGCCCTGCCCCGCTGGCGCAATGCGAGCGAGAAAAAGACGGCGTGAGTCGAGAAAAGCGAGGTTAGCAAAACCCGGCCGTCGGCGACCAGATCGGTCGCGAGAGAACCTCGAGGAGGATGATGGGCCAGGAGTTTTCCACATCCGCCGCCGAGCCGAAGCCCCCGTTTTGGCAACCGCTCAGTTGAGAAGGCTAGCCCAGCCTGGAGCGGCTCTTATCGTCCGAACGCGGCGTTACTCAGGCATGAACTCGCACTCAGGCCAGTACCGTCACCTAGGCCAGTACCGTCACTTAGGCCTGAACTCGGACGCCCGAGAATGCTTTGCCGAGGCCCAGGGCTTTGATCTCGGATTGTATCACGACCGGATCGGGGGTCTCGAGCGTTTGAGCCACCTCGTCCGCGATCTGCTGCGCGAAACGGATTCGGGCCAATTCGAGTTGGCTTTGGACTTCGTCCGGCTCGACTTTTCGCCCGCTCGCCGACGAGACCCTGCCTGCCCACGACTCCAAGGATTCCTTGGGATAGGACATCGCCGCGCGGAGGACATCGTGCACGAGGTCTTCTCGAGGGGCTTCTTCACCGGTGGGAGGTGGTTGGTTGATTCGATCGTATCGTCGGGCGTGTTGGTATCGTTCGAGTGAACGCCAACTCCGCTGCAAAATTCCGTCTCGCCAGTAGCCTCGCCACTGCGGCGATTCGACCTGAGCGACCTCCATCTTCAAAGGCAGAGGTTTCTCGGCCTGGTCTGCTAGTTCGAGCGAATCGTTTTTGCCACGGTCTTTCAACGCTTCGTCGTATCCGGCTTTTGCTGCCGACCGGATTCCGCGAACGAGGAAGTCTCGGAGCCGACCTTTGTCGTGGCCACTGAATCCGGCCTTCACCAAATGAGCGACCAAGATCGAAAGGGCGCGGTCCGCCTCTTTTTCACGACCGACGATGTCCATCATCAATCGCCGCATCGGCGTCAGGTACCGCAGGACGTATCCGGCGGCACTGCCCGCACCGGTCCAGGTTTGTTTGGACCGTGCCAGATGAACGCTGCTCGATGAAGTGATCCATTGGCTGAGCGATTCCGGCGTGCTCGAAAGGTTCGACCTCGATGATCCGGAACCGGACAGCCCGCGTTTCGACAAACCCGATTTCGATAGCGAATCCGACACGCCGGAGAGGCTAGAAGACGAACCGGAAGCATCCGAGCCCTGAGGGCTCGCCGCGTTGTCGGGTTTGTTGAGAGAAGAAGCGGGCGCGTCGTTCATTCGCGTATTCTAACCCCGAATCCCCAGGAGTGGTTGGTGGATTGGGCCGAGAGGCCGGAACTGCGGGTATTCTTCCAAAATATTTCGGATTGGGTAGGGAGGGAATCGGACAACTGCAAACAAGATCGAATTCCTTTCTTGGGTGCAGCAGCAATTGTGCCGATCACGAGGCAAATCCTAGCAAACGATACCAATATCAGTGCAACGCGCTACCGGTATCGGTTCGCGGCGTACGTATTTTTTGCCGAACCTGTGGCGAGCAGAGGTGATGAAGCCGCGTGTTCCGGTGGATCGTCGCTTTCGTTTCGGCCAAGGGTGTGGGGGAACAACCAGGGGGCTCGATCAAGGGAGTTGTGCGAATCAGTGCATGTTGCGTGTCGGGCCTTCGGCTTTTCCAGACCATGGGTCGCTTGGTAGGCTCTTGGGCTGCCGTCGCCGGCGAAACCGCCCTGCCCTGCCCCACGTCCGTGTTGGTCAGGCTTGCCGCGTTCAGCTTTTTGCCTCTCATCCCTCTGGTCTGCTTTGCGTACCCCCATCAACGAACTCACCGACGGAATGACGTTAGCGCAACCGTTCCAGGCTGCGGACAAGCAACTCCGAGTGAACCGCCAAGGCGGAAAGTACATCCTCTTAAAACTCTCCGATCGCAGCGGGACGATTGCCGCAATGATGTGGAACGCGGATGAAGCGATCTTTGATCGATTTGATCGCGGCGACTACATCTTCTGTCATGGACGTACCCAGATTCATAACGGCGCGCTTCAGATCATCGTCACCGAACTGGAACGAATGGACTCGCATGAAGTCAACGCAAATGACTTCGATCGGTTTGATTCGGAGCAAGCGGATCAGCATTTCGCTCGTCTGAAAGAACTCCTCGCGACCATCTCCCAACCGTTTCTGCAGCGACTCGCGGCGGCCTATATGGAGGATACCGAGTTCACCGATTCGTTTCGTGTCGCGGCGGCCGCGGTTTCGAATCATCATGCGTACCCGGGCGGGTTGCTCCATCACACCGTTAGCATGATGGAGTTGGTTCGGTTGATTTCACCGAGGTATTCGGAACTCGACACGGACCTGCTAATGATGGGGGCGTTCTTGCACGACCTTGGCAAGATCGAAGAGTTAAAAGCGAGCGGCGAGATCAGCTACACCGACCGCGGTCAATTGCTCGGTCATATTGTGATCGGCATTCAGCAACTCGGCGAAAAGATCCAGCAAATCGAACGAGACAGCGGGGAGTCATTCCCGACGAACCTTCGCTATCAACTCGAACACCTCGTGGTGAGTCATCACGGCAGTCAGGAGTACGGCAGCCCGAAGATTCCTGTCACACTCGAAGCGGTTGCTTTGCACCACATCGATAACCTGGATGCCAAACTCACTTCTTATGCATCGATCATCGGTCGCGACGTTGCTGCCGATGGAAACTGGACGAACTACAACCCCAGCATTGGAAGAAAATTATGGAAGGGTTGAATGCCGTTGTGCTGCTCTCGGGCGGTCTGGATAGTGCGACCTGTCTTGCAATCGCCAAAGATCACGGCTTTGCCGTTCACGCGGTCAGCTTTCGTTACGGACAACGGCACAACGGAGAGCTCGAGCGAGCGAAGTGGTTAGCCGAATCGATGAGTGCCGCGTCGCATCGGGTCATTGATATCGACCTTGCGCAACTCGGCGGGTCGGCATTGGTCGACCCAAACATCGCGGTACCTAAAGCCGACCGTGTTGAGGATATTGGCGACGAGATTCCGGTCACCTACGTGCCGGCACGCAATACGATCTTCCTGTCCTACGCGTTGGCGGTCGCAGAGACCAACAACGCCGCGGACATCTTTATCGGTGTCAACGCTCTCGACTACAGCGGCTATCCCGATTGCCGTCCTGAGTTTATCGCTGCGTTTGAAGCGATGGCTCGCTTGGCGACGAAGGCTGGTGTAGGGGAGGGCCCCGAACTGAAAATTCACACCCCGCTGATTGACCTCACCAAAGGTCAAATCATTGCGGAGGGGCTACGCCTCGGTGTGGACTACTCCCACACCCTTTCGTGCTATGACCCGGTGGGAGCAGACGATTCGCAATCCGACGTTCATCCCTGCGGCCACTGCGACGCGTGTTTGTTGCGTGCCAAAGGGTTTGCCGAAAACGGAATCGCAGACCCGGCGATCGTCGGGTGAGTCACGTCGCGTTCGGGTGAGCCATTTGGCGTGCAGTCATGCCAATGCAGTGATGGCTGTTGATGCGATCTGCGTCACACTTCGAACGTCTTTCCGTCCTCGACATAAACGACTTTGTAGAGGTCGCGTTTCCGGTCGTTCCAGTTCTGGACGGAGCCTTGTTCGCGGTGTCGTCGCAGTTGTTCAAAGTCGAGGTCGTGAACGATCAGGGTCTCCACATTGGGATTGCACTCATCGGCGATCGCGTCTCGGGCAAACTCGGCATCGGCAGGTGTGAAGATTCCTGACTGGGCGTAATGGATGTCGGAGTTTTCGACAAATGGGAGGTTGCCGGTGCACCCAGAGATCGCAACGTACAAGTGATTTTCGATGCACCGGGCTTGGGCGCAGTAGCGGACCCGGAGATAGCCGTGCCGGGTGTCCGTGTTGAACGGCACGAAAATGATGGATGCTCCCTTTTGAGTCGCGATCCGCGTTAGCTCAGGGAACTCGATGTCGTAGCAAACCTGGATTGCGATGCGTCCGCAATCGGTGTCGAACACTTCCACCGCGTTACCCGGATTCACGCCCCACCATTTTCGCTCGCTCGGGGTGATGTGAATTTTGTACTGCTTCCCAATCGATCCGTCTCGCCGGAACAGATAGGCGATGTTGTAGAGCGTGTCGTTCTCGATCACGAACTGCGATCCGCCGATAACGTTGATGTTGTATTTCACCGCCATCTCGGTGAACATGTCGAGGTATTGTGGGGTGAAGGCGGCGAGTTGACGGGCGGCTTGGCCGGGGCGAGTCGCGTCTACGCAGGAAAGCAATTGCGTTGTGAACAGTTCCGGAAAGAGGACGAAGTCGCATTTGTAGTCGGATGCGGTGTCTAGAAAAAACTCGCACTGTTTTGCGAAGTCGTCAAAGCTGCTGATTGTCCGCAGTTGATACTGCACGACACAAACGCGGATCGGTTCGATGACGTGATGGAAGCGTCGTTTCGCGCCGGGGACGTGTTCGAGGTTGGTCCAAATCGCGTGCGTTGCGTACCCGCATGATTCGGTGTCGGAAGGTAAGTAGTTCGGGGTCAATCCGCGAACCACAAATCCGTTGGAGAGTTGGGCGGTGAGAACAGGGTCATACACGTTCTTTTCGAGAACGTTGTCGATGTATTCTCTCGCGGACATTTTGTCGGCGTATTTGTGATAGCCCGGAATCCTACCACCGATGATGATTTGTTTGAGGTTCTTGCGTCGGCAGAGTTCTTTGCGGGCGTCGTAGAGTCGCCGCGACAGTTTCATCCCCCGGTATTTGGGATCGACCATGATCTCAATCCCGTAGAGCGTGTCGCCTTGGGGTTTGTGGTTGCGGATAAAGCCGGAGTCAGATATCGCTTTCCAGTTGTGCCATTCTAAATCTTCGTCGTATTCGAGGATCAGGCTCGAGCAAGATGCGGCGAGTTTGCCGTCGATTTCGACGACGAATTGCCCCTCGGGAAACACCTCGAGTTGGCTCTCGACTTGTGCCCGCCCCCATGGCTCCATGCCGGGAAAGCATCGCTCTGCGAGAGCAAGAAGTTCGTCGAAATCATCGATCGTTAGCGGGCGGAGAACGGTTTTCCATTCGAACTTGGCAAGATCCAGCGGTTCCATCGGGTTGGGCTTTCGGAAGGGAGTTCAGGCCGTCCGGTTCGAAGTGATTCGGTACGACCGACAATTAATAGACACCAGCGATCTGGTTTCCAATAGCTGCCAATTCGATGATTTTTGGCTGCTCCTTTGCCGCGAAAGAAACACTCCGAACGACGCGCTGCGTGCGCATGCAGGACGAGGCTGGACCGGGCAGGCGTGAGGGCGTTGGTCTAGCGAGTCGACGCGTTGGATGCCGAACCGATGCGAGGTGTCGGTGCTGCTGTTTGAGGGTGAGTGAGCGGCGCGGTCGCGTACTGTACCTGCCGCAGGTCACTGTCCGAGGGTGCGCCGTCGATCAGGCTTTGCAGTTTCATCATTGCCGGCGGTTCGGTTTGGGCTTCCGCGCCTGGGGGACTTCCCCAGAACCATCGTTCGCCGTTCTTGCCGGCGATCTGCAACTGGACGACGGGGTTTTGGCGGAGGTCGCCGTGGACGCCGATGCTCGTGATGCCGAGCTGTTCACGATACGGGTGCAGCAGGTGCGCGAGCAACGCTGCGGCCTGCACTCGTGAGTCGCCGAACTCGGAACCGACACCGCCGGTCGGGTAGGCTCCAGGAACGATGATGTGGAGGTAACGGAGCGTTTCCGAAGGAGAGAAATCGGTATCCGGAAGGAGCACGCCTTCTCCGTCGATTGCAAAGAACCCCGCACCGCTGCGGTCAGGGTGTCGGCTGATGACATGCACCATGGCGACCGGTTGGCGGTACTCCAAGCGGACATCGAGGCGTCCACCGGCGAGTTTGCGGACTCCCACGACGCGGCGTACCCATGCGTTGGAAGAGAACGCGGACGCGATCTTGGCACAGGCCTGTTGGTCCATCAGCGATAACTTGTCCATCGCCGCGTCTTGATAGACGGTATCGACGATGTCCGACCGCACGTACTCCGGCGGTGACGTGACACGGATCGCTTCGGCTTTGACGCCGTAGTATTTGTGGGCGACGTAGTGGCTGCCCCACTGTTGCCAGGCGGCGTATCCGGCGACGAGTAAGATCGCCGGCCAGAGAATCGACAGAATCACGGGCGCAGCGACGAGCGAGGCGATCCACCGAATTTTCGACGGCGGTGCATCCGCGTCAGAATCTCGGCGGCGTTTCGACGAGGTGCGTTTGGATTGGGACGATTCGGTCACGTCGCGGCTCTACATCCTTGCAGGAAAAGCGACTCGGGCTGGGTTCCAGCCTTGGCATTACCAAATTTGCAGGTTCAACCGCAAGTCGATCCCGGTCTGCAGGAGCACCTGTTCTCGAACCCGTTCGATCAAACGTAGGCACTGATCGCTGGTCGCGTTCTCGTGGGCGACGAGGTATTGCGGCGCGGAAAGGTCGAGTGATACGTCGCCTTCACGCAAACCGGAGAGGCCGGTGTTGACGATCAGGTCTCGCGTTGACATGGAGTCCGGATCAATAAACGGCATCACGATCCGCGATGTGTCCGAGGGACGACGCTGTCCGCGGTGGATCCAAAGTTTCTGCATCCGTTTGGTCAGTGCGGTGACGTCTTTGGGTTCGAGTTCGAATTCGACGTTCAGTACGACCAACCCGTCGAGTGTCGATTTTCGGTGAGAAAATCCGGCCTCTTCCGCAGTGATCGTTTTTGCCGTGCCGTTTTCGTCGAGAACCTCGATCGATCGGACGACTGAACCGATGTCGCGTCCCTCCGCCGAGGCGTTCCCGACGACCGCACCACCTACGCTGCCGGGGATCCCGACGAGGTGTTCGAGCCCGCCGAGTCCTTCGCCGACGGTTTTAATTGCCGCGTGAGTCAATTTGACTCCCGCGCCGGCCTTGAGACGATTGCCGCTGATTTCCAGCCCCGTGGTTGCCGGTCCACTGAGCGAGATGACCAGGCCGTCGAAGCCGGCTTCTCGCACCAGAATATTGCTGCCGTGGCCGAGAATACGGACCGCCAAATCGTGCGACTTGGCCGCTTTGACGAGTTCAGAGATCTGCCCGGTCTCAACCGGTTCGGCCAAAAAGCGTGCCGGACCACCGATTCCCAGCCAGAGAAACTCATTGAGTGGTTGATTTTCGCCAACGAGATGCTGCAAATCTTCAGGAAACACGTCGACAAGCGTTACGGTAGAAGGAACTGACACGTCGTGGCCAACTTGTGAAACTAGGGAATCGGAATCCGGTCAAATCCCGGCCGCGTTTGACGGCAGCCGGACACATAGTTTGGCAGGCAGTCGCGAAATTCGCAATCGAGTCTAACCGCGATCGCCCCACTCGAGATCGTATAGACGGACCAATATCTGGTCATTGAGCCGGTTCGGCGGCATCTCCAGCGATTGTTGGTCCTGGGGCAGATCGAATAGGCTCCGCATGGTGGCGTCATTTAAGAAACGCAAGCCGGCAATTTGGGGGGCCAGAACAGGCGGCAGACGCCATCCCGATCGGGTGCCCGGATCCTCGGCCGACGCCGAAGGCTCGGTGCCGGGAATCTGCCGAGCGAGAGCAAAACCCCACACCCCAAACGTCGGAACGCTCGCGTGGTACGGCGTCACGTCAAAGCCCGACTGCCGAAGCGTGTGGAGAATGCACCAGTAGGATTTGGGGGCGACCAGCGGTGACGTGCACTGGATCGCAACGCCTGCTCCCGGAGTAAGATGCCGGCGAAGCGATTGGTAGAAATGAGTCGTGTAAAGCTTGCCCACCGAGTAGTTGCCGGGGTCCGGGAAGTCGATCACGACCGCATCGTATGCTGCGGACTCGTCTGTTGCCGAATCTTCTGTCGCTGAAACTTCTGTGGTTGTGGCTTCTGCTGTTGGGGCTTTTCCCGCGTGCTGTTCGGTCGCCCAGACGAATGCATCCCGGTTGATCACCGAAACCTTCGGGTGACTGAGTGCCTGTTCATTGAGGTCGGCCAACGGTTGGAAACGTGTCGCCAAACGGGTCATGGCTGGGTCCAGGTCCACCAACGTGATGGACTCCACGCGGTCGTATCTCAGCAGTTCGCGAACCGCCAGTCCGTCTCCACCGCCGAGCACCAGGATCTTGGTCGCGTCCTCACACACACTCATCAGTGGGTGCACGAGAGCCTCGTGATACCGGTATTCATCGACGCTGTTAAATTGCAGATGCCCGTTGAGATACAGTTGAAACCCGCGGTCTGCCTGCGTGACTGTGATGCGTTGATATGGAGACGTGTCCGCGTAAACGATTTTCCCGCCGAGCGTGTTTTCCTCAGACAACGTTGTCAACGAATCGGCTTTGATGAACCCAACGGCGAGCAACCCGATCACCAAGATCGCTCGTCCTCGCAGTCCTTCAATACCACGTTGGGCCAACAGGGGGCGCAGCAGGTAGGTGCCCCAGAGTCCCACGGCGGCGTTGAGTAAACCGAAGAGTATCGCCGTGCGGGTGAGCCCGAGCCTGGGGACGAGGAAGACCGGGAACAACAACGAAGCAAAGAGAGCCCCGAGATAGTCGAACGCCAAGACTCGCGAGACGAGTTCGCTGAAGTCCAGGTGTTCCTTCAGGATCCGCATCAACAGAGGCAGTTCCAATCCGACCAAGACGCCGATGACGACTACGCTGCCAAAGAGCAGCACATGGAACCAGTCCACCAACGGGAACGCGAGAAACAGCAGCGGAGTCGAGAAGCCCCCGATCAACGCGAGGGCTAACTCGATTTCGATAAAGGCCCGGGCGAGGTGTTCTTCGATGTACTGTGACAACCAGGCGCCGATACCGAGCGCAGACAGGTACACACCGATGATCAACGAGAACTGCGTGACGGAGTCGCCTAGCAGATAGCTCGCCAAGGTGCCGGCAACCAATTCATAGACCAGCCCACACGTCGCGATGATCAGCACGTTGACGTAAAGCAGGCCGAGCGGGGCACGATCAATCAATTGGTCTAGCCCATAATCGCGGCGGCGATGATGACCGAAATGCCCAACACGATGGCTGCGACAACGATCGAGACCGCCATGTTGTGTTCTTCGCCGATCTCATGAATGAGCGAAAACGGAGTCAGCTTCTCTGCGAGAATCAGGCAGACAACGAAAACGACGATCCCGACGACGGAGAAAACGCACGCGGCGAGCAGGTGCTCGAGCAGGACGTC
>NZ_ANOH01000039.1 GCF_000346505.1 Aporhodopirellula sallentina SM41
CGGAGGTGACATGCGATATTGCTGTGCAAAGAAAGTAGAGCCGAGAAAGTAGTCATCCCGCCCCTCGGCGAACACAAACTCTTCGGCGTCAAACAACACCACATCGACGCCAATATCTTCCGGCAAACCGGCGAACTGGTGGCTCATCTCCATCCACGCCGCCACACCACTCGCTCCGTCATTCGCACCAACGAAAACTCCCTTGGGGTTCTCGCGATCCCGGTCAGGAAACGGACGCGTGTCATAGTGGGCGCACAACAAAAATCGCGTCGGTCGTTCGGGGTACCATCTCGCGATTAGGTTCGCCATCTCGACGGGTTCGCCCGTCAACGGATGTCGGATCGCCTCCTTCTGCAATTCCACCGTCGCCCCATTGGCGGTAAAGAACTCCGTCAGGAATTCCTGCTGCCTCTTCATCGCTTCGCTGCCCGTGGGACGCGAACCGAAGTCGCAAATTTTCTCCAGGTACCCCATCGCCCGTTCAGGTGAATAGACCGCGGGGATCGGGCGCAGCGTCAACTCCAGAGGTCGGTCGAGTCCCCGATCCGATCCGCCAAGAAAATAAATACCCAACCCGGCCCCGACCGCAATCCCGAACATGAGCAGCGGCCAAGACCGACGCAGCCTCCCGCCGAAACCACCACGTTGTGTTGGCCCCCGTGTTGCTCGACCGGCCGCACCCGAGTTCGCCACGCCGACCCCGCCGCCACGTGATTGGCCACCATCGGCAGGCGATTGCGACCGACTCGCACTTCGTTTCTTCGTCAAATTTTGCTGGCGAGAACCCGCCGGATCCGAAACCGTCATCAAGGAAATCCCATTCCCAGGAACCAGAAAAAACCCCGGCGAATTGTACCCGGGGAATCCGCCCACCCTAGCGAAACCGACCCGGTTTCGGTAGAGTTTGTCGTTCAAAAGCCGGACTTCCCACCCACCCCAGGGAAATCCGACCAACAACGGGATGTGGCTCAGCCTGGTTAGAGCGCTGCACTGGGGGTGCAGAGGTCGCAAGTTCGAATCTTGTCATCCCGACTACCTGAAAACGCCGTTTCAGCCCGCAAATCGCGGGCTTTTTTCGTTTCGGGGGTCGCCCCGTCGCAACCTTCCCCATTTGCCAAATTCGCCACGTTTTGACACCCGTTGCCAGATTTCAGGGGAACAGGAAGGGGAACGAACTTGGCACCGTCCGCCGTTCCCGTTCCACGATCCAGGGCAGGCGTCGGCGGTTCGTCAGTCCCGCTTTGATCGTCGCCCCCAAGCGGGATCGTCGGCAGCCGTTCCACCGCCCCGGCTTGATCCAATAGCCGCTCATCGGTGTACGTGTTCATCGTCAAGTTGATGTTGCTATGACGCATGACCGCCTGGGCCGTCCGTGGTGACACCCCAGCGGCGGAAAGGTGAGTCCCGGTCGAATGTCGCAAAGCGTGGATGTGAACACGGCGGCCTAGCTCGTCAATCTTGTCGATGCCAGCGGCAACCAAATCCCGGTTGAGAATCCGCAGCAAACCAGATGGCACTTCGAACACGGGATCGGCAGCCGGGCGACCATCCACCCAAGACGCCAGGTCGAACGCCAGATCGGATTTCAGCGGGATCGTACTGCCGCGGCGGTTCTTCTCGTTCGACCGAACCAGCTTCAAAAACGGAACGTCACCGAAAGACAAATCACCAACCGTCAACGTCCGCAGCTCGTTGGCGCGTAGGCCGGTCAACAATGCCGTCTTGTAGATCAACGCGCGTTCGTGCCCCAGCTTCAACAGCTTCACCCGTCGTCGCGGGCGAATGGTCGCCCCGCGTTCTCCCTTGCGTGGTCCGGTTCGGATCGTCAACGCATCATCCAGCGGTCGACGGCGGGCGGTCTCAAACAATCGTTGCAACTCATCAACGGTTACCGCTCGGGCTTCACGGCGGCGGTCTTGTGATTCGTCTTTCAACCCGAAACCGTCAAACGGGTTCGAAGCAATACGACGTTCCCCGGTCATGGAAGAACGTTTGCCCTCCAACCGTTTCCCAACCAGCCACCAACCGAACGCCGTCCATAGTTTCGCGTGCCAGTTGTACGTTGCAGCCGACATACCGGCATCTTTCCGCAACCACTTGCGAAGCGTGCCGGCGTCCAGGTCACGCAACCAACGAAACCGACAACCAGCCGCATCGTCTTGCAAATAGTTCTGGCTTGTCTTTACCCGTTGGGCGTTGATGCCTCGGGCTTTCAAATCGTCGATGTAGTCGGCGATGTGATCGGCAAGGCGGATGTTTTGATAATCCGTGATCTCGGCATCACGATCGGACAGGCGACCGCTTCGGATGTCCTCCGCTCGCTTCGTCCAGGTCCGCAGGACTTCGGCCGCGTTCTCTTTCTTCGTGCAGCCGGTCGACTCGTCAACGGTGTAGCCGTCCGCGTTCCGGTATCTCGCGATCCAGTTTGGCGACTTCATCAAAACGCGACGGTTGCCGCTCTTGGTGGTCTTGATACGTCCGGTTCGCGTTTCCGTCTTGCCGTTGCGTTTGACTTTCCAGCGGGCAAACTCGGTTGCCTGACCATCGACCGTTTTGGTGAAGACTTCCGCGTTTGCTGGAATCGGTCGCGCTACCGTCTTGCGAAACAACGTCGCCATGATGATTCAACTCCCATCGGTTGACCCATGAAACACAAAAACGCCACGGCGGGCCGGTCATGGGAAACCGGGGTTCGGGAGCAACCCCTAGCCGTGGGCGTGGAACAGCCTACCGCGTTGCCGCGGGCGGTGTCGAGTTCATCGCGGCGGCGATGCCTTAGCGGCTCGCGTTGCGGTGGTGCGGGAAACCGTCGGCCTCCCATTCGTCAATCGCTTCGATCTTGAAACGCACCGCGCCGCCAATCTTCACCGGAGGCGGCATCTTGCCGGTATCCGCCCATCGGTAAATCGTTCGTTCGCTGCAAGCAAAGCGTTTGCCAACTTGCTTTGCCGTCATGTAGCGGGCGGCATCGTTTGCCACGGTTTGCGGTCGATTCATGACGCCACCCCCAACCGCTTGCCTTGCTGTTTCTGGTCGAATTCGTCCAGCTTCGTGGCGGCGGCTCGTTCGTCGTCGGTCGCTTCGGTGTCGAGTCCATCGCGGGCAAGCAATCGCCCAACCCAACCCGCTTTCACTTCGTCGGTTGCGTCCTTCAACTTCGGCTCGCTCGCGATGCGTTGCCGGATCGCTTCGGCGGCTTCCCTATCATGATGCCTGCGTTCGTCACGAATCCGCATCGCGTCGGCTTCGTCGATCGGCGGGAACGTCTTGCCGGTCAACCAGTTGCAAAGGTGGGAAACGCCGTAAGGCTCATCTTGTGGACGTTTCCGCTTAGTCGCTTCGCGTATCAATTCGTCGATGTACTCCAGTGACAAGCCGCGTTGTCGTGCCGCGTTCGTCGCCTGGGCAGCGGCTTTCATCCCAAGGTCACGAAGTCGCCTCCGCAACAACAGCCACTCGTTTTCATCCGTTGCGGTTGTGGTTGCGTTTAACTGTTGCGTTTCTGTTTCGTTTTGTCCGTCATCATGACAGAGGGCATCCGTCACGGTGACGGATTGCGAAACATCATCATGACCGACGGCATCCATCACCATGACGGTTCGCGAACCATCACCGTGACGGTTCGCGTCTGTCACCATGGCGGTTCGCTGAGCATGTTTGTCACAACGTAGTTTCAACTCGCTCCAGATAATGCGGTGACGATTCGCCCCGGTACGGTCGTCGCGTTCTTTGGTTATAAGGCCTTGAGAAACCAACGCTTCAACCGCACGGCCAACCGTGCTAACACTGCAACCAATCTCCTTGGCGAGCGTGTCCTGTGAGGCAAAACAACCCTGACCGTCACCGTCATGGTCGTCGATCAATCGCAGCAACGCCTTTTGCTTGTCAGCCTTAACGCCGTCCTCGTTGCCGTTTCGATAGGTCTCAAATCGAACAGCCCGCAGCAACTTCAATTGCTCGCCTCGGGGAAGATCATTCAGCAAATCTAGCTGTCGTTTCTCCTTCACGGTTTCGCCTCCTCGGGAAGCAACCCGGAAACGAGAACGGCCGCGGGCTTTCCGTACGCGGTCAACCGTGTTCGCTCGGTTTCACGCAGCCGACCGGTGACAACCAGTTCGTGCACTGGAGAACAAACCGACGAATAAGGCATCGCCAATGCTACATGAATTTCCCAACGGGTTGCCCCATCGGCACCGCAACCGGCGACGTGAAGTTCAATCGCATCGCGGCGGCTTTGCGACTTTGGTAACGACGACGCAGCGGCATCAGCTCGCGTGCGTGCAGCGTGTCCGCCGTGATCCATCAAATCAAGTTGACGCGGCGGCGGGAGGGTTTGCCCGTTTTCAGGTTCGGGCGTATCGTGGCGTTGTCCAGACGCGGCGGGGGTTGCGTTTGTGTGGCTCATGACGCAGCCCCCGCTTTCTCAACGTCCGCGTCCTGCGTTCGCATTTGTTCAAACATCGGTCGCGGCCTCCGCTTGGCGGCATCGGCGGGCGTCAATTGCCGTCAGTTCATGCCGTACACGTGCGATCGCTTCGCGGCGATACAGTCGGACGTTTCCCGCGTAGGCCGTCGGTGTGATGCTGGGCCGCGTTCGCAGCACACGCAAGACACGATGAAGCGGAACGTTCAATTCCGAAGCGATGACACCCGATGTCACCAGCTTGGGCGCGTTGCCCGTGTCCATAGTCGTTTATCCCGTATTGGAGAATGAAAGGTTCGTCTACCCTTTCATTCAACGGGCGCGCAATTCGCGAACGGGACGCAAAATCCGGTATTATCAAGGCGCGCCCGGGCGCGCCGATCGACTCTCAAACTCGCCGTTTTTGGCTCGGTAGCTTGCCGTAATCTTCCCGCGTTTGACGCTCACTGTCCCTAACCAGCTCTTCAATCGTTTCACCGTCGTCAGGCAAGTTTTCAACGTCAAAATCGACGGGCTGAGGGTACGATTCCGCTTCGATCATCGGCCCCCACTTCTCCCAGGCGGCTTTGATGGCTTTGCCCCTGTGCGAGCAACCAACAACGCGGGCAAACTCAGTAATCCCGCTAAACCGTCTCCCGGTCTCGATCGCTTTGTTTGCGATCACTGTCGCGTTGTCAGCTATTTCCTTTTGCTTCTCTTTCGAGTTTTGTTCCGCTTCTTGCTGCCGAATCACTTGCTTCTCATGGAGTCCAACGTAAGCCAAAGTGTCAAAAAGCATCGTCTCAGCTACCCGGAGTTTTGCAAGCGTTTCCGTTGGGTTCAGCAGGCAATGGTCAATGTTGAAACGGGACTCTGCTATCGAGCTTAGTAGTTGGCAAGCGTTCGACCATGCGCGAACGGCCTGGGTTCTCTCGCCTGGAGGCTCGGTAAATTTCCATTCAGCTTTCTCAAGGTCGTAGAATTTCGACAACCCATCACGCGCGTTCATCGGACTGATAGGCCACAAAGGAATTCGAGCAACCCAGGGCTCGAAGCGCCCCCAAACGGCTTCGTCATTGCACGCCCAGAAGTTTTGCGGTGGTTCATCATCGGTTGTGCCTGGGTTCGCTGCATACCACAACGCTTTAGTGACAATGCCGCTCCAGTTGTACTCAATCGTTGAAATTCCTTTTCGCATCAAGTAACACTGGCACAGCGTAGCGAACAAGCTACTTCCTCTTTGATGTTCCTGGACCGTGCGTGCTTGTTGGACGGATGAAAGCAAGACGATTGCTTCGAACATGTACCTATGTAGCGGCTCTAACAGTCGATCACGCAATTTCAATGCGTCTATCGGTTCCCAATACACGGCAAGTTCTGAACACGTTTCTACGAAACGGAATTCTGCTCTCTCGGTTGCCGTTATAGGGGCTCGTTTAGGCAGGTCTGTAAATGGATCGAATTCCATCGAGAGGGTTCCTTGTAGTCGAGGCCGGTTCAGCCGGTCGCGATGCAAGGAACAACAGCGACCGAATAAACCGTGCGGCGAGAGCTACCCGCCTACCGTCTGAAAGTCGCGGGGATCAATCCGCAACCATTCGATGCCGGGGATCAATCCGGCTCGTTCATTGTGACGGCATAGCGTTTCCGCGGAAACCCAACCGGGGCGTGCAAGCAAGTGTGTGAAGTCGCCCGGTTGTTCCCTTCGGGGTCGATCGAAAATCACTTAGGAAGTACCTACGCAATAGGCCTCACCCCAAAACACGGGGCGTCCCTTACGGGTCCTTCCAATTGCAAATCCCAAATCGGCCCCCGCAGGGAACAGGCGGCTCATACAGTAGACTTTCTTTCCCGTCATCGCCTCCGATTCGATCGCCGGTAACCTTGCCGATTCCGTCGTAAAACAAAGTCTCTATTGCTCCTCGGTCGTTCCCGTTGGGCGTGCGTCGGAACGAATCGACGGGAGGGACCCGCAGCCATTCGGCGTGCGCGCTTACTTACTTACCGACGTTTCCCATTCCGGCGTGCGGAAAACATCGCGACAAAGAGCGGGCTACGCCCCGTGGGGGCATGGGGTTGGGAAGGACCCGTTTTCGGATCCAGGGGACAGCAACAGACGCCCCGCTATGCTTGACATCATGCCAAAGCCTGCCCCGCTCATCGTCGAAACGCTGGACGGCACCGCCGTTGCCCGAATCGAAACCACCGTTCCGCTCGCTCGTCTCGTTCAGATGCTCAACGCAAGGCCCCCAGCGGCTCGCATCGTCAACGCTTCGATGGCGGGCGACCGAAACCCGAACACGTCGCCCGAACGCTTCACAACCGATTGTGAGACGGGGCATCGGTAGCGACCGTGGGCGCCATCGACTCGCCCACCTTCAGCCACAATTCGAGTTCATCGGCGGTCATCCGTTCCGCCAATTCCGCCACCCGTTGCCACGTTTCCGGGGAACAGGAAGGGGAACAAAGTTGAGCAACGTTTGCCGGATCGTCAGAAACCCCGTGAATTGCGTGCAACGGATGGTTGCCCGCGTTTTCGCTGGGGGTGCAGAGGTCGCAAGTTCGAATCTTGTCATCCCGATCTCCGTCAAACGACGACTCAGCCCGCAAACCGCGGGCTGTTTTCGTATCTACACCACCGGCAAATCCCGCAGAATGACAGGCACTGATACCTAATCCACACCAAGTACGCCCAACTGCCTCCGCCACAAACCCGTGATCAAACCACCAGGACTACCGTGCACTAAGTACGTGTCGTACGCAGTGCGACGGCAATCGCATGATACCTGACATCAAACGCTCTCGAACGGCCAGTGCGCACCGGAATCACTTGGACCTGTGGGTGTGTCTCGATGAGTTGCTGCGTCGACTTGCCAGCGGTGACACCAACTTGGATGCCCTGCGTCCGGACAACTAGGCAAGCGTTCAACCAGAGAAAGGCCCGCAACTACCGTACAGCCCAACCGTTGGGCTGCGCCGCTAGAACAAATGCCCGTCAAGTCTGCTGCCGGACACTTGACCGCATATCCTCCTGCCGAACGCTTGTGTCGGCAATGCCCAATTCGTTCAGTAGGTTCATGATCCCGCCGATATCTCGATCAACGTGGAGGCAAGCCCACAGGGAATTTTTCAGTTCCACATTCATTACGAAGTTTCTATTGCCTTTTACCACTCATGTGCGTTCCCTTCTTCTCCGACTACCGGAAATGCACTAATTCTAAGACGTGCCGCTCCCATTGGAATCAATTCGACCGTCTCCGTTTTCTCGTTCGACTTAACGGGGCTGTCTTTGAGTTCTGCGGCCAAACCATGCTCGTCTAGCTTCCAGGCGGGAATCTTTTTGGCCTTCGCCTTGATAACCACAGGAGCGTTTCCCACGGCGAAGGGAAAGTTGTCTTTTGGCCACGGTCGGGTCTCGACCTCGAGCGACGTACTGGGCTCGTCGTTGAGCACGAGCCCGTAATTCCACGCTGTAGCTGGGTGAATTTCATAGGCAGGCCAATCATTGACATTGACTCCTTCCTGCCACCGTGAAGTCTTTAACGCCGTCTCTTTACTATTAATCTTCACGTACTCCTCGCCGATCTTTAGCGAGAAAGTCAGCGGTCCATAGTTCACGCTGACACTGTTGTGATTGGATTGCCAGGTTCGGACGTTAATCTCTCTCGGCAATGTCAAAACAGCCTCATCACCATTTGCCCACTCCCTCTGGACTCTTACGTATTTGCCAGCTTCTAAGGCGTTTGGAATAGCCTCTCCGTTGATCGTCAGCTGAGCATTCGATGCCCAGCTCGGTATCCTGAAATACAAAGGAAAAGCTTGCGTCGACTCGGTTTTGATTTTGAACCTTAGGTCGTCTTCAAACGGGTAGTTCGATCTGGTTGCGATCTGCACTTCTGCTCCTGTTCCAACTTTGGCTTTCACCGTACTGGCCGAATAGACGACTGCGGCTATACCGTTGTCAGGTGTGGCCATCCACAGGTTCTCTGCCAAATAGGGCCATCCTTGCGTGTGGTTGTGCTGACAGCATCTTGAGCTAAACGGATTCATCATCAGGAACGGGCCTTTGTTTCGGATGCCCGGATGGTGGTTCTTCGTATCGCTCAAAACCATGTTCGGACTGGTGATATACCGAAGGCCCTTGAAGTCTTCAGTCATGGCGGCAGGCAGGGTGTTGAACGCAACGTCCTCGACATGGTCGGCCCACATGATATCCCCTGTAATTCTTAGCAAATGCTCATCGGAATTCATTTGCTCCACCATGCCGCAGGCTTCGACTCCCTGTCTTGGGTCGTCATAACCGGGGCGGCAAAGCTCATCGCCCCCGAACATGCCGCCTGGCACTTGCCCAAAATGCTCTCTAACGATTCGAAAATTGGTATAAGCCGCCCTGAGATCTTCCTGCTTTCCGCTGAGCAGATAGTATTGCGCGGGCACTCTGAATCCCTGAGCGATGTTGACATTGTGCCAACTGATCAGATCACCAAACCAAGCGGGCCGGTTGCCTTTCATGGGACGCCCTCGCTGTGACCAATTTGCCGTGTTGCGGTAAACCTTTTCCGCCAACTCAAGCAACCAAGGTTCTCCAGTCCTGTTGTATAGCCACAGGACGCTATGCAGGTTGTCGCCTCCGCGTTGATAATGCCAAATCTTCTTTTTCGTTAGAAAAAGCTCGTCCGGTACAGAAAGCTGATACTTGAAGTAGTTGGTCATTAAGTCGATGACCCGCTCGTCTCCCGAATATTCGTAGTAGGACTGCAGGCAATAGAGCATGATCATATTGGGCCAATAGTCCCTTGCCTTGTTGTGCTCTCTCTTTCGTCTCTCAGACTGATCCAATTCGTCAAGATAGCTTTCCCAAGCATAGCTCGGACCAAAGTACCCGTTCGCTTGCTGACTGTTGATCGCTCCCTCGAGCCATATTTTGGCTTCAGCAATCATTTCTTCATCATCCAGGATATAGCCAAGGTTGGCATATCCTTTGAGCCAGTAAGGCACTTCTTCCCAACCCCACTTACCGGTTCCCTTTTCTGATAGCCAAGCATTATCTTCTTTTTGCAGCCAACCACTGAGGTCATTCAGGTTTCCGGTTAACCCCTTGCGCTGTCGCTCTAAGGTTTCCAGCAACCATCCGTCTGGTTTGATGGCACCTACCGGCAATTTGATGAGCTTGCTCGGCTGCAGGGGCGCTCGATTACTGACATAGTGGTCGTTCGTGGATGTTGTTGACGGAGTACGAACCACCGAAATTTCCATTTCTCGATTTCGCAAATCCGTGTGGTTCGAAGCTGAACCATCGCCATCCATTTTCGGGGTAGGCAGCCAGACCAACATCTCTCCAGCCTCCCGGTTGGCCCAGGCGTAATACGGGATCATTTTCAGGTTTACATCTTTTCCTTCATCCCGGGCCGCAACAGATAGCCTTACCACGCCGCCGAGTAACTCCGGCTCATGCTTGGACGTCACTCGAGGACTCTCGGGAACTCTGATGTTTGAAAAGTCGACACCCGGATTGTCGACCTGCTCCAGGCAATAGATGACGGGGCCTCGCTGAATCGCGATGCGGCCAACCTGATCTTTCACCTTCGGATTTCCCATGATGACGAGAGGTTTCATCGGAAGGTTCAAGACGAGTTTCCGACCCATCTTCCAGGGCTGCTCCAGCACGGCAAACCCCATCTCCATTTCTACATCAACAGGATTTCCATCAATCGTGATTTCCGGGGCATCGCACCAGTTCGGAATACGGAGTTTTAGGTTCCCCTTTGCATCTCCGGGGGCGTCAAGCGTCAGCACCACTTTACCGTCCAATGGAAACGCACTTTGCTGCGTCAACAATAGCGTCTCACCGCCCGGAAGCTTGTGCTCAAGCGTGGAGTTGGCATAGAGGTTGACTTGAATACCGGATTCATCCGACGTGTAGATGTACTGATCGATGGAGGCAAACAGCCGATGCAAGTTTGGCGGGCAGCACGTGCAATGGTGCCACTGAAAACGACGGCCTCTTCGTACGTTCTTGTCGGGATGCCACGCCAGCGGATTCTGGTAGAAATAAGATGAGCCGTCCAATCCATATCCAGCGAGGATATTATTGAAGAGGGCTCGTTCCATTTCATCGGCGTACTTCGCGTCGCCAGTCGCCAGAAGCATCTTGTGATGCCAAAAGACGCTCGCTATCGAGGCACACGTTTCGCTGTATGCCGAGGCATTTGGCAGCTCGTATGGCTTGCCATATGCCTCACCTTGATTGGTCGAGCCAGTACCACCGGTAACGTACATTTTGCGTTCACGCATATCGTCCCAAAGATTCGAGACTACTTCCCAAATCCGCTGATCACCGGTTTCCAGGTAGAGGTCCACAGCGCCTGCTTCAAGCAGGTTCTCCATGACTGCGTGTCCCCACATTTCATTGAAGTGCTCATTGCCAAAGTAGCCGTACTCCGTGAGCGTCTGCATGACGAAGTCGAGGTATCTCCGGTCTCCCGTAACTCGGTACAGCTCCACCAGCGCAAGCTCGTGGTTCGGGTGTTCATACTTCTTGTTCACCGGCCCCTGGTAAAGTTTGTACGGTAGATCATTCGGGTCGGCGAACTCGCTGACGATCAGATCCGCAAATCGTATTGCCGCGTCGAGCAACGCGCGGTTTCCGTTTGCCCGGTAGTCCGCAATGGCAGCCTGCGTGAAGTGTCCAAAGTTGTAGAACTCACACCGATTTTCTTCTGCAAACCGTACTTCGCCCTTCGCTTTGATGAGCTGATTTTCGTAGTACGTGTTCAGATAACCATCTGGTTGCTGGGCGGACAATACCGTTGCTGATGCGTCTCTCAGCAATCCGCTCACCTGCTTCGACTCCGGTGCATACCAGGCCATCGCTTCCATGTGTTTGTAGATAAACTCATTGCAGTTCATCCGGCGGAAATGCTTCTCGCTGCGCCCGTCCGCACAGATGCGAAAGTTCTCAAAATATCCCTTGCTTTCGAAAAGTCGGTGCAGTGAAGCAATCCCGACATCCCGCGATCGGGCACGTATGTCGTACCAAAATCCGTCGGTAAGCTTCACCGCATCATGCGCAACCGGGTGCACGCTTGCATGCGTATACGTTTCGACTTGGCTATCCCCAGCTCGGACTTCAACGGACGCTGCGCATAGGGCAATGACGAACGCGATCTTGAACACACGTAATTCCTGCACTTGGTTAACCTGTTCTGAGTGTATTTGTACGCCGTACTGCGGTGGGTAGCGGCACGGCGATTGGGGCTTACGCAATCAATTGATGACGTTCATGGTTGCCGCCGTCTGAGCAGCACACCCGTCTCGCTTATGGCGACAGGGGTAGGATCGTTAGCCCAAGTCGATGAGGCTGATTGCCGGGAAGGGTGTATTGCGGATGCGTCTTGGCCCCCCAACTGTTGTCACCACCGACGCCGTGAACCTTCCGATCGATATTGATGAGGTTGAAGTCTTGTCGGGGGAGATCGAATGGATGCTTGGCGGTTTCCAAGTCGGGCACCCCGAACGGCAATGTGCTGGCGCTAAACGGCTGGTCACCGATGACTTCAATACCGTGCCCCGAATCGTCGACCAGAGAAATCCATCGAACGTCCGTTCGGTTTCCCGTGTCCTGAGTCCGGCAATAGGGAAACCACATCTCATCGACCGTTGATCGATACTGATTGATTTCGCCGCCGGTTTTGCGATCCCAATACGTTTCCTGAGGTCCACGGCCGTACCACGTCACTTGGTCAAACTGACGCGGAACACTCCACTGCAATCCGAATCGCGGCACGCTTGGGATCGTTCCTTCGCCAGGCTGGAAGCTCATGTCGAGGTGGATTTTTCCATCTTTCGTGAATTGATACTCGACACGAAGCGATGATTTCGCGATCGGCAAGATCGACGTGAAGACGACATCAATCCGCCCATTATCTTGAACAATGTCCGATTCCACTATTCGTCGTTGGTGTTCGGCCTTGCGCCATGGGCCAAGCCTTTCCTCATATCGATTGCGAATTTGGTTGTCGTTAGGAGCCTTCCAAAAGTTCGGTCGAATGGGCGCGGCAAGTAACTCTTTGCCAGCGAACTGTAGCGACACGAGATTGCCGGTTTGCTTGTCGAGTTTTGCCAACCGCCCGTTTGCCGACACTCGGATCCAGCCTTCCGAATTCTCGACCAACTCGACCTTGCTGCGGCTACCTTCCGAAGTCGACTCCGGCTTGGATCGATCGGTCCGGGAAAGCTCGAATTGATTCCAAGCAAGTCGATGACCGGCGGGGGCCCATGCGGTTGCTTTTGCCAAAGAAAAGGAAATGGTCAGTTGGCACTCACCGTCCGGAAAATCAAAGCTTTCGAACGGCAGCGTCACGTCTTGGCTGCTGCCAGGATTGACATCGATGCTTCCAATCTTCCCCGAGTCCAATGATTCGCCATCACAGCGGATCTCCCACTTGGCATCGAATTGGTTCAAGTTGGTAAATGCAAAATGGTTTTTCACGCGGAACTTGCCTGCCCGTGCATCGACGGCTTCGATCTTGATGTTCTGGTGGACTTTCTTGACCTCCCAGATATGCGGGTTCAACTTTCGGTCTGGCTGTACCAAACCGTTCATGCAGAAGTTGCCATCATTCGGCTGATCGCCGAAGTCTCCACCGTAGGCGAAGAAAGTCGGGCGGTCTTCGGCAACAGTCGCATCTCGCTTTGCATCCAGTAGATCGAGGTCCAAGATCAAACCTTCATCAGACCGCGTTTTCGGACTCGACACTTCTTTGGTGGAAAGTGCGCGGCGATATATTTTTGCTCTACGAATCGGAAGGTCGGCGATGCGGTGAATCATTTCCGAATTGCGACCGATATTCACCGGATAGTGACTCGCGAGAGCCTTCTCGGATAGTTCGCGTTTCGCTTTCAGCGTTCCGTTGACGTACAACCGGATCTCAGCGCCGTCGTACGTGGCCGTGATACGATTCAGCCCGGTGGTCAAGCCAGCATCTTCGTACAAGACTTGGAGGTTCTGCCACTGCCCAGTAAACAAAACGAAAGTAATACCGCCGTGATCGAAACGCAGCAGGTACTCGTGGTCACCCTTTGAGATCAGCGGGCAAAACTGAGTGGCTTTGTCCCCTTCGACAACGATCTCGAGGGTGAGAGCTCCATCCATGTTCAGCGTCATATCCGGAGGCACACTGACGGGCCCAATGACACCCCGTTGCGGATTGTACTCTCCGATCACCTTAGCGAATCTCGCTGGGTTGCTTTGATCCTGAATCAGCAAACTTGGCGGGACACGCTTTCGGATTCCCTGATCGACCCAGTCCCAGATAAAGCCTCCTTGAAGGTGATCGTAGGCTTCGATCGCATCCCAATAGTCTTGGAAATTACCCAAGCTATTTCCCATCGCATGGGCGTATTCGCACTGGATCAGCGGTCGGTCGGCATCGTGCTTGGCGTAATCCACGATTCGATCAATCGTGGCATACATCGGACACCGAATGTCCGTGTTGCGATCGTTGAATCCGGCTTGTTCGTATTGGACCGGACGCGACGGGTCGCGAGATTTGATCCAGTCATACCCGGCCATGAAATTCGATCCATTGCCCGCTTCATTGCCGAGCGACCAGATGATGATGGATGGGTGATTCTTGTCACGCTCGACCATTCGCTTGATACGGTCGAGGTGAGCACTAAGCCAACTTGGATTTTTAGCCAAAGAGTCTTTGCCATAGCCCATTCCGTGTGATTCGATATTGGCTTCGTCGACAACGTAAAGACCATATTGATCGCAGAGTTCGTACCACCGTGGGTCATTGGGGTAGTGACTGGTCCGGACAGCATTGATGTTGAATTGCTTCATCAATTTGATGTCCTTCACCATGGACTCAACCGATACCGTGTGTCCCGAGTCGGGGTCATGCTCGTGCCGGTTCACGCCCTTGATCGTGATCGGTTTTCCGTTGACATGGAGCAACTCGTCAATCACCTCAACCTCGCGAAATCCAACCTGACAGGTTCTCGTTTCAATCAGGTTTCCAGATTGATCTTTCAGCCGGATGAACAATCGATACAGGTTCGGATCTTCCGCGGACCACAATCGCGGTGATTCGACAGTTTGCTCAAGACTCAATTCGAGTTCACCATTGGATTCAACGATGCCCTCGGCTTTTAGGTTTTTGATGACGGGTTGCTGTGATTCGTCTAACAGTTCCGCTTCCACCGTGACAGCTTGCGGCTCCCCATGGACACTGGCGACTTCCAAATCGACGCGAAGGGTGGCGTTTTCGTAGCGGTCATCAAGGTCCGTGTGAACGAAAAAGTCTCGGACGCGAATCTGATCCTCCGACCAAAGATAGACGTCGCGAAAGATACCACTCAGTCGCCAGAAGTCCTGGTCTTCGAGGTAACTGCCGTCGCAGTAACGATAGACCTCCGCCGCGAGGGTGTTGGTCCCCGGTTGCAGGTAGGAAGTGATGTCGAACGTGGCCGGTGTGCGACTGCCCTGGCTATAACCGACCTGTTTTCCGTTGATCCACAGATAGAAGGCTGAATCCACTCCGTCGAACTGAATGAATGTCTGCCGTCCGTCCCAGGTATCCGGGACCGTAAAGTCTCGTCGGTACGAACCGACGGGGTTGCGTTGCTTGTAACTGGTGAAATGGTCCAACGGTTCCTGCATCACCGTCGGCGGAGCCTTGTGAAACGGGTATTTGATATTGGTGTAGATGGGCACCCCATGGCCGTGCATTTGCCAATTGCTAGGGACAGGCAATTCGTCCCACTGACTGACATCAAACTCTGGCTGATGAAATTCCTTGGGGCGTTCGCTTGGATTAGGCGACCAATGAAATTTCCAGTCGCCATTGAGGCTTTGGAAATAGGGTGACGCTTCGCGTGTTGCCGAGATGGCGGATTGGCGATCGGGATAGGGTAACGATGTGGCGCGCGGTGGCTGTTTGTTGGTTCCGATGACTTGCTCATTTTCCCAATCGTTGGGACTCTCATCTGAGGTCAGTCCATCTTCCACCTTGAGACGCAAAGTTGGCGGGGTCAATTCGCTGTGTCGTTTGCTCGCGAACCCATGCACATAGCAACCGTCGACTCCGCTTGTTTCAGAAACGAGGATCAGTGTGGCTCCTCCGTTGGTATCGCACCGCAAGAAGTTCAGCAACGCACCGGAATCGAGTCGAAAAACACGTTCCGTTTCCGACACGGGAACTTCAAACGTGCCCAGGCGTTTGGTCTTGGTTGGATCAAGCGTAATCCGATCCGCCATCATGCCTGGGCTGTTGTTCCAGTCGAGCGAATCTTCGCTCCAACCTTCCTCGGACTCATCAATCAGGCCGTACACCGAAAAAGTGGTGTCGGGTGTGAGTGACAAGAAGCCGATGCCAGTCGCGACGCCTTGAAGTTGCAGGCGTGCTTCCTTGATGGCTTTGCCCGAGACGAACGAGAGATCAAAGTGCAAATAGGCACGTCGTCGCCAAGGAGTCCCCCACGGTTTATTTGGCGGTTCTTTGACGAGCAACGTATCGGATAGCTGTTTTTCCTTGGGTTCATTTTGGGTAGCGACCACGTATCCGTCTCGGCCATCACCAATCGCCGTTGAAATCTGAACCGTCTCATGGTGCGGTTCTAGTGGCTGCTTCTGAGTGAGGGAGTCACGAATATAGGGCTCCCCCTTGTTCCCCAATGCCGCTTCGATGCTTGTTTCAGTGAAACGCACCGTCCCGAGGGAGGTGACCGAAATGGTTTTTCCCGTCCGGTGGTGCGTCGCATCCACCTTGCCTTTGACGAGCGTCAGGTCCGATGTCCCCCAGGGAGTCACGTTGACGCCAAACTTGGTACCACGGTTAACAAATGTCGAATTGGGAGTACGAACTTGAAACGTTTCGCCACCGGGGTGAACTTCCGCGTAGATCCGCCCAGAATGAACGATGCACTCATTGTCACTGACCAACTCGACATCCGCCGGTCCTTCCAAGGTCAGATCAACCAGTCCGACGCGAAGATCGGCGATTCCCGATGACAATACCAATCGGCCCGGCGTCAGCGGTGTGCGGGCCACGATCGGGACCGTCGAAAAACTCCACTGGCAACTCTGCAGACGAGTGATCTGGCCGATCTTGGGGACGGTCGTGAATTCTTGATAGATCCAAAATCCGATAATCGCGAACACAATTCCTGCGGCCATTCCTGGACGGGTCAACGCACGCAGCGTCGATTCAGTGACGTCCCACAACCGGGACTTGCGCGCAACCGCAGGCTTGGGTGTTGAGCCGTTTCCCTTCCCGACTTGCGGAGCCTGTCGGGGATACGCAAGTGCAGCATGCATCTGGCAGGCTTCAGCAAAGTCACGCTTAATGGCATCGTCGGATGCAATCAAATCCTCCAGTTCGGACATCGTCGCATGGTCCGGATGGTCTTCGAACGCGAGGTCGCGCAACTCCAGATAGCGAATCCATTCGCTGGACGTTCTATCGCTAGGGTGATTCATTGAAATATCCGAAAGATTCGCTTTGATGCTGGATTCGTCGATTGGTGTTCAACCAAGTGTTTGGGAGCTCGTTGTTGACACGTGTTATTCAAGAGTTCTGGTTCATTTTGCGGTTCACGCATTCTCTGAGTGATTTGCGAATGCGACTGACGACCGTTCGGATCGACGCCTCCGGTCGCTGGACTTCCGCAGCAATGGCTTCGAACGGCATTTCTTGCCGGCATCGCTTGTCGATCAGCAACCGTTGGTGAGCAGGTAAATGTTCGATGCATTGGTCTAAGGCTCGGATGCGATCGTCATAGTGGTCGGCATGATCGATGTATTCGTCAGACAGCATCTGGGTCATGTCGTCCGAAAACCGTAGACGCTCGCGTTGTTGCCGAGTTCGCCAGGCGCGCACTTGGTTATACGCAATGGAACAGGCCCAAGCCCCAAAGTTGGTCCCCATCTCAAAACGATCAAATTCTCGCCACATCACCAAACTGGTTTCCTGAAAAACATCTTCTACGTCGTTCTGTGTCGGCAGCAGACTGCGCAGATACAACCGGATCACTCGATGGCTAGCATCAAAAAGTGACAAATACATCTTTTCGCGTTGATCTTCGACCTGTGCGGGAGAGCTCTCGTTCGTAGTGATCGTATCCTTCCTGATGAAGCTGAATGGCGACGTCTTGGTGTAATTGGAGAATGCCAACCGTCCGCAACCGTGCCCGCTTAGCCAACAGGGTATCAGAGCTGAAACGCCTCGAAGTTGAGCGCGTCCGCGATGAAAGAGCAGAACGCCTCACTTCGCAACAATTCATTTCGAAAAAATGCCAGAACCCCGCTTGGACGGAATTTTGGATTCATTTCTATTTTTCTGTTGCGCTGGTGCCCTTACTGTTCTTGTAATGCGACGAAGGAATGCTTTTTTTGTCTTATCCACTACGGACTTATGGTCCTACTCCATAATAAGGAGCTATTTTCGTGAACAAAACTGATCCCCGAATGCGAAGAGCGTTCACCCTTGTCGAATTGCTGGTTGTCATTGCAATCATCGGCGTACTCGTAGGGTTGCTGCTGCCTGCCGTCCAGGCAGCACGTGAGGCGGCACGTCGAATGTCCTGCAGCAATAATTTTAAGCAAATCGGGTTAGCGCTGCACAACTACCATTCGGCCTACAAACAACTGCCGATTCATGGCGGGGGCACCAACTCGGGCGCGGGTGGAGACGGCGGTAATAAAACAACCGGCGGCGGACATAATTCTCGCCGGCTTAGCTTCCTAGTGGGTTTGACGCCGTACTTTGAGCAACAAGCCGTGTGGGAACAGATTTCCAATCCGAGTCGAGAGAACGCGGAAGGTTCGGCCATGACTGGTTCATGGAGCGCGATGGGCCCTATCCCCTGGCAGACGCAGTACGTTCCTTGGATGACCAACATCGGGACGCTGCGGTGCCCCAGTGACCCTGGTACGGGACTTCCTTCGATGGGGCGAACCAACTACGCGGCCTGTTTGGGTGATTCTGGATACAACCTGCACAAAGCCCGCCTGGACGCTTATGGTGCCAACAACACCGGCTATGTCGAGATGTCACGAGCTTCCCATCGCGGGATTTTTGTCGCTCGGCGAGACACCAGATTTCGCGACATCCTCGACGGGTTGTCCAACACAATTGCCGCAGGTGAAATCGCCACGGACTTGGGTGACAAAGACACTCGCACCGACGGGAAACGAAACGTTCCTCCTAGCAGCACGGACACGGATCCATCAGGAGCCGCAAACGTCTACAACAACCCATCGGCATGTGATGGTGATATCGACCCTGCACGACCTCAGTTTTGGGTTTCCGGGCTCAACAGTAATCGGTTCATGACGTCGTCAGAAAAACGCGGCTATCGCTGGGCAAACTACGGTCCTATTTTCACCGGCTTCACAACAATCCGACCGCCCAAT
The DNA here is from genome assembly GCF_000346505.1 of Aporhodopirellula sallentina SM41. Taxonomy (GTDB): domain Bacteria; phylum Planctomycetota; class Planctomycetia; order Pirellulales; family Pirellulaceae; genus Rhodopirellula; species Rhodopirellula sallentina. The sequence continues at coordinate 18,822 of NZ_ANOH01000039.1, forward strand.
TCACCTGTTTGCATGGCACATAACAACAATATTTACGGCGGTGCGCTCTCGGCGAGCAGCCGTCACCAAGGCGGAGCACACGTCCTCATGGGAGACGGTGCGGTGAAGTTCATCACCGACTCGATCGACGCAGGAAACAGTCAAGCTCCGATGACTTGGAAAAATGAATCAACCGGCAACAGCAACAACGTCGGCGGGGAAAGCCCCTATGGCCTTTGGGGTGCACTGGGCAGTCGTGCCTACAAGGAAGTTATCGACGAAGAAATTTAGCTCTCTGCTGCCATCCATCTCCAGGTCGCCCCTATGTCTCTGCCTTGGGGCGACCTTTGTAAACCAACATTATCAAGACTAATTCGATCCAAACGCTAGGAAACCATGAGAAAGATGAAATCAAAAACACTCGTTCAACTTTCGTTGCTGTTGCTTGTTTTGTCCCCCGCGATAATCGGGTGTGGCGGCCAAACCGAGAACACAGTCGTCACACCGCCAGCGGAGGACGTGCAGGCCGAAATCGAGGCCGTTGAACAGAGAATGCTCGAAGAGGAAGGTCCTTAGTGAACCTGAGCTTTTCTTTTCGCGAACGCTAGATCCTTTCCCTGGCGTTCCTTCAACTTCTGCGGGAACGCTGGTGGTTGGGGGGACGTGCGCGCCACACTCCGTTTTCGTCCCTATCAACCTACTGCGAAAAACAACTTATGATTCGTGAATGCAACCTACTGCTTCTCGTGCCGTTGCTCGCGTTCTCATCAATGAACGTCACGCTCACGAAAGTCGCTGCCGAACGTCCCAACATTGTTTTTATCTTGACCGATGATCATCGGTCAGATTGTTTGGGAGTGTCGAGCCAACAACGGGTTCGCACGCCCAACCTCGATCGGATTGCGGCAAGCGGCACACGCTTCACCGATGCATTTGTCACGCTCGCCATTTGCTCTCCCAGTCGCGCTGCCTGCCTGACAGGACGTTACGGAAGTTCCAACGGCGTCACTGCCATCGGACGATCGAAGCTCAATCCAGGCGAACCGACCTTCGCCAAGGCGCTTCGCAAGAAGGGCTACCGGACGGGCGTCACAGGAAAGTGGCACTTGGGGACCACACCAGCCGAATGCGGATTCGACTTCGCATCCACCTGTTGGTCCAACGGGACTTGGTACGACCGACAATTCACCATCGATGGAAAAAAACAAAAGATGCCCGGTTTCGTCGATGACGTGACCGCGAGCGAGTCGATCCGCTTCATGCGGCAAGCTCAACAGGATGACGAGCCATTTGTCTTGTGGATGTGCACCCAGGTCCCACACATGGACCACAAACTCAGCTGGCCCGCATCCAAGGAATATCTGGATCAATACGATCAGGAAATCATGCCGCTACCGCAATCTTGGGACGATGATCTGGACGGCAAACCGGAATATTTAAAAACCTCTCGAAACCGTACCCGTGGGCTTGAATACGGTTACGACAAACCGCAAAACATTCGCCGCCATACTCGCGACTACTACGCAAGCGTCCAACAAATGGATGCCGCCGTGGGACGCGTGATCGATGAACTGGATCAAGCAGGGCTCCGCGAGAACACTTGGATCATCGTGATGGGCGACAACGGCTGGATGCTCGGCGAACACGGGATGACCAGCAAGGTGCTGCCCTACGAAGAATCAATGCGAGTCCCGATGGCGATCGCTGGTCCTAACACGCCCGCACAGGTGCGAGATGACTTGGTCCTGAATATCGATTTGACGGCAACGGTCTACGAACTTGCCGGTTTGCCTGTGCCCCAAAAACTGCACGGACGTAGCCTGTTGCCACTGGTCGCTGGAGAGACCACAAAGGATTGGCGAACGAGTTTTCTTTACGAGGCTCCCACACCTCAACTAGGAAGCCAGCCTCTCTGGGCGATTCGCAACCATCGTTGGAAATACATCGAAACGGAAGTGGAAGGATCTTCCACAACGTTCGCGGAACTATACGACCTGCAAAGTGACGCGGTCGAACTGAAGAATTTGGCTGCCGACGCAAAGCACCAGGATTTGGTGAACGAACTCCGTGAGGATTTGCATTCGCAGCGTGAACGTATAGAACCCAAACACTCCGCCGCCAAGCATCCGGTTTCGACGAAGTCGCAATCCGCGAAAGCGAACGTTCAAGATTCCGCACGCAACGCCAAGATCCCCGCGTCACCGCCGCAGCCTTCGCGAACGGACATTCACATCAGCGGCGTCTACCCGCACCTGACGACCTACGGTGTCTACAGCCAGAACGGTGCCCACTACAAAGACGGGCACAATGAATGTGGTATCGGCGCCGTGGTTCCTTGGGCCGGGAAACTGTGGATGGTCAATTACGCTCCGCATCAACCCAGAGGCAGCGAGCACAAGCTGTACTCAATCGATCCCGACCTCAGCAAACCGATGACCGTTCACCCCGAAAGCGTCGGTGGAACGCCAGCAGGCCGAATGATCCACAAGGAATCCAATCAACTTCTGATTGCCCATCACCTGATCGACGCCGATGGGAACGTCCGCACGATCCAACCAGCCGACATGCCGATCCGTGTCACCGCGATCGCTCGTCACCTAGAAGATCCGGCAAACATGGTCTACTACGTCGATATGGAAGGATCGATTTGGGAAGCCAACGTATACACGCTGGCAGTGAAACGCCTCTTCAAGAAACCTGTTCCAGGTTGGCATGGGAAAGGTGGCTACACGTCGCAAGGACGATTGGTAATTTCGAATAATGGGGAGTTGCATGTTGGCAATTACAACGACGTGCTTGTAGGAGGAAAGGCAAAGACGCCCGAAGAACGTGGAGTGCTGGCCGAGTACGATGGGAAAAACTGGAAGATTGTCGAACGCCATCAGTTCACGGAGGTCACGGGCCCCAAGGGCATCACCGGTGGAAGCGATGGCGACGATCCAATTTGGACCATGGGCTGGGACCGCCGCAGCGTCCGATTGAAGGTTCTCGACGATGGCCAATGGCATACCTATTTGCTCCCCAAAGCCGCCTATTGCAACGACGCGAAACACGGTTGGTACACCGAGTGGCCACGCATCCGTGAGATAACCGACGGTCGCTGGTTGATGGACATGCACGGGATGTTCTTTGACTTTCCGAAAACCTTCACTAGCAAGAATTCCGCGGGCATCGTCCCAGTCGGAAGCCATCTTCGATATGTCCCTGACTTTTGTGATTGGAACGGGCAACTCGTTCTAGCAACCGATGAAACCAGCATCCAAGGCAATCCGTTGGCGGGACAACCGCAATCCAATCTTTGGTTTGGCGACTACGAAGACTTGAAACAATGGGGGCCTGCCAGCGGTTATGGTGGTCCTTGGATGGAAGATGATGTGCAAGCCAACACACCATCGGATCCTTTTCTCGTCGCCGGGTTTGATCGACGGATCTTGCACCTGGTGGTCGGAAAGAAGACCGCGGAAACGAAGACGCAACGCACCGCCGACGATGGTGAGATCACTGAACTGCCTTCACAACTTTCAGCTTTACCCACCGTCACCATTCCACGTGGCAACTGGCGTAAGCCCACACCGGGATTCGAATTCCAAGTCGATCAACCGGTCACAGTCAACCTTGCCGTTGACGGCCGCAGCGATTTCCAACCGTCGGACGAATGGAAACTCACCGATCTCTCGCTGACATGGGACAATACCAAGAGCGATCGCATCTACACGCGAGACTTCCCTGCTGGCAAAGTGACGATTCCGGGACTGCCCCAAGAGCACCATCCAGGTGCGTATGCGATGCCTGGGATCGCGTTTGTGAAGTCACGAACCGGCGATCAAGTCAACGTCCGTGGCATCGGCGATGCCAAGGTCACCACGCCGCCTCGTCCGGTTTCGACGCAAGATTCAAAACCTCCCGTACAGTTTCAATTGCAAGTGGATCGGAAAGGGGATGGTTCCTGGGATGTCCTGGACACGATTGAAGTGGCAGCGGACGCGGCCGTGGCCAAAATCCTCCCCGCCGATTTGGATGCGATTTGGTTGAGGATCGTGGCAGATCGCGATTGCGTCGCGACCGCGATGTTACACCAAACCACCGCAACCTATGTCGATGGCACCACCGATGAGAACCGTGCGTTGTTCGCGGGCCTTGCGGACGTCGCTGACGAAGACGCACTCGAAAGCATGGTCTATCCTGCGAAACGCAACCGTAACCTGCGAGTGATCACGAAGGACCAGGAGTACTTTGATTTCACCAAAGCAACGTTCCAGTTCCAGCGTGATACGCCTGACGCCAAACTACGATCCCGGTTGCATGCCGAACCGGAATTCACAGTCGACGAAGCCTCGGTGATTTTGAAGGTTCGCGGTCGTACCCTCCGTCTTCCCAAAGGAAATGACCGCTACGACAAACCGTTCGCCGATGGCTGGCCACGCGCTTCCCGAGAAGTCGAATCGGAGCGTCACTTGGCGAACATCCATGGCACGTTCTACGAGGTTCCGTTGGTGATCAATGGTGCTCCACCGGCCTGGACTTTGATGCGGCCCGTTTCGAGTCACTCCAAGAGGATCTCCGACTATTGCACCTGGAACGGCTTGCTGGTTCTTTGCGGTGTTCGAAGCGATGCGACCAACGACGATCATGTCTTCCTGCATCCGGACCAACGCGCAGGACTTTGGTTTGGCGGGATCGATGATCTTTGGAAACTCGGAAAACCGGTCGGCAAAGGTGGCCCATGGCGAAACACTCGCGTCAAAGCGGGAACTCCATCGGATTCTTACCTCATCAAAGGCTATGACCAAAAAACCGCTCGATTGTCACACGATTCATCGACGCCCGTCGCCTTCACGCTGCAAATCGACCTCGATGGCACAGGACTGTGGGTGGACTACAAAACCATCTCGGTTGCTCCGTCGCAAGTGACGACATTCGAGTTTCCGGAAGCTTTCTCAGCGAGTTGGATTCGCGGGGTGGTTGATCAAGACGCCACTGCCACGCTGCAGTTCGAATATCGATAGGAACAGCAAGTTCGTAAGATGTCGCCAGACCTTCAGTAGTCTGAATTTGGCGAAATTAGCTACCGTTTTGCCGATCACGGCAGTGCAGAGTCTCGGAGAGACTCTGCTTCGTGGGAACGGCGGAGTGATCGCAGAGGTTGTTGTGACGGGTCGGATGGAGAGATTCAGCATGCGGATTGCTTGCGTGTTGGGATCCGTGTGGTGGGTGCTAAACCGACCAGGCCAATGATGTCTTTTCTTGAGAGGTGCTCCAGAGCTTCTCGGCTGCTTTTCGATCGAGCACACATGGGTCCAACGGACATTCGCCGATCGGTCCGACCATGTCAGCTCGCTTCGTAGGACCATACAGTTTTTGCGACTCGACATTCGGTTCTGCCGCACACAATACTGCCGGCCACACACCTTTTTCGGCGGATTGCGCGATGATCGGTGCCACCAGACGCCAAACGATTTTGTTAAACGTGCTGGCTGGCAGTGTCGTTGAGCAGGTTGGTTCGCGACGCACCGGGATGGCAAACTTGCACAACCGCGTTTTTGCCATCGGCTTCCACACGACGTTGCAACTCGTAGGCAAACATCATTTGCGCCAGCTTGCTCTGTGCATACGAATTCCAAGCTGTGTAGCTTTCGTCGAAGTTCAGGTCTTCGAACTTGATGCGTTTGAGCCCCATCTTGTAGGCGTTGCTACCGACGACCACGACGCGTCCGCCGGACTGTTCGATCCGCTCGAAAAGCAGACCGCACAGCAAGAAGTGACCGAAATGATTTACACCGAGCTGACTCTCAAATCCATCAACGGTGAGCTGCTGCTCGGGCACTTGTGCGATGGCAGCGTTGCAGATTCATGCGTCGATCATCGGAACGTCGTCCAATACTTTCGTAGCTGCCGCTCGAACGGAACCCAATACTGCGAGGTCCATTTGCACGAACGTGACGTTCGCATCCACGCCAAATTCTTGTTGGAGATTGTCGATGGCGGCGGCGGACTTGTCTGCGTTTCGGTTCAGCATCACCACCCGGGCGCCCTTGGACAGGAACACACGCGTTGCTTCCAACCCCGCACCCGAGTTGGCGCCAGTGATTACGTTAATTTTGCCGATGAGTGGGCCGAGTCGCTTTGGCGTCCAGCCGTTGGAGCCGAATTTTTTAGCGTTGGTCATTATGTATCTTGTTTGTTGTTTAGTTTGGTCTCTGACGCGCGGTTGGCGAGAGCGTGCCAGAATTGGTTGCGTCGGGAGCGTGTTCGGTATTTATCGCAGGCTGGCGAGGGTTCTTATGAGAGCCCCGCATCCAACAACGAAGGCATGCGATTTTCACAGGCCCCACACTTCTCAAAACGCATCAGGTCTCAAAACACAGCGGGGGTCTCAAACCGAATGGTGTCTCAAGCCGGACATTGGTTAGCAAGCAATGTGCCGGAGCAACGTCGACACGTGACGTTCTCTGAGACAGCGCACAACTGGCAACGGTTGCATCCGAAGAATTGTGAATGTTGCTCACATTTTCGCACTCGGCATACCCGCCCTGTCAGTATGTGCGCAGCCCCGTACCGGCCACGTCTCATGTTTTCGGCACAGCTATGGCGGCAAGTTGTGAAAGATAAAGTCACACCCCCCGTGACACGGCCCAGCGTTGAACCGACGGCAGAGGAATTGGCAATCAAGCCGTCGAGATCGACGGCGCATAAGCGGGTGCGTTCGTGATCTGGTCGCGGGACATGCTCACGGTCACCGTGGCTTCTTCCCATGAGATTGCGGTGATCTGATCACGATTGATGAGAACCTTCTTGCCGGGCAGCCAGTTGCGTGTGTCGACCACGAGTTGTTGGACCGACCAGTTGGACACTTCGATGATCATCTCTTCGACGTGGCCGACGTAGTCATCAGTGCCTCGAATGTAGTACCCCTTCACCTCGTTCACGCTACGTAGATGAATCCGCTCGCCCTCTTGCGTCGGCTGCTCACTCATGGGCAGCAATCCGGCCGCGAGGGGCATCGGCATGTAGGCACCGCCGACCAAGGAGGCGCCGGCAGGTCCCCAATAATACGGAACGTCATAGTGTTGATAGAGTTCCATTTCTTTTTGACGCGAGACCGGTCGCTCCGTTTCCACCGAGGGCCCGTCTTTGACCTGTTGACGCGTCAGCGGCACGTTGGCGATCCCAGCTCGCCAATCGGTATCAACCAACACTGCCGGTGGTAACAAGGTCTGCCGGCCGGGCAACCAGTGCCCGGTATCAACCACAATGTGCCGCACCACCCAAGTCTCATCGTCAAACATGAGGTCGTGAATCGAACCGACGCTTTCGTCGCTCCCTTTCAATTCAACCCCGAGCAATCTATCAGTGGAAATCAACATAGTTCTTCCTTTCTACGTGAGGTGCCAGCGTCTACGTGAGATGTCAGGCAACAGGTGCCTCTCGACCGCACGCGAATTACCTCAGCAGCAAATTCACATGAAACATCTTCGCAACAACTTTGCTGCGACTTCTGCTGCAAACCATGTTCCGCACGCCTTTGGTAGAAGAACGAAAAACCGATCGGCGAATCAACAGCGAGGCTCAACTGCAGCTGCGCTACGCTAGTGAACACGTGTCTCTGTCGTCTTTCGATCCTATCGATTTTCTACCACGGGCGTTGCGGGTTGGCGAGCGTCTTATGGGTTGTTCTCGCGACAATCCAGCCAGCAAGAATCGTGATCAGGAGCCCGCCATCGTTTGAAATGATTTAGAATCGAATGGCCGCAGCTTTCCCTCCGTTGAGCGAACAGGTTGGTCGGAAGATCGTCGTTCCTTTCGTTTTTGCGCGCCCCGACGAGGCCATTGATCAACCTATCTTTTTGGCAAACCGTTTCCTCGTCGTCATTGCAGTCAACCTATGTCTCAATCGCCAGTCTCCGATCCGATCCAACCACCGCATGCGTACTCCGAACCCAAAAAGTCAAATACAGGCTGTATTCTGCTTGGCTTGGGTGGCGGTTGCCTGGTCGCCTTGTTGGTTTGCGGCGGTTTGATTGGAACCGGGGTCTTCGGTGTCTTCGCGATGATCAAATCGAGTGAACCGTACACCGAATCTCTCGCCAGAGCACAATCCAACGTCGAATTGCAGTCAGTGATCGGAGATCCGATCGAGCCGTCCGCACTGGTCCAAGGAAGCATCAATCTCGAGAATGATGGCGGCGAAGCGGATTTGAACTATTCGGTCAGCGGACCAAACGGATCAGCGACGGTTCATGTGATCGGAACCAAAGCCGATGGAAGCTGGGACTACAGCAGAATGGACGCCACCACCGCTGACGGGACGACGATCGACTTGTTGGCCGATTAGCACTCCACTGCAGCGTGGCTTTCGGATGGAATCGTAGTGGATGACGCAAGGAATCCTCTTGCATGATTTGTGCATCGAGGACTCGTTGCCTCACACACTACCTCCCGCGTTTCGCGAGGCGGTGCAGGATCGGCTGATGGGAACTTGGTTGAACATGCGTTGTCGGGCGATGCTTCTCTGTGCGAAGTCGGAATCGTAGTGGATGACGCAAGGAATCCCCTTGCGTGATTTGT
>NZ_ANOH01000040.1 GCF_000346505.1 Aporhodopirellula sallentina SM41
GATCATTGGGGAATTGCATACAGTTGCCACCGGCAGCTTGATGTGACCTTCGGGGAAGACCAATGTCGAATCCGCAAGGGGCATGGGGATGAGAACTTCAGCACGCTGAGGCGAACCGCACTCAGTCTGCTGAAACAAGAGAAGACAGCCAAGTGTGGCGTGAAAAACAAACGCCTCACTGCGGGATGGGACGACAGCTACATGGAAAAAGTCGTTTTCAGCCCGTGATTCCCCGTGCAATTGCCCTGGTTGACTACCCACAGTTCAGTTTTTATCCCGGGAGGGATGTCAATCCATTTGCCCAGGTCGCGTCAGCACACCTGGGGAGATCGATCATGAGAAGTTCTGACCGACCCCGAAGTTGGTCCTGGGCAACCGTCATGACGAATCCGCGACCAACTTCGGGGGCGAAACCAAGCTTTGCTCTCTATTCCAGTGTTGGTCGCTTCGCTCGGCCGCCGGGCAATTGCGAAAATGCCTTCAGCGTCAAGAAACTTCTGGGTAACAGATAGCAAGTTTGTTGAGCTTCGACTAACCATTTTTGCTGTCAGTCGGCTCCGGTTCACAGTAATTTTATTCGCACGAGGCTGGGGCGAAGCGTCGGTTGGGGCAAAGGCTTGGATGTGCTTTGCCAGTGCCGATGCCGGTGCCGATATCGCTGGCGCCGGCGGCGTTGCAAGCGAAGGCAGGGGGCCGCAGGGAGAGCAACATCGGGCTCTGCCCCGAGTCGGGATTCTGGCCAGAGTCTTGGCAGTCTCGATCGCTAGCCTTCGGCCACATCGGTGACGCAAGAAACGTCGCTTCGGTGTCGACCAGTGGACGAATTATACCGCCGGTTGAGGACACGCGTGCGCGGTGGATGTGCAAGATCGAGACTGGAAGGGCATTGAATCGAACCTGAGGTACGTTGGTCTGCGATGCGTATGTAGCTCAGCTGGGGAGTGAAGCGAGTCGCGATCTGGATCAGCGGGAGTCGGGAGTAGAGTATCCATTCGTAAAAATGACCACCCGTTCTCGGTTTTATCTGATGGCTATCCCACCGCGATTTCGTCCCGGCGTCAACCAACAGGGGCCACGTAATGGTACCCAACGTATCCTGCGACGCCGATGATCAAAGAAGCGATGACCAATGCGGCAAATTTGTCGATAGGACCGTAGGTTTCTAGGTCACCTGTGGAGAAATCGAGCTGGGGCTTGTAGATCGGACCGGTCAGCGTAAGGACGCATAGGACCAGGATACAGATGGTCACCGCCAGCAACGTGACGCCGCACAGTACAGTCATTGCCTTGCCGATTAATTCTTTCCCAGCAAGCAAACCTATTTGAGATGCGATCTCGAGAATGATCAGTGCCGCAACGCACGACGTTCCCAAGACTGCCTCAATCGTTCGTGAACGTCGAAAGATTGGCTTGGAATCGTAGCTGCGTTTTGCTGCGAGTCGTTTTTCAATTCGAGGCGAGCGGGGCATGCAGTTTAAAATTTAACCGGATAACGATCACGATCTCTTGGTCGCCGCGAACGGCTTGCCACTTGAAGAAACCCTGCTCGGCGACACACGTGGAGCGTCTGGTTCGCCTCAATCCGCTTTCTTCCGGTCGACCGATAGAAAGTAACGATTTGAAGCCGTGGATTCAAAAGACGTTGGTCTAGGATCGCCAGGATACGGAAAGCAATTGATGAATTTTTCGTCGTCAAACCGAAAGATACCCGGTAGAGCCTGGCCGTCGCGTGGCCCGTCGACGTAAGTCACATCTATTTTGAATGGCTTGTCCGAAACGTCAATTTTGAAAGTTGCAATCCCGACATCTTTGCCATCAGTAACAAACACCATCTTGCGATCATCGATTCGGTAAGACCGATTGTCTCGTCCCTCTGATGTCTCCCTGCCGTGAATGACCCACTTTTCCGCCTTCCACTGCCCTTGTAGCTGCCGAAGCACGATGGTTTCTGATGGCGGTTCATCGGCGACCAAAATTGGTGCCATGCTCGCAAGTATGCCCGCGGCAAAGAACAACGAAAAAACGCGCGTTGTCATCAATACCTCTGATGGCGAACGTATGCGGTAGCCGAGTGGCTGCCAGAAAATTTTGAGTTCAGAAAATACGCTGTCGGCGATATCGGTTCACTGCTTGGTTCGTCGGCAGCTTCGCACTCACTAGCTTACGCAATCGTGCGGCTCCGTTGTCGCCATCAAGCGTTGTATCAGGTATCCAATTTACCACGTTCGTGCCACGGTAGAGTAAGACTCCGTCATCAAATATCACGGATTTGGTGAATGCTGACCATTTGACATCCGTGTTCTCTATTTCGGATTCGGTGCGAAACCCATCTTCAGACAGGAAAATCTTCTGCTCGGCGTT
>NZ_ANOH01000041.1 GCF_000346505.1 Aporhodopirellula sallentina SM41
GGCGTCCGCTCAAACAGCCATGGTCGAGAAACTCTACGACACAGCGAAGCTCGTTGGGTACAACCAGTTCGGCGACGTCGTGTACAGCGTTCGCTTGCCGTTGCACGAGTACTACGACGGCGAACATTCGTGGGACTCCGGAGACGGTGTGCTCGAACTGCGCATGACGAAATTGTGCGGCACTCTGTACGACACGACGGGGAACGTGACGCAGGAATTTGAATCTGCATTCTGTGCTGACTCAGGCGCGTATGTGGGCGGACGGGCGACTTTTGACGATGGCACCACGCAATCTGATGGCACGTACGCGGACGCCTAACATGGTTTTTACGCAAGGGCCTTCGGCACACCTTCGCTCTTTGGCAACGGGCGTTGGCTTTGGTAGAATCTTCCGTAGTTCAGACATCGCTTGCTTCGTTCAGGGCGGTGTCGTAAAAAACTTCCGTTGTGGGCCACCGAATGACTACTTGGTCAACGCCAGACGACTTAGAGAGAATGCTAAGATCGCTGGGAAACACGTCCTGTGACGTGGAACTGAGACTCTTCGCTGCGGACTGTGCTGCTCGCGTGCTGCCTTTTCTCACGGAACCTGAGTTCTCTGCCGCAATTTGTGCTTCTCGCGAATATGCGATTGGTAACATTACCCCCAATGAACTCGACGCAATCGTTTCCGCTGCGGCGTCTCTGCTAACGGAACACGTAATTCAACCCAGTGTCCGTGACTTTGCTGGTTCGGCCGTTGTCGGAGCTTCGTCTTCACATCCGCCAACGGCAGACAAGGTCTGGAACTCAGTATCGTGCGCATTGCAAGCCGTGGCATGTGCCGCCGCAGAACTCGCTGACGATGACTACTATGATTCGGTATACGATTCCGCTCTGGCTGCCGAAGTTGTCGTGCAATCCGAATTACTGCGAACACGTATGGATATGCCACGTCTCAAATAGCTCAGGTGGCCCACAACATGGTTTTTACGCTAGGCCTTCGGCATACCTTGGCTCTTTGGCAACGGGCCTTGGCCTTGGTACAATTTCCGTAGTTCAGACATCGCTCGCTTCGTTCAGGGCGGTGTCGTAAAAACCTTCCGTTAGCGGACCCTAGCTCAAATGACTCGTGCAACGTGGGTACTTGAATCCGACGTTTTCCCTGATTCACACTCGCCACTTCGCGCGGCCGTCCGTGATGCGGGGCATCGCCTCGTCGATTGGAACGATGCTTGGTGGTCCGACGGGCTACCGTCCGATCTTGGCGGCGATCACACGTATTTCCATGGTTCGCTTGGCAACGCCGCTCGTATTCACGACAACCTCGATTGGTCACCGGGGTCATTCTGTAACGCCGCTTCGTTTTGCTGCTCGGCGTGGTACGATTCTGCTCGCGATTGGTTGCTTCATACCGATTGGCGTTTGATGCCCGCCAATGACTTCGTTGCGTCTGCCGCTGACGTTGCCGCAGCCATCGGCTGCGCCGATCGCATTTTCGTTCGCCCCGACAGCCCACTGAAACCGTTCAGCGGCCGCGTCCTTGATGTCGCTTCGGTAACGCTCAAAGCGTTGGATCACGGCTTCTACTTTGACGACGATTCGTTGCCCATTGTTGCCGCACCGATACGCAACGTCGGTCGCGAATGGCGATTCGTTGTTGTCCGTCGCTCCGTCGTTGCTGGTTCCGCATACGATGCCCCAACTCGTTCGGCTGTCGCGGACCAACCCCAAAGCGATGCTTGGACCTTTGCGCAAACCGTTGCCAACGCGATTCCAGCTCCTGCTGACGCTTACGGCCTCGACGTTTGTGAATGTGACGGTGAATTGCGACTGCTCGAACTCAACCCGTTTGGTGGTGCTGATCTTTACGCCTGCGATGCCGTCAGTATTGTGGGTGCCGTCACGGGCGACCTCTCAAATGGCTGACCGCCTTGGCGATTCACCGGGTCCGCTAACATGGTTTTTACGCTAGGCCTTCGGCACACCTTCGATGTTTGGCAACGATCGCTGGCCTTGTTACAATCAATCGCAGTTCAGACTCGCTCGCTTCGTTCAGGGCGGTGTCGTAAAAACCTTCCGTTGTACGACCTCAGCCAAAGGAAACGCATGACCTCTCTCCCACCGATGGACCGTTCAGTTGCAAAACTCACGACGCTCGATCAGCAGGGGCTCGATTCCGGGGTTCCCGATGCTACACCGGCCGAACGATTGCTAATGGTGTGGCCTCTGACTTTAACCGCATGGGAATTCAAGGAACCAAACGTTGTTCAATCCCGACTTCAAAGACATGTTGCTCGCGTTGTCCGACGCGAAAATTGATTTCCTACTTGTTGGTGCTTACGCTGTCGCTGCCCATGGCCATCCACGTGCAACCGGCGACCTCGATCTTTGGGTTCGTCCCGACGCTGAAACTGCGCCAAAAGTATATCGTGTTCTCGCCGAATTTGGCGCACCATTACATGACCTAACCGTTGATGACCTGGCAACGCCCGGGATGGTCTTTCAAATTGGTGTTGAACCTTCTCGGATTGACATACTGACTGCTATCTCTGGCGTAGCTTTTGATGATGCATGGGAGAACAAGCTGCACCTTGAACTGGATGATATCAAACTGAATGTCATTGGGCGCGATGATCTGATCGTCAACAAACGGGCCTGCGGACGTCCTAAAGATATCGCGGATGCCGAGACCCTTGATCCAAGCGATTCCTAACGCGTCGGTCCGACAACATGGTTTTTACGCTGAGGCCCTTCGGGCACACCTTGGCTCTTTGGCAACGGGCCATGGCCTTGGTACAATTTCTCGTAGTTCAGACATCGTTCGCTTCGTTTAGGGCGGTGTCGTAAAAACCT
>NZ_ANOH01000042.1 GCF_000346505.1 Aporhodopirellula sallentina SM41
ACTACGAGGCGATCCCACTCGCTTGCGTCAAATCGTCACGAATTTGGTAGGCAACGCGATCAAGTTCACGAGCACGGGAGAGATCTTCGTTGACGTATCGCTGCGGTCGCGCAGCAACAACTCTGTTATCGTCGACTTCGCGGTTCACGACACCGGGGTCGGGATCCCAAAGGGACGGCAGGCGGATATTTTCAACATGTTCAGCCAGGCTGACCTCGCGACAACGCGGCAGTTCGGTGGCACGGGACTCGGGTTGTCCATCTCTCGACAATTGACCGAGCTGATGAACGGCCAAATCAGCGTTGAAAGTGAGGAAGGCAAAGGAAGCACGTTCCGCTTTCATGCCGAGTTCGGTCTTGCGAACTCGCAGACATCGCTCTCTTTTCCGGGGCCCGTGAAGAATCAAACGGTTCTCGTGGTGGACGATAACGAGTCCAACCGCAGTGTTCTCACGGAACTGTTAGTCAGTTGGCAACTCGACGTTGTCCTCGCTGAAAGTGGCAAGCAGGCAACCGCAGTTCTCGAAGAAGCCGCCAAATCGGATGAACCGATTCGATTGGTGATCATTGACGAAGTGCTGCCCGAAATGGACGGGTGGGACTTGTGCGACACCATGCGCAGCCATCCCAACCCGCGGATCTCCTCTGCCAAGATTTTGATGATGCGTGCAACAATGGATTCGGGCCCACGATCCGTTATGCGACAATCGGACGTGACCGGTTGCCTTCCCAAACCGATCAAACATTCGTCTCTTCACGAGGGAATCATCAGAGCGCTCGCGCCGCCACACCTGCAGCCCCCTCCGCCAGTTTCAGCGACGACGAACCGTGTTGACGGGGCCGAGTTGAACGTATTGCTCGTCGAAGACGGGTTGGTCAACCAAAAGGTGGCAACCACCATGTTGCAGCGTCGAGGTCACAACGTGCACGTGGTGTGCAACGGAC
>NZ_ANOH01000043.1 GCF_000346505.1 Aporhodopirellula sallentina SM41
AGTTCAACCCCGCGGCGGTTTCGTCCTACCGGTTGATCGGCTACGAAAACCGTTTGCTCGCTAAAGAGGATTTCAATGACGACACCAAAGACGCCGGTGAGATCGGGGCAGGGCACCGCGTGACGGCATTCTATGAAGTCGTGCCGGCGGGAAGGTTGCCTGATGCGGTGGCACCGGCGGTCGATCCGTTGAAGTATCAACCGGAAAAGAATCGGGCCGTCGACGAAACGCCTGAATCGGATACCGAGGCGACTCAAGATGCCGACGACGCGGGGGCTCCCGACGAAATGTTGACGTTGAAATTACGTTACAAACCACCGCAGGGGGACACGAGTCGTTTAATGACGCGGGTGCTCGAGGATTCGCAGACACCGTTCAGCGAATCGGATGAAGACTTTCGCTTTGCCGCTTCGGTTGCCGCATTCGGCATGTTGCTTCGAGGCAGTGAGTATTCGGGAGCGTGGACGTACGACGATGTTCTGCGTGCGGCGGAGGATGCGACCGGAGAAGACCCGCACGGGTTGCGAGGCGAGATGCTCGAGTTGGTGCAAACGGCCCGGCGTTTGACGGTGAGGGAATAGCTTCCCCGTGAGTCGATAACATCTTGAGTCGATCGCTCTCTCTGTCTAGCGAGGAGCAATCGATCCTGACGCATTGGTTCATTCACGATACGAAGAAAGCCGTGGTTCTACTAAAACCACGGCTTTCTTGCGTTTGGTTGGTGAGACCGGCAGTGACCGGATCGCAACTAGCGGATGATTGTTTCCTCGGAAACTTCGCTGGCGTTGGCGATTTCGATTTCGGCATCGTCGACTTGCTCGGCGGATTCGATGGCGTCTACCGATTCGTCAGCATCGGTCGGTTCGGTGACATCCGAGGCGTCGGCGAGTTCCACGAGGGCGGTTGGCTCTTCCTTCGGTTCGATGTCCGCGAGGATTTGAGCGATCGTGCGGTTCTGCCATTGGTTGATTGCCGCGACGATGGCCGAGAGCGACATCGCTTGCTGGAAACTCTCCGAGTCGTTCTGATCCGAGTCAACGGTTTCGTTTTCCCCTTGCTGTTCCGGTGAATCGCTCACCGCGATCTGCTCAAGCGTGTCCGTTTTCGGGGCCACTTCGGCGATTTCGACAACTTCGAGAGCGTCCGCAGCGTCACTTTCCTGAAGGTCTTCGGCGGTTTCGACACTGACGATCTCGGCAACCGCGACGTCGTCGGACGACGGGTGTTCGTTGTCCTCAACCGCAAGTGCTTCCTCGGGAGTCGCGTTGGGAACGTCGTCGGCAACAGGAGCGGGCACCTTTTCGCCGTTGATGTCCATCATCACGATCTCGTCTGCAGCGAGTGCGTCCGATGCGGGAGCGACCGATTCTTCGACCGCGAACGATTCCTCGGTGACCGCGTTGGGAGCTTCGTCCGCAACGGGGGCAGGAATCTTTTCACCGTCGACATCCATCATCACGATTTCCTGCGAATCGGAAGGGTCAGACGGTTCGGCGGCTGCAACTTCGGCAACCGCTTCGTCCGAGATTGGTTCGTCGGAGACAGCGGCGATGTCTTCCGCTGGAGCGTCCTTGGCATCGGTCGCGACCATTTCGACGACGGCTTCGGGCTCGGGAGCCGCGTTTGGTACTGCGTCGGGCACCGGTGCGGGGATCGTTTCGTTGGCAACGATCATCATCGGGACTTCTTCGGCGACGTTTGCTTCGGCTGGGATTGCGAAGTTGGCAAACCAGGTGCCGACCGATTCGCCGACCGCGGTCACGCTCACGTCAGTGGTGCGAACGTTTTCGGTCCAGATTGACGCGGTGTGAATCCATTCGTCGAGCAGGCAATCCGGCGAAACCGCGACAACTTCTTCGATGTCGTCGGCTGCTGCGTTGTTGTCGACCTGTGCTACTTCGATTTCAGCGGCGGTTCCGTCTTCCGTCTTGGCGACAGCGTCTTCCGTTTCGAGCTCTTCGGATTCGAATTCTTTGGCGATCTCTACCGTGTCCGCATCCTCGAGTGCGAGCGCGTCATCGGCTGGCAACGAAACATAGTTTTTTGGATGAATCGGTTGTACCGTCGTCAGGTCGAGGTATTCCATTTCGAGATCGCGTTTGGCGATGTCGTATGGCGAATAGGCTTCCTGGATCGTGACGATCACGGGAGCCGAGCCGACGAACTTGTCTTCGAGGTCGTTGGCCACGAGGGCGTCCGCGAGGTCCGTCGATTCTTCTTCGACAACGCTCTCGACGGTGTTTTCAACAATGTCCTCAGCAATATTCTCGACGGCGTTTTCGACAACATTCTCAACAATGCTCGTTTCGATTTCCGTCTGGACGATCTCGTTGAGGATTTCGTTGTCTGTCTCGTCGATCGTTTCGTCTTGCCACCATCGGTTCAACGCGACCGCTTCGGCGAGTTGTTGCGCGGACGGAACCGATTCGGTCAAAACAGACTGAACCGGTTCATCGGCGATCGGGTTGGCGGGTTTGGTGGTGACGGCGATTGCCGATTCTTCGACAGCGTCTACGGGAATCTCGGTGGTCGCTTCTGCATCGTTTGCCGGTTTCTCGGCCAGCGGTGTCGTTGCTAACGGTTTCGATGCGAGGGGGCCCACCATTGCGAAAGGTTCGAGGAATTGTTCCACCGAGATTCCCACCTTGGCCGCCGTTGCGGATACGGCGGCGGCGATCATTTCATTGAATTGGCTCGACGTGCGGTGTGCGGTTGGTGTCGAAAGTGTTTCATTGGCGATAACGACAGGAACGCTGTCGTGTGTTCCGACTGCCGCGACGATGTTGGATGCGTCGGCGTTGGGTTTGGTTTCAACCGATGCCGTGTCGGCCGGTGCGATCGGTTCGACGGCATCGGATGTGGTCGGTGTCGGATGAAACTCGTGAACGAGAATCGAAATCCCGCCGCGTTTGTCAAACGGCAGTTCGGCGGCAACCGAAGGTGATGACGTCGACCACAGGGAAGCACCGCCGATGAGGGCGGCGAGCAAGAGTCGTCGGATACGTCCGCGAGATTTAGGCGAACGCGACGATGGTTTGAATTTGGTACAAGAACGTTTGTAAGATAGCTGAGTTTTCATCTGAATAATCCTTTCGATGAACCTTTGGGCGTCAGCCGGTGTTGAGGCTTCTCTGTCGGAAATCTCATTGGAATGATGGGCGTCTGCGAACAAAGGTCAGCGGACAAATAATGGGTGTCCGCCATGGGTGGGAACGTTGAGGTGGGAAGCGGCAATTTCGGACAGGCAAGAAACGTTTCTGCGTGATCCGGATGATGATAAGGAACCGGATCGGTCGTCCACTTGCCTCCCTGCGTGATCGCTGCAGTGCACGTTATCGACGTCCATGACGGCTAGGAAAAAAAGATCAACGAGGGAAATCTCTCATTCTGTTGAAAACAATCGGTTTGTGCGGGTTAGGAAAGGATCTGGACAGCAGCTTGTGTATTGGGCGTGAAGATTGAAGAGATTGGTTTATTTTGGGGAGCAGTGGCGAAGGGTCTCTCACGGAGGCCCGGAGGCACCGAGGGTTGGGGGAGTGTGTGTTGGGCGTGATGTGGTGTTGGGTGGAGTTGTTCGGATGTTTTACTAGCGGCTCCTGCATTGGTCACGATCCACTGAACCCCGTGCCTTTGTGCCTCTGTGAGAGTTCCGACCGCATACGGCGGAGCTTTCACTTCTTTGTCGCCTGTTTTGCGAATGGTGCGTGGATTTGCTGGCCTATCAAAATCGATTAGAAGTCGACACAATTGGTTTTTGGACGACTGAACTAGATTTCCCGGCGGCAATTTGAGCGGCGATTTGAGCATGGCAAAGGATTCACAACTCGTTGACCCAACGATCCTGTTCCGATTCGAGGTGCGGTTGTTGCGGCATGAGTTGAAGTGGAGTACTCGTGGGCTCACGCTGCCCGAGGCGTGCCGATTGCCGTCCTTTGGTGCGTTGTCGGGTGGGCCGATCTTTGCCGATTTGCGAGTCGCATGGGCGCCTGAGGGAATTGGTTTCACGGTCAAGGTTGCCGGCAAGCGGGCGATGCCATGGTGCCGCGACACGAGGCTCGATGAAAGTGACGGTGTCCACCTTTGGTTTGACACCCGCAACAGTCCGAACATTCACCGAGCGACTCAGCACTGCCACCGCTTCCTATGGTTGCCCGCCGGAGGTGGCCCCCAACGGGAGCGACCGGTGGCTCGATTGGTACCGATCAACCGGGCTCGCGGGAATCCGAAACCGATCGCCGACAAAGTGCTGCAGATCCACGCCGCGCCGAAACATGATGGCTACGAGATGTCCGGTTTGATTCCGGCCGGCGCGATGACGGGGTTCGACCCGATCGATCAACCTCGGATGGGTTTCTACTACGCCGTGGCCGACCGCGAACTCGGGTACCAATCGTTGACCCTGAGCGACGCGTTTCCGGTCGCCGAGGACCCTTCGCTGTGGGGCGAGGCGGTGTTGATTTCGCCGTGATCGTGTCGACTAGGAAACCGATCGAATGATCGCGTTATGCGCAGCGGATTGCTGGTTCGAGCAACCGATCCTAGGCCGTTTTTATTCTCCGCGAAGTGGCCTGTTGGCGTGTGAAAATTCTTGAATTCTCCCGTGTGTCTTTGGAGGATGTCGTTCACGCTACACGCGTGTTTTGGTCACCTCGTGCCCATACTCTTGTATCGGTTCGATGATCGCCGCCGGGTTGCTTGGCGATTATTTTCGAGATGGCTAGAGTCTATCGAGTTACCGAGCGTGCGGTCATCGACTGTGCGAACCGGTGACTCCATCTCTCAGTTGTGATCACGCGACGTTCTCATGGTCGAGTGGGAACGCGATCGCAATCTGTCCGACCGAACGACCCCCGCCTCACAGGAAACGCAAATGCCGCGTGCACGATTCGCAGTTCTAGGTTCGTTAATCGTAGGACTATCGGTCATGGGGACGAATGTCTGCTATGCCGTCGGTCCGTTTCGCGTCGAAAACGCGAGCGGCTCCCAACCCACGGAGCAATTGTCGTGGTACCAGGAAGCTCAATCGCGTCTTCGAGACGTCTACGAACGACGCGTCTACCGGCCGACGCCTCTCAGCGCGACTTGGTTGCCTGACAGTTCCGGTTACCTCGTCAAACCGAGCGGGGAAAAATCGAGTGATCAGAAAGCGGTCGTCCATGATGTGCAAACGGACCAAACCCGTCCCGCGACCGATGGTGAACTGTTGCGGGCGAGCGACCGAAACGTTTCTCCTGACGGTGCCCAGGCGATCGAGAGTCGTCGTGGCGATTTGGTGATCGTTGATATCGAAAGTGACCAACGCACGACGCTCGTGAAACGGCCCAACGATCGCGACGTGCGTTATCGCGACGCGGCGTGGAGTCCGGACGGATCGAAGATCGTTTTTGTGGAATACGATTCGACAAACGTTCGCCAACGGCCGGTACTGCAAACCGACGACCCGTCGTACCCCAGCGTTCAACAACATCGCTTCGCACGCGTTGGTGAGAAAATCACGTCGCTGCGCGTGGGCGTGGTGAAGGCTTCCGCGGGTGACGAGCAAGCCGAACCCGAGGTGATTTGGTTGCCGATCGAAAAGCCCGAAGAGGGAATGTACTTCGGCGAAATTGGATGGGCGGGGAATTCGACCGAGGTGTTGGTTGAGAAGCTGAGCCGTTCGCGGGATGAACGTTGGTTCCTGCTCGTTGATCTCGATGGGGATGTCAAAACAATCTTTCACGAGAAGGACTACGCCTGGGCCGTCGGTAGTCAAGGAAAGAACATCGGCCTGACGTGGATTCGCGACTACACGCAGTTCATCGTCGTCAGCGAAAAAGACGGATGGCGTCACGCGTTCTTGTACTCGCGAGATGGCGAAGCGTTGTCAACGCTGATAGCGGGCGAGTATGACCTGATCGCCAAGGGGACTGTCGATGAGGAAAGTGGTTGGTACTACTTCTACGCGTCTCCGGAAAATGGAACTCAGACATATTTGTACCGTGTTCCTTTGGACGGCAGTGCCACGTTGCAGCGCGTTACTCCGAAAGGTCAGCCCGGGACGCACGAATACGTGTTTGCTCCGAACGCCAAGTGGGCGTTTCACACCTATTCGACTGTCGACATTCCGCCGACGATCGACTTGGTCTCATTGCCTGAGCACAAAAGCCTGCGTGTCTTGGAGGCGAACGAGCAACTTCACAAACGGGCAGCCGAGGTTGTCGCGCATCCGACGGAGTTCCTTCAATTGGACATCGGAAATGATGTGACGATGGACGCGTTGTTGATGAAGCCGAGAGACTTCGACGAGTCGAAGAAATACCCCGTCTTCGTGTACGTCTACGGAGAGCCCTATGCCCAGACGGTGTTGGATAAATGGGGAGCCGTTCAGAGTGACTTTCACCGCGTGGTCGCCGACCAGGGATACCTTGTCGTTTCCATCGACAACCGGGGAACGCCTGCACCAAAAGGAGCCGCGTGGCGACGGGCCAGCTACGGCAGTTTGGGACCGCTATCGACCGAGGAGCAAGAAGCCGGGTTGAAGGAACTCGGACGGATGAAGCCTTACGTGGACCTGTCCCGCGTCGGCATTTGGGGGTGGAGCGGCGGAGGGTCCAACACGCTCAACGCGATGTTCCGTAAACCTGATTCGTATCACGTCGGTATTGCGGTCGTCCCCAAACCGCAACCGCATCTTTACAACGCATGGTTCCAAGAGATTTACATGCGAACCCGTGAGGACAATCCGGAAGGATATCGAACGGCAGCGGCAATCAACTACGCCGAAGGTTTGAAGGGGGATCTGCTGATCATCACCGGGTCAGGAGAAACCAACACGCATATTCAAATTATCGAAGGCCTGGTCGATAAGTTGATCCGCCTCGGCAAACCGTTCGACTACATGGTCTATCCCAACCGAGACCACGGGTTGCGGGAAGGCGTCGGAACTCCGGTGCATGCTCGTATGTTGATCATCCGCTATCTACGTGATCATCTGCCGCCGGGCGGAGTAGAATGAGGTTGCCGTCGGTGCCCGTAATGCGGTTTGATTATCGGGCATGAATGTGACGGTCGCGTTCAGATGTGGTGCGGTTTGCTCAGGTCATAGAACGCGATGAAAACGAGTAGCAACGATGAGCCAATTTATGACTCATCGTTTGTGAGAAAGTTGTTCGACGAAATGTCGGCAACGTATGGGATCGTCAATCTGGTTTCCTCGTTCGGTTTTTGCGAACGATGGCGTCGCCAGTGTGTCGAACAGGTCGAGATACCTGCCGGGGCTGTTGTCGTGGACCTGATGGCCGGGATGGGCGAGCTGTACCCCCGCATCGTCAAACGGCTAGGGACGCAGCAAGCCGGGGATTGCCGGCGGAATGAGCGGGGCAGGGCAGAAGAGCAGGGCAGGGCAGCAATCCAGGGCGGGCCAGCAATGCTGCAGGGCAGGGTGGTGGCGATCGAGAATTCTTCCGAGATGTGTCGCTGTGCACGTGAGCTGCACCGGCGACGTCGCCAGGACGGCCCACTCACTACTGAGATGGAAATTCACGAAGTCGACGCGCTGCGCAGCGGTCTGCCGGACGGGTTTGCGGACGTGGTCGTTTCTTCGTTCGGATTGAAGACGTTGTCGAACGAGCAACTGTCTGTTCTGGCTCACGAAGTGCGTCGCATTCTCGCACCCCAAGGGCAGTTCTCCTTTCTGGAGATTTCCGTGCCCCAAAACCGCTGGCTGCGAACGCCGTACCTGTTCTATCTGACACGCATCATCCCCGTCATCGGTCGCCTCTTCATGGGCAATCCCGACAACTATCGGATGTTGAGTGTCTACACGACCGCATTCGAGGATTGCGAACGGGCGAAGCAAATTTTCGAACAGGCAGGACTAACGGCCCAACCCCGTTCGTACTTCTTCGGGTGCGCGACAGGTGTCGTCGGAGGGTGTGCCGAGACTTAGGACGGAGCAGGCGTGGTAGTTCGACGCTGGCACGCTCGCGGCAACGAAGCTGTGCGATTTCTCTGTCGTTGGACTACCAGTACCATTGTCCTCCAACCATGCCGCTTTGGAATGTCGATTGGGTATTGAGGTTGGCTTGATACGCGAGTGTGAATTGCCCACCAAGGATCACGCCCCAATCGAGTTGGGCACCGAGCGACAGCCAATCGCGTCCTGTGTCGGCACTCTGGATCGTCATCGCCTGCCCGCCGTCTTGAACGGTTGAGACGACCGTTTGGTAGTGATCCAAATACTCGTGTAGCCAACCCAAGCGTACTTGAGTGGTCGCGTTGCCCAGCCCGGTTAGGTTGCTGCCTGTGAGCGTTCCCCCGAGCATCGATCGCAAGGACTCTCCGTCAATGCTGCTGGTGTTGAGCAGGAAGTCGGAGTCACCTGTTTCCGAACCGCCGTCGAGATTCGCTTGCGCCGCTTGAACGGATGCAAACGATGACCATAGCCATCGAGTGGTTTCGAAGAATGTGCCGATCTCGACCGAAACGAACTGATCGTCACTGTCGAGTTCATTGTTTGCTGATGTTCCCGACTGGAGCGCGGACATGGACCGTGCGATCGAGTGTTGGTGGAAGCCAAAGCCGCCTGTGCCCAACGCGTAACAGACGTCACCGACGTATTGCACGGATCCACCCACACGATAGAAGTCGGATTCGCTGAGTTGGCTATCGTCGACAACAGTAGTGTCCGCTGACCCGAGTTGGACGAAGCCGTTGAAGCCGAGGCCGGCGGTTGAGAAGTATCCTGTTCCCAGTTCAACGCCTGCAATCTCGCGGCGATATCCCTCGGTAGGGCAATGGTCTTCGCCGGTATCGAGCGACATACCGAAAGCACGTACCCATGGCGAACAAGATCCGTCGGTGGTGACCTCCAATCGTTGCATCAGCACGCGATCTCGCAGGATGTGAACCCCGTTGTGGGCTTCATTGATTTGTGCGTCAACGAGTGACGGATACAAAGTGCCAGCTAGCTGTCGAGCGGCCGAACTGACTGCGAATGATGATTGAGTACGCAGGTCGTTGATCGCAGTTTGCTGGGTGCCAGAGCCTGCGGTTCGTAGGCGATCCATTTCCGCAGCGGCCTCCAATTGGTCGCATTCATTGAGAACGTCCGTGAAGCTCGCACCGTTGTCTTGAATCGTCAAACCCAGATCGTTCGCACCTACGTTGATGATTGCTTCTAAGAATGGGTTTGAAGGAAGCTGGAACTCTTCTGTTGCGTTTGTGAGCGTGCCCGATAACCCTCCGGTCGAGAGAAGCGTGAACGTATCGCCGATCGCGTATTCGGAGCCGATGAAATTGGGGGCGAGTGTTGCGCCATCCACTGTTGTCGTACCGGTCACTTCAACTTCGTCGCTCGAAGGAGTGGCGCCACCCTGAACATCCATTTGAATCGTTGAACTATCGGCGTCCAATTGGCCATCGATCACAATCTTGCCAATGTTGCCTGTTGTGGCGCTGCTTCCTGGGGCGATGGTCCCGCGGAGTTGAATGTCTCCGGTGATTTGTTCGCCATCGCCGATCAATGTCGATGCGGCACCGAAATCGAAATCAGTCGCGCTGCCTATCGCCGCGATGACGTTCAGTTCTCCTAGGTCGATCACACCTCCGGTAAAGGTCAACGGATCGAAACCGTTGCGGTCGATCGTTACCGCCGCAACGTTCGAATTGGTAAACGTCAGGTCGTCGGTGATTACCGGCAGGTCGGATGCCAAGGTGATCGTCGTTGAGCCGGTCAGGTTGAAGACGATACGGTCACCGGCAACGGCGGTGGTGAGTGCTTCACGAAGCGTTCCTTCACCGGAATCGTCGGTGCTAGTAACCTCGATGTCGGCGGCAAACGAATAGGTGCCAGTCGATGCAAGAACTCCCGCGAGTGCTATTTGCAATAAGCTTCGTTTGAGGCGACCATTTTGGTTGCGATTTCTCATGGTGAACGGACGTGTGCTCTTTCCACGCTGATGTCGTTTCATACCAATGATTCCAATTGTCGAGGTGAAACGTATCTTCGGTTTCATACCAATTTGAACGACACCCATCGTGCTCAATCTGAGCGAGCGATCCGTCCCATCGGCCTCGCATCCCGAATAATCGAAAAGAATTGCCTGTCTTGTCTAAAATCGACCCCCAAAACGTCGCATGTCCCGATCGAACGGTGCAGTGGTAGCGAAATTCGCCGAGAGTTTCGGCTGTGGTCGG
>NZ_ANOH01000044.1 GCF_000346505.1 Aporhodopirellula sallentina SM41
GCGTGTGGCAACCAGAAGCGACAGAGCGTGCAGCGTCATTTTCGCGATATTTTCAGGGTTTACGGGCTTCCCAGGGCGATCTACGTCGATAACGGAACGCCTTGGGCGACAGCCATGACGTCGATGAAATACACCAAGTTTTCTGCTTGGCTTTTGCGTCAAGACATCGAAGTGATCTTCGGTCGCCCCTATCATCCTCAGGGTCGCGGGAAGCTCGAGCGGTTCCACCGGACGCTCAAGCTTGAAGTGCTTCAGGGCCGCTCAATGAGCAGTTTAAAAGAGGCCCAGGCTTGCTTCGATCCTTGGCGTCAAATCTACAACTTGGAGCGTCCTCATGAGGCATTGGATCTGGGAACGCCATCGGAGCATTACCGAATCAGCGAGCGTCGATTTGACGATTCAAACGTTGCCTATGAGTACAACGATCACTTCGAAGTGCGTCGTCCCAACGCAGTTGGTCAGTTCGGTTTCAAGGGGCACACGTACAGGATTGGAGAGGCGTTTGCCGATCGGGCCATTGGACTCAGTGCAACGCAGAAAGACGGAGTTTGGGACGTCTGGTACTGCCGTTTCGTGATCGCCCGATTGGACGAGCGTACGAAGATGATCGACCGTCACCAGCCTCGCGGCTGAAGTTCGCTTGCGCTCACTTCAGCCGCGAGGCTGGTGAGAGAACCGTTGTG
>NZ_ANOH01000045.1 GCF_000346505.1 Aporhodopirellula sallentina SM41
CGAGTCGATCATCTCTTTGAGAGCACCTTCGAGGTCCGCTTTGCGTTTGACCGTCGCGGCACCGCATCCGTAACCCTTGGCGATCTCGACGAAGTTCGGGTAGCGGTCGGTGGCGTATTCGAATCGGTCGGCTGAGCTCTTGCCCTTGGCTTCGTCGTGATGGATCGGGCCGAGGTAGGTGTGTGCCCGGTTCCGCTCCATGAAGCGATCTTCCCACTGCACCACCATACCGAGGTGTTGGTTGTTGAGCAGCAAGATCTTCACGGGCAGTTCTTCGCAGAAGCATGTCGCGAGTTCCTGGATATTCATCTGGAAACTACCGTCGCCGTCAATGTCGATCACGAGCGCGCCGGGATGGGCCGCTTGAACGCCCATAGCGGCGGGCAATCCGAAGCCCATCGTTCCTAGCCCGCTGCTGCTCATCCAAGTCCGCGGTTGGCGGAATTTGTAGAACTGGGCCGCCCACATTTGGTGCTGGCCCACACCGACGGAGATGTAGGTTTCGCGGTCGGCGGTCAGGTCGCTGAGCGTGCGAATCGCGTGCTGTTGCAAGATGCCATCGAATTCGGTGTCGTACTTCAGCGGGTATTTTGCTTTCAGTTCGGTGCAGTGTTTCTGCCAATCGCTGATATCGGGCTTCTGCACGATCCGGTTCAATTCGGTCAAAACCTGTTTGACGTCGCCGCGGACCGGAATGTGGGCCTGTTTGTTTTTATTCAGTTCGGAGGCGTCGATATCGACGTGGATGATCTTCGCGTCCTTCGCGAACGCCTCGACTTTGCCCGTAACACGGTCGTCGAAACGCACACCCAAGGCGATCAGCAAATCGCAATCGCGAACCGCGTAGTTGGCGTAGGCGGCACCGTGCATGCCCAACCAATCGAGCGAATAAGGGTTGTCCGGTTCGACCGAACCGAGCCCCATGAGGGTGGTCACCGTAGGGATGCCCGTTTTGGCGATCAGGGTCCGCAATTCCTCAGCGGCTTCGCCCATCACGATTCCGCCGCCGGAATAGATGACCGGACGCCGAGCCATGCGGATCGCGGCAGCGATTTGCCGGATGGTTTCGGGCGGCACCGTGGGAGTCGACGCGTCGTATCCGGGCAGGTCCATCGGCGGATCCATGTCGATCGCCAAATCGCTCAACTGCACGTCTTTGGGCATGTCGACCAGAACCGGCCCAGGTCGACCGCTCATCGCGACGTGGAACGCCTCTTTCATGATTCGCGGCAGGTCCGCGATATCGGTCACGAGGTAATGGTGTTTGGTGATACCACGACAGATTTCCACCATCGGGGTTTCTTGGAACGCGTCGCTTCCGATCGCGCCGGTCGGAACCTGCCCGGTGATACACAGCATAGGAATACTGTCGAGTTTCGCGTCCGCGATGGCGGTGACGAGGTTGGTCGCTCCCGGGCCGCTGGTCGCCATCACGACACCGATTTTACCGGTGCTGCGTGCGTAGCCTTGGGCGGCGAACGCGCCACCTTGTTCGTGCCGTGGCAAAATCGTCCGAATTGAATCTCCGAATCGCGTCAATGCCTGGTGCATTGGCATGCTGCACCCGCCTGGGTACGCGAAAAGTACTTCGACACCATGGTCGACGAGAGATTTGACCAGGACATCGGCTCCGTTCATCACGTGCTGCTCGGTGGCGGTAGACGTGCTCGAAGCGGTACTCATCAGCGGGGTCTTTCGATTCAAAAAGTAGTGGGGTGTAGGAAAACGGCGAGAATTCTAGCCTGTTTGGGAAGGATGGGCCCGGATGGCCCTTGCCTCGGGACAAGAAAACTTCCGATTCTTGACCCCTCAAAGTAAATTCCACGCAGCAAACTGACAATGGTGAAAACAGGGAAGTGTCCATGATCGGTTGGTCAATAAACCTAATTGCGGTGGCAATCGGTGGAGGTTTGGGCGCTTTAAGCCGCTACGGACTGACGCTGTTGTGCACTCAGTCCCCGCTATCGAAGCTTATTGCGAGCCTGAGTCACGTTGTGGGTGGTGGGGCGAGCTTTGCCATGACCATTGCGAATTTGTGCGGCTGCCTGATTTTGGGCGGCCTGTATCAGTGGGTAGAAACCCTCGCGGCGGTTGGGGAGACGCCCATGAATCCACGGGTTTTGTTGGCGATTCGGGTCGGTTTTTTGGGGAGTTTGACGACGTTCAGCACGCTCGTCGGAGATGCCGCGGTGCTGGGGACCGAGGGGAAAGCCTCGGTGAGTCTGACGCTGATGAGCGTCAACCTGATCGGTGGCTGCACATTGTTCCTGCTCGCCGCCGCCTCGGTTCGAGAGGTGCTCTCATGAAACGAACGCTGAAGAAGGATCGGATCGCCGCTTTCATAACAGCAAACGCGGCCCTCGCGGGGGCTTGGGGAGGCGATGCGGCAGAGGACGTTCGGGAACGCGAAACACAATGCTCGCGGGATTGGTTCGGGGCAGACTGTGGCGTACCGACAAAACGCGGCCGGGGAGGATTGTGGTTGGTGGCGTGGGTGCTGTGCGTGATTGGTTCGTTGGAGTTGGCGGGCGTCGCGGTCGCGGCAGAGCCCGATTCCTTCGATCTCGAGAGCGTCTCTTTCCAGCCCACTTATGTGTCTCCTGCGCAAATTCGCCGAGCAAGTTGTTTGCGGGCGGTCGCGTTTTCTCCGCTGGATTCCCATCGAACGCCCGAGGTGGCGTCGGTCGCCTATAACCAACCCCGCCAGGCGTCGGGTTCCATCGGAATCGCGGTCGGAGACGCCGGAACGATTCTGCGGAGTGACGATGACGGTGAATCGTGGTGGCCGATTGAATATGTTTCGGTGGTCTCGGAGGATTCCAATTCAGAGAACCCGCGATCGTCCGGAATGGCAGGTGGGCTCTTCAGCACAGGCATGCGATCGGGCCCCACCCGGCGAGAGCGAGTCGTGCCGATCCCGTTTTGTGAATTTTCGGACGTGTTGTGGCTATCCGCCCGTGATGTGGTTGTCGTCGGTGGTGGCTATGAACCAGTGACCGGAATCAGCCGCGGCGTGTGTGTGGTCAGCCACGATGCCGGAGAAAGCTGGATGCTCGCCGATGCGCACGAGCTGCCGCGGTTGAGAGCCGTCGCCCTCGGCGGCCGTGGAGCAATCGAGGCGGTGGGCGATGCGTCCGAAGCCAGCGGCGTGAACCGGTTCGGTAGTTACGACGGAGGCGAGAGTTGGGTCGAAGACATCCTGCCCTCCTCCGAAAAAGCGACCCGCAATCGCGTGGACGCCCCGAGAGTGGTCGCCACCTCATCCGGACAAGTCACGGTGGAAGACCTGTGTCAGGCACCGACCGGGTTCGAGTTCGCGGTTGCCTCACACGGCAGGGTTTTCCGCCGCGTGAAGGGAGAGACGACTTGGAGGTCTCTGCGCGGCGAGCAACGCCGGACCGGCGTCTTGTTTGTTGCATCCTCGGCGGCGACAGTCCCGTGGTCGATCGTGGGACGCGAAA
This sequence comes from Aporhodopirellula sallentina SM41, assembly GCF_000346505.1. Lineage (GTDB taxonomy): Bacteria > Planctomycetota > Planctomycetia > Pirellulales > Pirellulaceae > Rhodopirellula > Rhodopirellula sallentina. Next base: position 3,462 of record NZ_ANOH01000045.1, read on the forward strand.
CGCTGCAGGAACAGAGACGGACGGCGATCTACCTCGATGAGGACGCGACGCATCGATCGGCAAATCGCAAGAATGATTCCGGGAAACAAAAATTGCTCGACCGTTGCCGGGCGGCCGCGGCGATGTTGGGAGTGTCGGAGGTGCATGGTTCCTGGAGTGACGGTTCGTCCGCGGATTTAATCGGCAGTACGTTGGCGGAGCGAGGCGTCGCTGATGAAACCGAGCGAAAAAGCGAGTGGCTGCGGGAGCATCGTCCCTCGGTTGTGGTTCTCGATGAGAGTCTCGGGGTGAGAACGATCCAATCGTGGCTCACCGTGATCGAACGAATCCGCACGCGGGCCTTCACTGAGCAATCGCATGCCACCGAGCAATGGCTCGGGCCTCAACGGATCGTTTTAACGCGTCCGCTCGACGCCGAGGGGCACGCCATCGATTGCGGTTGCGAGTCGCCACGGCCCTGGGAAAGAGCATGGAAGCACGCTTCTGTTCTCCGGGGCAACGCATTGTTAACCGGTGTCGGTGCGCTCGCTAACGACCTCTCCGTCGACGCGTTGATGATGGCAGCACCCGGACACGTTTCGCCTGACGCGATTGAGATTGCAACTCTCGATGACTCATCGGGGAGCGTGCGTCGTGATGTGTCCTTGGCCGCCGGTGTCGGCTTAACGACAGGACAAAACCGACAGGAAGGGCAAGAACAGACCGCATCCCACCGGCAGTTGCAGATCACAACGGCGCGGATGAATCAAACCGTTCGCCTCAAGGAAAAACTGCACGCAGGGGCAAAGCGAGAGCAGCCTCGGCAAGATCGAAATCAGCTAAAAATGCAGGTGGAACAGGTGCTCGCGTTGACCGCGCCGGACGACCGAACCAGGCTGTTGTGGGAAGGGTTGATCGGATGCGGGCAAGTCAATGGAGACGCCAATTTGGCGCGTGATGTTCTTTTGGAACTGTTGGCCCAAAACGCGCGTCCGGCATCGATTCGTCGTTGGGCTGAGCTGCGCTGTTCGGCGATGTCGACGAGCGTGGAAGCAAACATGGTTCGGGCTTTTGCGATCAAACGCCCAAGCGCATCGAATGATTCGGCCTCCGAGTTGTCGGCGGGCGAGGTGCCAGGCGATGCGCCGGAGAGCCACGCCGATGCCGGCGCGGGTGTGCAACCGCTGTCGCCGTTTCAGGTAGCTCCGGTTGCCTACTTGTCGGGGATGGAGTCGCATGGGCGACCGGCGCCGCAAATCTTGGTGCCCGAGACTCAGCGAACGGTTTGGCAATCCACCGGAAGGATGAACGGGTTTGCGAGTCCTCTATCTTCTCTCGCTGATCAAAAGGGACAGACATCGAAATCTGATGACAATTCGATCGCGGCGAGAGTCAACTGGGACTACCACCCTGTTGTGATGGCAGTCCGTGGTGTGGTTCCAATGGTCAGTAAACGTTTATCCGACCGTCAGCGTGGACGTGATGGCGACTCACTCGATCGGGATGGACTTGGTCGGGATGAGATGCCGGTTGCTGCGGAGCCCGCAAAACGTGCGGTGTCCCGTTATTCCCCGCCGCATGCTCGGCAACGACCATTGCTCGACGCCCGCGATGATGATGCGTGTTGGTCGATTGCCGATGTATGGGATCGCGAACAAGTGACGGCGAAGTGCGCCGCCGACGAGGACTATTTGTATGTCGCGCTGTATTCGGATCGGCCACGTCACTTCCGATTGCTGCTCGATTGTGATGGAGATTACGTCACGTCGCTGCAGTTTGACTTGGCACCTGATGGAACGCGGAGAGCCTGCGTCCACGGCGGGGCAGAGGTGAACCCGGTTTGGTACGCCGCGGTGGGCTCTGGTGACGCCGGCCTCGCATCGAAGGCTAGTAACAACGGGGCTAGCCGCAACATTTTGGGGAACGCGGTTCCCGGATCTGTGGAAGCGAGTCTCGGAGATCAGAGTCGTCCGCCAATCCGGATGTTCGCGGAAATTGCGATCGCCCGTTCCAGCCTTCCGGCGGCTGTTTGCAGGATTCACGCGGGCGTTGTTGCTCACGATGCCGACCCGAACTGGATCGTTATGCCCAACCCAAGCGAATGGTATCCCTCTCGGCAATTGACCTCCGGTCGCCAATACTAAGGTGATGAATACAGAAGCCGAATCGACCGAAAAGTCGCCCGAATCAACGCCTGGTGCTCCGACGATTTCGCTGGCGAGCGAGCAGAATCGGTGTGCGGATGAGTCTGCGCCCGCCGGCGACGTAGAGAGCCACCGCGATCGAGAATCATCCCGCCGCGACGCCAGCGACGCAAAGAAAATGGTGAAGGGGCCGGAGGAACGTTTGTTCGACAAAGTGCGAACATGGGTCGATGTGTTTCCGTGGCTGCGTTTGGTCCGCGTTTGCCGTGTCGCCGGAGGTCCGGTTTGGTTGACGCACTGTTTTTTAGTATTCGCAGTTTGGTTTGCCGGTGCGGTTTGGTTGACTCAAAATCCAGAGCATGTTGCCTTCGATAGCGATCTTCAGCAGCCGATGTCGGTTCGATCGGTCCTGGGTTTGGCGATTGGAACGGTTGCTTCACCGAGCGACGCATTCATTCCCCGCCTCCCGTTCGCCAATGAGTGGACAGGCGGTCTGCCGGGCGGCGAATTTTTATCGCAGCGATGGAGTTGGGTGCTCGTTGTTTGGACGATCGTGCTTTGGTTGCCGACTTCGATGGCTTTGGTTCGTGTCGGGGCGTTGCTGACCGCCGGGCGTGACACGCCGTCTTACCTCGTCACGTTTGGTGATGCTTTTCGGAGGATCGGCCGCGGCGTTTTGGTGGTGGTTTTGCCTACGCTGGTCGCAACATTTTTCGCCGGTATCGTTTTGGGACTGAACTGGTTTTCGAATTGGTTGGGTGGTCCATCGGACGTCGGCAACTGGGCGAACTGGTTGACGTTGCCGATCGTTTTGCCAGCGACTTTGGTAGCGGCCGTTTTAATCTTGGGTGGGCGAATTGCAACACCGCTCGCGTTGGCTTCGTTGATGGTCGAGCCGGACCCCGACCCGCTCGATTCGCTCAGCCGCGGTTATGAGTACACGCTTCGCCGGCTGCCTCAATTGGTTTTGTTGATTGGCGTCGCAACGGTGATTTCCGCGGTCGTGGTGTCCGCCTGGGCTGCGATCTGTCGGGTGGGCGGAAGTCTTTGTGGTGTCGTGTCCGCTCCCAATCCGGCCCTGATCGCCTGTTTGGAGCTGCTGCCCGCGGTGGTTGCGATCATGTTCCTTTGGGCGATGACCGGCGGCATTTATTTGCTGCTGCGACAATCGGCAGGTGGGCAAGAAGTGGAAGAGGTTGCGGTGGCGTCGGACCACTGGAAAGCACCCGACCTGCCGCCGGTGCAGTCTCCGCCGACCGTCTAACGGCATCCTTCGCGGTTGGATTTCTCGCGGATGCGTGCATCGATGTTGCAGTGCGGCACCGGAAACGGTCTTTCGACAAAATACCGAGATTTGTTAAAGCCGATGTTTCCATGCGAATGCGAAGAAGTTTCGTGCCGCTCGAGCCCACTCGACTGAACGATCGGAAGCATCCCGATGAAGTTAATCACCCCCACCTTTTCCGCCCGATCACTCCGACGCCGTGCGCCCGGATCGCGTTGCCATCGCGGTGTGTCGCGGCTGATCAGCGTTTCGATGTCGTCCGGCCGTCGCGGGATCGCGGGAATGGGTTCTGCATTGTTGATCGCATCGGTCGGTTGCCAGCATGCGGGCGGTCCGAACGGAACGGCGGTGGCACCGATCACTCAGCTCCCCGGCCAAGCACCGGTGGCTGGTCCGACGCTTCCCGCACTAGGTCCGTTTGGTGCTTCCGCACGCGTACCGCCCCCGGCGACCGGATCCTACGGAAACCCAAACGCGGTTGCTGGTTCGGCGATCGGCACCACTCCGGCGAGCTACGCACCGACGACGTTGCAGCCGATGAGCTTTAACCAACCATCCGTTGCGGCCCCCGCGTCCGGAAACCAGATCGCACTCGCCGGTGGCACCTCCTCGGCTCCGGCCGGTTCGGGATGGACGGAAACCAGTTCGAACCAGAGCGTGGTGATGAGCCCGCAAATGAATTTGTCAGGTGGCAGCAATTCCGGTGGCAGCAATTCACTGCGAACCGGTGGAATGCCGGTGAACGATCTCACCAACGCGCCTCCGCCTCCCGGGTACTCAGGTGGCTACGGCTACAACAACCAGGCCGGACAGTTCGTTGGGCAATCGGGCAGCGTTGGGTATCAACCGCCCGCGAATTCGCCGGGACAGTATCCGGCAACGCAGTTGCAGCCCAATCCAACTTTTAGCCCAATTCCACAGCAGAGCCCGAGTACACAACCGGTCAATCCGAACGCACAGTCGGGATGGAACTCAACGAGTCCACAGGGTGCCGGCAGCGCACTCTCGCCAACCCCGGCTCCTCCGAATTTGCAACCCTACAATCCGGCGGACGCTTCCCAGCCGATGTCCGGTGGCGGCTACGCCGATGCTGCTCCGGCGGCGAATCAACCGGCGTTCTCTTCGGCCGATCGTCCCGTTCAATGGCAGACCCCACGTCGCTAACCGGGCTGTTGATTTATTCGTTAAACGGGCAGCCAGAGGCGACTTACTTGCTACTGCAAGTCGCCTACGGCTACCGGTTGAACGAAAACAGGTTGACTCTTGATTAAATCGACAAACTGTTACGCGAGGTGGTTAGGTTACCGAGCGAGGTTCGCTGCTTCGCACTCAATTTGTTTGCGGCAGCGAATCAGTCTGCGACTGACAAGTCTGCAATTGGTCAGGTTGGCAACTGGTCAGCTTTGCAATTAAACAGGCCCGCAATCAGGCCACTCTCCGTCACTGCGGTGGACGGGATCGGTGGGTTACTCGTCCAGTTCAAACGGGCGAGTGCCGAGGTTGACGGTGACCTGGAGGTCTTCACCGTCGCGGCGGATATCCAGGACGATGGCCGCCCCTGCTCCGGCTTTCCCGACGATCCGCATGAGGTGGCCGACATCGAAGATTTCCTCTCCGTCAGCCTTACGGACAACGTCTCCGGCGAGGACACCGGCAACGCCGGCGGGCGATGATTCGCCTGCGATTCCCGTGACCAGAGCGCCTCGAACGCGAGTATTTTCGCTGGCCAGCATCTCGTCAGGAACTTCTTGCAAGCTGACGCCGAGGTAGCCGCGTTGCACGCGCCCGTTGGTGCGAATGGATTCGTAGATTTGTCGCGAAAGATTGCTCGGGATCGAAAAGCTGACTCCTTGGTAGGTGTCGCCGACGATTGCCGTGTTGATCCCGACCAAAGTGCCTTTCGCATCGACGAGCGGGCCGCCGCTGTTTCCGGGGTTCACCGCGACATCGCTCTGCATGAAGTCCTGGTATCGACCGCTGGCACCGTGTTGTTCGCCGGCGCGAACCCAACGATGTTTTCCACTGAGGATGCCGAACGTCACCGTCCGATCCAGGCCGAAAGGACTGCCAACCGCCCAAACCGGCGAGCCGACCCGCAGGGAATCGCTGTCGCCCCATCTGATAGGCATCAATCGGTCGGCTTCGATCTTCAGTACAGCCAAGTCCGTCAGTGAGTCGGAACCGATGATTTCCGCGGGCAGCCTGCGTCCATCTCCCAACGTGATCGAGATTGATTCTCCATCGGCGATGACGTGACGGTTGGTCAAAACGTATCCGTCGGCATCCACGATGACTCCGCTGCCTTGGTCGGACATCCCAAACATTTCACCGCCGAGTAGACGATGCATCTGCTCTTCGTTAGGAGCCGGTTTGCGTTTGACTTCGATGTGAACCACCGAAGGTCCGATCCGGGACGTCACCATTTCGTAGGCACGACTGAGTGAGTCGAGCGAGACATTTTTGAGGCCTTCACCGCCGGTTTCGTATTCGGCGCGGAGTTCGCCACGGTGCCACGAGTATCGAATCTCCTCCACAATGCGTGGCACGCTGAAGCGGGCGATCAGCAGCATGACAACCATCGACGCGACCAACGTCACGCTTTGAATGATTGGATTGGGGCCTGTTTTGACCACGACCGGGGACTCGGTTTCCGTGTCATCCGTTTCGGATTGGTCGGATTCAACAGCGGTGCCGGATGAGTCCAGTTCGTCCGTGGTGTCCTGGTTGCCTGTGGTGTCCTGGTTGTCTGTGTTTTCTGGGCCGGACGTGTTGTTTGGGGTGGCGGTGTTGTCGGAGGCGATCGTGTTCCCCGCGATTGCGGCAACGTTTGGATTGACAACTGTGCCCAGGTCGTCTGTTTGGGCGTCCTCACTGATCGTCGTGGGGAAGACGGGATCGGGGCTGCCTGGATTTGGAGGGGTAGGCGCCTCGGTCTGGCGTTCTGCGGTGGGGCCGAAATGCGGTGCGGCGGATGCCACTGTTCCTTCAACTCGCGTGGTGCTCGCGACGGGGGGAGGAGTCACTCGGCCTTGGATCGCGTCGCTAGTAATCAGCGGACCTGTCTCGGGTGCGGGCACTTTGAGGCGGAAGGAGACCAGCTCCTGTGGTTGAGGAGCCTGGTCGCGCGAGTTTGGCGGAGTGTCATCCCGCATGGGTGCCATCCTAAATGATCGAGTTGCGAGCCCTTCATGCAGGTGCGATCAAATGCCGCGGCATGAATCGGACCTCCCCGGTCCGGACCACCGATTGTAGCGAAACGCAAACGAAGCGGAACGAAAAATTGATAATTTAGGGGGCTCGAAGGCGATTTATTGACGGTTAAAGCGGTTTTCCTGCGTCTTGTAGGGATCTGAGCCGAAAGATGTGTCGGCGGGTGTCACCAATTGCCCGTCGTAGGCGGTTGCCAAAAACGCCACCGTAGAGCAAAATTAAACAAGTTGACTGCGGATCAGATTGTCGCAGGAAACTAGGTTGAGAAGGTCCGCCTCCTCGGTCGAATTGGGAGGATAAGCGAATTGGTGAGCAGCCTCACTGGAACTGAGGTACCCCGCAAGGGGCTGCGAGTTCGAGTCTCGTGTCCTCCGCTCTCTACGAAAAAAGCCCTGTCGGACACTGAGTCGACGGGGCTTTTTTTGTTTCGCATGATCACGTCAGCGACGCGAGTGTCACTCGCGGGACACCAAAACGCGGGGCAAATGCCTTCATGAGGGCAACAACTCGCATCGCTCGGATGGTCAGTCCGCAGGCATTATTCATCTCCCGGCTTTCGCGCCCCGCATTCTGTCTCGCGGTCATCTATCTCGATCGCCGGTAATCACTTGCCGGACATCGAATTTGCTTCCGCTTCTTGGCGGGCCTGGTCTTTCGCGTATTGGGCCTTGAAGTCAGCAATCTCTTGCTCACTTGCCCCGTCATAGGCACTGCTCGCGCCCGATCCGCCGCATCCGGCGAGTGTCGTCGAAATTACCACGCCAAAGCACAATGCATGAATAAAACGTTCCATTTTTCCATTAACCTAGGGTTTAAGAGGATCGATCCTTGTAATATTGTTATACAATAAGGCTTCGTCGGGAGGGTATCAACTGAGAGTTGGTGCATTCTTGTCGCCGAATCCGGGATCGCGGTCTTCTCGCTGAGAAGGAAACGACTCTGGGTTGCTTTGGTGGTTTTGCCCTTCGCGTGTTGGTGACAACTCGTCGATCAGGGGTACAGACGCTGTCGGTACTTCGTGCCGTTGCTCTGGTTTGCCACCTCGCAATTGCTTTGTTGTCGCGGTTGGGTACCAACCCAACTGACTCTTTTTTTTATGGGTTCTTTAGGATCGGATTATCAAAATGACGAATGGTCAAAAAAATCGAGGTTTCACTCTCGTGGAACTTCTCGTGGTCATCGCCATCATCGGCGTGTTGGTCGGGTTGCTTTTGCCTGCGGTGCAAGCTGCACGTGAAGCGGCTCGTCGTATGAGTTGCAGTAACAACTTCAAACAACTCGGTTTGGCTGTGCATAACTACCACAGCGCCTACAACGCGATGCCTAAGCACGGTACGGGAACGTATCTCCCGCGTTGGAGCTTTGGCGGGCACAACAACGAGAACAAATCTCAACTGAGCATGCTGGTTGGATTGTTGCCGTTCATGGAGCAACAGGCGGTGTGGGAGCAAATCGTCAACCCGCTTCAAAACACCAGCGGTTCCGGTCCGAACCCTTGGTACGCGATGGGTCCGACCCCACAGAACATTGGCTACGAGCCTTGGATGACGAACCTCCCGATGCTGCGTTGCCCGAGTGACCCGGGAACCGGTTTGCCTTCGATGGGACGAACGAATTACGCAGCTTGCTTGGGTGACAGTGCTTATTGCCAAATCGTTGGGCCGATGAGCCACGTTCTGACCACGCATCAAGGTTACGCGGAGCGATCGCGTGCTGCCGACCGCGGTGCGTTTGTCACACGCTATCAAACCAAGTTTCGCGACATCCTCGACGGTCTCGCCAACACCGTGATCATGGGAGAGATCGCCACTGACCTGGGTGATCGCGATACCCGAACCGACGCTAAATTCTTGAGCGTTGGCATTGGTGTTCCCACGACCGCATCGACTCTTGGTGGCAATCCTTCGCTGTGCCAAGACGGCACCGACCCGACTCGTCCTCAGTTCTGGGCATCGGGCACCGACAATTTGGGCAAGACAAACTCGAGCATCGGCCGTGGCTACAAATGGGCATCGGCGTTGCCGCTCTATACCGGTGTGACGACGATCCTGCCGCCCAACTCGGCGGTCTGTGCCTCGACCACTCGTTACATCCACGGCGGCACCGCCTCGGGTAGTAACATTCCAGGCGCCGGTACGGTTACCGCTGCCGACGGCGACCAAGCCAACGGTGTCTTTGCGCCGAGTAGCCGTCACCAAGGCGGTGTTCACGTCCTGATGGGCGATGGTGCGGTCAAGTTCATCACCGACTCAATCGAAGCAGGTAACAGCCAAGCTCAAATGGTGAGCTGGGAAGGTGTTGCCGGAACTCCATCGTCGACCCCTGGCTCGAAGAGCCCGTATGGTTTGTGGGGAGCTCTCGGTACTCGTGCATCGAAAGAGACGATCCAAGCCGAGTTGTAATCACAGCATCCATTTGTTCGACTCTTGATGTGCGAATGATGTAATCGAGAACTCGGGTTTCCTTGTGGAACCCGAGTTTTTTCTTTGCCCTCTTTCGTGTCGTTTACCCAAGCGGTCTGCGTTTGCTGTCGGTGGCTTCCCAAGCGATCGAAGGCGTTGCCCGTTGACTGGTAAGCTGTCCCGTTGACTGAGTAACCATGTTGGTGAATCGGAGTAGATCAATTGTCAAAGCGAAGACGTCGTCCCTGTCGATCGCAAGGAGAGCGTCGTCCAACTCCGCTTCGAACCCGAACTCAGCGGTTCTGGCCGATGTTCGTTGGGGGGCTACTCGTTAGTGCGGGGGCAATGATTCTGGTTTGGAAGATTCTAGTGTGGGGAGTGATCCTTCCGAGCCCACCGCACGCTGCCACGCGGAACAGTGATTTGATGTTGTGGCAGTCAGAGATCGAACCAGTCTCCCAGTGGGGGCGTGCCTCTGAAAACGAACAAGCCGGCGACGCGTTCGTTCCTCCGACGGGGGATCGCATCTCGAAAGGTTACATAGGGACGGCCGAGTGTCGCCGGTGTCACGAGTCGCAGTTCGCGTCGTACACAGAAACCGCACACTGGCGTTCCTGCCGAGTGAGTGATCCCGAGCAGGAACCCCAAGGAGCATCATTCGAGCACGCCAGGTCTTCTTCACGGTATGACGTGTTTCGAGAGAAAGGCCGATTGTTCCATCGTGAAACATTGGTCGGTAAAGAGGGACAGACATTGTCTGTGATCGAATTGCCCGTCAGTTTGACGGTCGGTTCAGGAACCCATGCACGCACCTATTTGTGTGAATCCGATGGTAAGTTCGTGGAGTCGCCGATTACCTGGTATCGAGAGGCAGGTTGGGATGTGTCGCCTGGTTATGACCTGCCGATCCATCCTTCATTCTCGCGGATGGCGTCCGACGATTGTTTGTTCTGTCACGTAGGAAGAGTTGAACGCTCGCAGGAAAATAGTCGCGAGTGTCGAATCATCGAGCATTCCATTAGTTGCGAACGATGCCATGGTCCTGGGGAAGATCATCGACGTTTTCATGTGGATGGCGCGACCGCACGTCTTCGTGATTCCTTAGACGTCGAAGACCCGATCGTTCATCCGAGCCGTTTGAATCGGGGACTCAGTGAAGCGATCTGCCAGCAATGCCATCTGCAGGGTGTGGCCTTCGCGACTGCCGCGGGTGCCACTTTGTGGGACTTCCAACCTGGGGAACCGCTCGGGAAAGTACGCACGGATTTTCAGCATTCGGGAACCGACGAATTTCAGGTTGCCGGACATGTCGAACAGTTGCACAAGAGTGTCTGTTATCTCGGTTCCGATACGCTTACCTGCATCACCTGTCATGACCCGCACTACCAACCACCGCAAGAATCGCGAGTCGACTACTACCGGCAAAAATGCATGCAGTGCCATGAATCGGAATCATGCGATGTCGACGATGCCACTCGAATGGCGAGGAACAACAATGCCTGTTCCCAATGCCACATGCCTCGTCGGGCGACGGACGTGACGCATGCGGCGTTGCACCAGCATCAAATCGGTATTTACAAAGGAGAGCCTTCTCCAAGTGTGGAGCCCGTCACCGAGCAGAAGTTGGTTCCATTGGTGGAATACCGTGAACTAGCTCAATCCGAACAAACTCGCAGGACGGTTTTGGCTGTTCACTATGCGGTGACTTCCGGTGTCCCTCTCCAGCAGTTGGCTAGGCAAATTTCCTGGGCGATTCAAACGGCATACGACGCCGTGAAGTCGGGCGAGGCGGACGTGGCGGTTGAGTCGATGTTGGCTCGCAACATGATGTCGTTGGGTGAGCACGACACCGCGGTGCAGTTGGCCGCGCGAATCCTCGTTCACGCACGAGATGGAACGCGGGAGAACAATGAGGCCCGTGATATCTTGGGAGAGTTCGCCTTGGCAACCCAGAACAACCAGGATGCTTTGTTGCAATATCGCCAGTTGGCGAAGGTGCGTCACGATGCGAACGATTGGTATTTACTCGGCGTGTGCGAACGCAACGCGGGAAACGTCGACGCAGCGATCAACGCCTTCCGCAGAAGCCTCGCGATACGGCCTGACCTAATCGTGTCGCACGTCGCGCTAGAGGAATTGCTGATGGCCGACGAACCTGAGTTGGCGAACTCCCATCGGGGCGTACGCCAAGCGTTGCAGGCTCTTCATACGGAATTCAACCGAAACTGACCCGTCGCATGGGCGACCGCAATTCATTCGACACAGATCATAGAACGCGGCTTTTTCAAAGTAGCCAATTAGTGGTGCGTCACGATCAAGAATGAGGGTTCAAGGGCGTAGCGAAAGCCGCCAAGACTTTGTGTGATTCACGAACCCTCCCGACACTCTTGGCGAGTTTCGCGATCCTAAACCGAGGCTTTGACCCACCGCTAGTAACGCGTAATCGTTTCATGCAAATTCAAGATGACACGGCAGACTTGGGACCATGCTGCGAGACGTGCTGGATCGTCTGACGTGCTGGGGGAGTTTCCGATGCGGATGAATTTGCTTGCTTCTTTCGGATTGTCGCGAAATTTCGTGAGTTGCCGATCAGAGAAGCCCCGCAACGATTCGGCTTCCCAGTTGGTGGCGTACCTCGCGACCGCTCTCGTATGGGCTGCGTTGAGGTCGATCTGTGGGCATTGTTCGCTAAGCGTTTCGTTCGGCGGTGCGATGGAAGATAGGCCGGGCATACGTAAATCAGGTGGGTCCTTTGTGTTCACTATGTGGCTGGGTGTCCACTTTTTCGCGGTTGCGAAGTGTGGAGAAAACGCTCCGTCTCTTGTCTCTCTTGAATGTCCCAATAGATCGCGTGATGTAGCGGTGCCGGTCCGATACGAACCCACAAGGGGGAACTCGCTACCGTTCAGAATTTTGTCTTTGGTTTACGCTTGAGTCCCCCCGCATCACGGTTACTGTTTGACAAATCGGGTGCGGGGAAATGCTCATGTTGATCCCCGTTCACGCGATCTTAATAAAAAGGGGCCAGCATTCATTGTTGGGTATTCGGAGGTGGCAGTTGTGTTGCTTTGAAAGTAATCGCTGTCACCCATGTGCACGAAGTGTGCGCAGTTTCACGGTGGTTGTTTTTGGCGGGGCCAAGCGACCTGTTCTTCGCTTCGTTGCTGTGGAAGTGACCGTAGTTTTCTTTTTGTCCCCTTTTATATATTCGGCCTGCGGTTTCTTGATGGCTGGTCCATGGTTGCGAGGTCTGTTCTTGCGTGCAGACGGCAACCGCAGGGTATTTTTCCGCGATTTGGGGTAGGGTTCATGACAAACCAAGAAGACGATATCGACGGTGACGACTTTGAGTTGGATCTCGATGTTCTGGGGATTCTCCGTCGTCGTTATCACCTCATTGCCCTCGGTGTGTTTGTGGGGGCTCTGCTGGCATGTTTGTTTTATGTCAAGCAAGTGCCGGTCTATCAGTCGAATCTGGCTGTTTTGGTCGGGCACCGTTCTGCGGATTTGAACCGTGCGAGTTCGAGCAGTCTGCTCGAGGGAGCAACGACAATTGAGGACGTGATTCTGTCGACTCACATGGAGTTGTTTCGGAGTCGCAAGGTGATCGAGCGTGCCATCAGTGTGGCCCGGTTGGATCGAACCGTTGGTGAGATTCAGGAGAATCTGGCTGTTGGTCGGGGCGGTAGTGGCGATGCGGAGGCGGCCAACATGCTTACGGCGACCTTCCAGGATGAGGACCCCGAAATGGCGGCCAAGATCCTGCAGGCGGTCTACGAAAGCTATTTCAGTTACATCGACAATCAGTCCAGGGCCATTGGGTCGGAAGCTGCCGATCTGATCGCGAATGCACAGCTCAAGAATGAAGAGACGCTTCGGCGTGCGGACAAGGCATATCGAGAGTTCTTGGCCTCGATGCCCGCTCTGGTTGATACCAATCAGGATGGTGAGGCGTCTCTTCAGGACGTTCATCGGATTCGGTTGGCGCAAATTGAGTCGGAATTGTCAGAGACGCGAAAGAAGCTCGCTCAAGTGCGGGCGCGGCGACAGACCATACGTGATTTTGTGGGCGGGCGCAGTCGTGATGAGATTACGGACGCCGAGGTGCTTGCGATTCTTACCGAAGAGGAATTATCGCGACTGAAAACACTGGTTACCTTGAATCGCGGTGACCAAGACGATCTTGAGTCGGTCATGTTGTCTCGCTATCTGTCGCAGCAGTCGGCCAAGTTGGAGTACGACAAAATGCTCGAGCTATCGAGCAAGCTGAGTTTCTTGAGATTGACTTTGGGGGGCGGCCACCCGTCGGTGCGAGAGGTCGAAAACGAGATCGAGAGTCTGAAGCAGTACGTTGCCAAGCAGCAGCAGGACAAGCCTGAGGTTGCTGACGACGAGGTCGTTGTGTCGACCGTGGATATGTTGGGGCACTATTTTAACGTGCTCAAGAGCGATGTCCGAGAGTACGAAGCGCGTGAAAGAGATTTGGGTTCGCTTGCCGAGGTGGAGGCGAAGGCTGCCAAAGAGGTGCAAATGGCGTTCATGGAGGGGAACTCCTTGAAGGCGAATCTGGATCGGGCGCAGGCTCGTTACGATGAGGTTTTCCAGCGGTTGCAGGAGATTAACCTGACTAATGATTACACCGGGTTTTCCACTGATTTGCTGGTAACACCCTCTCCCGCGATGCTGCCTGTTTGGCCTGCTAAGTCCAAAATCGCCGCCATCGGAATCTTGCTGGGGGCGATGTTGGGGGCGGCGCTCGCAATGATTGCGGAGTTGCTCGACCGTACGTTCAAAAATCCCGAGGAAGTGGAACGAGTTGTTGGTGCTCCCATTCTGGCTCATTTGCCACTGTTGAAGACGTCCAAGTTGAAGCGGCATGTGCGGCCTGGTTCGGTGGTCTCACCAATGATTGTCGCTTTTCATGCTCCCCGTAGCAGCGAAGCGGAGACGTTTCGCGTGCTTCGTACCGGGATCATTTTTCGGTGCAAGTCGGAGGGGAAGCGTGCATTCATGATTACCAGCCCGAGTCCGGCGGACGGTAAGTCCACGATGATTGTCAATCTCGCCGCCTCCATGGCGCAAACGGGGAAGAGGGTGTTGTTGGTCGATGCGGATATGCGTCGGCCTACCGTCGCAGCCAGTCTCGGTGTCTCGGCTGAGTATGGCTTGGTTGACTACTTAAAAGGGAAGGCGGGGTTCGAAGATGTCTTGCACCCGTGCGAGCAGGCCGGTCTGTTTGTCTGCACCGATGGTTCGCGAACCAGCCAGCCTGCGGAATTGTTAGAGACCGATCGTTTCGCCGAGTTCATGGCCGAGGCGCGATCCGCATTCGATGTGATCTTGATCGACACGCCGCCTCTGCTGGCAGTGGCGGATCCGGTTATTGTCTCGGAGCACGTGGATGGTTGTCTGTTGGCTGTCCGTGTGGCCAAGAATAATCGCACCATTGTCCAGCGTGCCGCCGAGATTCTCGATGAGCATGGCAGTCGCGCGATGGGCGTCGTCATCAATACGCAGAGTCCGCGATCAGGCGACTACGGCTACAGTTCCTATAACTATTACGGCAAGAAAGAGAACGGCTACGTCGCCAGCTACCGCCGCTATTATGCCGCGTCGGATGTTGCAGACGAAGAGACGCCTGTTTCATCTTCTGCCCGCTTGTCTGCGGCGAAGTTGCGGGGTGTCTCGGGCTTGCCGGCCCAGGAAGGGAGGCCCAGCCGGATCGATGTGTTTGCTGATGGCCCCGTTATGGAAGAGCAGTCCGTCAATGGGCACTCACATGAAAATGTGAAGTCAGGCGGACTCAACGGAGTCGCGAGCACCGAGGCTCGTCTGTCCGATCGTTAGGGCAAGGCCCGGGAGTTTGGTGTGCGGGCGAGGGCATTGGTCTCGCTGTTCGCTCGAGCAGCAGCCGGGCCTTTTTGCGGGCTCATTCCAGCGTGCGAATCATCCGCGTTGGTCGCCAAGGTGGTAGGCCTTTTTGGCTTTATTAGCAGTCAATGAGCCGTCGAGCTCGCGTCGTTCAATGTTTTTTAATCGCGTACTCTCTCTGCATCGTTAGCACCTGTTTAAGGGGTAGCATGATGGAACTAGCACCAAACGTTAATTTGGCAGATTTTGAGAAGACAGCCAGCTACGAGAGGCTTCAGGCGCCGCAGGATATCAGGCGGCCCACGCCTCCGGTTGGTGCGGATCCGATTCCCAAGATCGATTCAGCAACCGCGCTAAGGCTTGGTCGAATTCAGGCAATGCGAGATGTCACATCCGCGGTTCCGCTGCTAGTCGTTGATGTCCTCGTTGCGGTAGCAGCCAGTCTGGTTGGGGCGTGGCTGAGTTATTGGTTGGGGGCGCCACTGCATCCGGTTTTTCCCTACGCGATCGTGTTCCTGACAGTGTTTCTGCAAAGCGTGCACGGCCTTTATCCCGGGGTGGGGATTCAGTATCCCGCAGAGTTTCGTGGGGTTCTGCGCACGAGTGTGTTTGTGAGCCTAGGGATCGCGTTTGCAATGGTGGCCCGCGCGAATCCGTCGTTCTTTCATGTTTTCAGTTGGTTGGCCGTTTCATCTCTTCTGTTCTTAGGGCTGGCCTCGCTGCGTCCGATTGCGCGGCAAAGGTTAAAACGTTATGACTGGTGGACGCAGCCGGTGGCGGTCATCGGCAGTGGGGAGCGAGCGATGCGTCTGGTGCAGCGGATTGATGGGTTGGGGCACGAAGGGTTTCGGGCGGCAGGGTTGATTTCCGACATGGGGCAGACTTGGTCGGCGAATCATTCGGTTGCTGTGTTCAGTTCGCGAATGCCGCTGCGTTGGCTCGGGCCGCAGGCTGAGCTCGAGTCGATTCTCAAGAGCGAGTCGATCTGCCGGGTGGCGGTCGCTGATCGTGAAACCGTCGGTTGGCGAGACTTTCACTGCTTTCATGGGATCCCTCATGTCATGTTGCCTGGTGATCTCGGGCAGCAGCCGATTGAGCGCATGCGGATGCGTGAGAACAGCGGCGAAGTGGAGATTTGTTGTGACACTTCATTGGTGAACCCAATGGCCCTGACGATCAAACGCGTGATGGATTTATTTTTGGTTGGGCTGGCCGCGCCGATCTGGCTGTTCGTGATGGGGGTGATTGCGGTCGCCATGAAGTGCATCGACCCCGGTCCGATCTTTTACCGCCAGAGCCGCGTGGGGCGGAATGGAGAGTTGTTTGATGCGATGAAATTTCGCAGTATGGTCGTGAACGCAGATCAGAAGCTCGAAGACTATCTAAGCAATCACCCGGAGATGCGAGCCGAGTGGCAGGCCACGCACAAACTGCAGAATGACCCGCGGATTACAAAGATTGGAGCCTTCCTGCGGAAGAGCAGCCTGGACGAGTTGCCACAGCTATTTAATGTCTTGAGGGGCGAGATGAGCTTGGTAGGTCCGCGGCCGATCGTCGACAGTGGCAACTATGACCGTGAGTACATCCAAGAGCACCCCGATGTTTATGAGCTGTACCGGATGGTGCGTCCCGGAATTACTGGGTTGTGGCAGGTCAGTGGCCGCAATCAAACATCGTACAAAGAACGCGTCTTTTATGATCGGTTCTACCTGCACAATTGGTCGTTAAGCCAGGATATCTTCATCTTGTGGCGAACAATTAAAACTGCCCTGTTCCGAGAAGGCGCCTGTTGAGGCATTCGCCGCTCGCTCAGGCTTGGATCGCACGGTCAATATTAATCCTCCTGGCAGGAGGGGCGAGCGAAGCGAGGGGAGGTCGAGCGGTCAATCAGCTGCCCGGCCCAATTTGTCTCGCAGCATCGTCGTCTCGCAGTGTCGTCCCGTCACAAGGGCAAAGCGGGTTGAAGACTTCGGGCGCAATTAAACAGACCTGAAGATTCCCAGCTCCACGCAGGCACAAGTCAGCTTCAGTTCCCAAACCACGCCACTCGCGATTCCTTTGTCAGATACACAGGCAGCACCAATCGATCCAGCCGTCCTAGACGCAGCGCACCCGGCAAACGCGGTCAGGCCGCGATTCGCCAAGCTACGTGAATGGACCAAGCTGATCGCCATCACTGGCTCCGCTCAGGCAACCGTGCAAGCGATTGGATTCATTTGCGGTATTTTGGTCATCCGTTGGCTGTCGGTCGAGCAATATGCGCTTTACACGATCGCTAACACGATGTTGGCGACCATGACGATGCTGGCCGATGGTGGCATCGCTTCGGGTGTGATGAGTCAGGGTGGGAAAGTTTGGCAGGACGAGGCCAAGCTGGGAACTGTGATTGCGACCGGAATTCATCTACGGCGAAAGTTTGGCCTCATCGCATTTTTGGTCGCCATCCCTGTGCTCAATTACCTTTTGCTGAAAAATGGCGCCTCCATTTGGCAGGCCATCGCTATTTCGGCTTGTTTAATTCCGACGTTCGTGTCTGCATTGACTGGAACACTTTTGCAGATTGGACCAAAACTGAATCAAGACATCCAATCATTGCAAAAGATTGAAGTGACAAGCAATATTTGGCGTCTTGCAATGAATGCGGTGGTCTTGTTCATTCTCCCGTTTGCCTCGTTAGCCATTTTAATGACAGGGCTTTCACAAGTTTATGCCAACTGGAAACTGAGGACTCTTTCGGCGAGGCATGCTTCTCCCCTGGAGCAGCCTGACCCAGAAGTCAGCACGAAAATCCAAGAACTCGTCAGGCGTATTCTGCCCACTACGATCTATTTTTGTTTAAGCTCACAGATCACGATTTGGATTGTTTCCATCCTCGGCAACCCATCGTCGATCGCACAAGTGGGGGCGTTGGGAAGGATCTCGGTACTCCTTTCCGTTTTGGTCAGTATCCTGGCAACGTTGATGGTGCCACGCTTTGCACGCATGGAACAGAACCCAAGGCAAGTTGCCGCGAAGTTCTACCAAATCGTCGTTGGGCTTTTCGGTGTCTTGATCTTATTCAATATCTTTGCGTGGGCGTTTCCGGACGCGCTGCTTGGGTTGCTTGGTGACAAATATGCCGGCCTGCAGATGCTGCTCCGATGGTCTCTCGCAGCCGCCACGTTCGGGACACTGAATCGGGTGACGAGCCAGCTGATGAATAGCCGAGGTTTGGTGATGCCTCCAACCCTCTATATTCCGCTTGCCATCATGGCACAGATTGCGGCCCTCGCGTCCCAGGACTTGACCCAATTGCAAGGCGTCTTTGCTGCGGCGATTCTTTCGAGTGGTTTCATCTTTGTCCTGAGGAACGTTTACTTCTTGTTTGCAAATCGGGATACTAAGGTGGCGGCTTCGTGACAGACTTTCAGCAACAGCTCATACATCCAGGCAAAATCCAGCAGAGTCGCCTGTGAATATCTCGAAAAAGCTGAACCGCTATCATCGCGAGGCCTACCGGTTGGATCATTTTCCACCGACTTGGGAAGCGTTGGTTTCCGGCAAGCCGCGGTTAGCCTACTTCGGGTTTCTTGGCGACCGAAATTTGGGCGATGAAATGGTTTACTGGGCCGCCAAGGAGTTATTTAGCGATTGCGTCTTGATTCCAGTGAAGAGAAGATCGCCAATTGGAATCAAGCTTGCCGCAAGTAAACCGCGTCGTTTTTTCGACGGCATTGTGCAAGGCGGCGGAACGCTGATCAACGAAAATGAATGGGATACCAACAGGCAGGAATTGTTTGATTCCGGATTACCTATTTATGTTCATGGTTCAGGCGTCGCCGGAGCCAACCCAAATCCGAAATGGAACGTTCTCTCTCGGAACACGCATGGCGGTCTTCGTGGTCCGCTTTCCAAGGGGCGCCTCGACGAACTGGTCAAATTGCCGATTGTTGGAGATGCCGCATTTGCCCTGGGGATCAAAGCTCAGCGTGATCCGGAGAGGAAGCGGTCGAGAGTCTTGATCAATCTCGGAACTCACGAACACAACCGGTATCCCCAGAGCGACCTTGTCGAATCAGAGCTTGTGGAGTTCTGCCGCAAACTCATGGATGACGGATTGGAAGTCGTATTCCTGCCATTTCATGGAATTGACGTACAGCGTGCGAACCAATTGAAAGAGAAGCTCCCTTCGATCAGCGTTCTAAATCAGCCCCGCACGTTAAAAGAGCTGCAGGACTGTTTCGACGACGCATTGTTTGCACTCGGCGAACGACTGCACTTCGTCATCTCTGCCGCCCTCTTCCACTGCCCTTTTTTGTCAATTAACTACGCAAGCAAGCATCGCGACTTTCTCAAGTCAGTCGGGCTTGAATGTCTCGGAGCGGATCCAGGAGATTGCCACGCTGGCAAATTTACTTGTGCCTTCGACGAAAGAGAATCGCACCCAACCCAGGAATTCGAAGGTCGGCTGCAGCCACTTCAGGAACTGCAGCGAACGGAAGCAAACGCATTCATTTCCGCAATGAAGGCGAATGTTGCGAAGTAACCAGTGCTCGGCACCTGGAACAGCGAAGGATGACGAGGGCCTCTTGGATCTTGTCGCGAATTGGCAGGCCTTAGTGCATGATTTCATCCTCAATGTGATTTCATGCCGAGGCACGCGGGGGTTTCGGTGGGGCAACATTTCCAAGCTCACATTGCAATTGAAATTGTCTCCAGACGCATATCGAAAACAATGAAGATTGCTTTTATCTGTGGGAGCTTAGAGCCGGGACGAGACGGGGTTGGAGATTACACGCGCCGGCTAGCTGGCGAGCTAATTCGAAAAGGTCATGACGCAAGAATTGTTGCAGCACACGACAAGGGATTGCCTACAGGATCGACCTTCGTCGAAGAGTCACAAGATGACTTTGGAACCAAGATAGAAACTTATCGACTCGACAAAGGAACGAAGTGGAGTGAAAGGGAAGCAAAAATATTGCGGATATTCGACGAATCGACGCCGGACTTAGTTAGCCTCCAGTTCGTCCCCTACTCTTTCCATGGGAAAGGTTTTCCTTTTAGGTTCGTGTCCATGATCCAGACGATCGCCGCAGAGTTCTCCTTGCAGTGGCAGGTGATGTTTCACGAACTTTGGTTGGGCATCGGAACAGAGGCAAGACTAAAGGAAAAACTGGTAGGAGCGATCCAGAAACGTATTGTGTCTAAAATCGTTCGTGCTTTGCCGCACGCAGTGTTGCACTCCAATACTGAACTCAGCTGTTCTATCCTCGCAGAGCAGGGATTGCAGTGTGAGCGTCTGCCTCTCTTCTCGAACATCCCTCGCGAACGCAGTGCAGCTGGGAATCGTGTGGAGATTGGCTTTGATGATCTAGATCTAATCGCAATCCATTTTGGATCATATTCTCGGAACATACGCGGAACGCTGAGCACTGTCATGCGGATACACCGGGAAGCAAGATCTAAAGGGAAGAGGCTAGCACTAATCTCTGCGGGAAATTCGGGGCGATATGGAAACGATACTGTCAATGCGCTACGGGATCTGATTGGAGAAGACAGAGTCAAGCTCTTTGGGAAGCTAGAACCACGAAAGATTTCCTGGCTATTGACGCTTGCCGATGTCGGAATATCTAAATCCTCTATACTTAATTGGCAGAAAAGTGGTTCTGTGCTTGCAATGCTAGAGCATGGTCTAAATGTATATCTGCAACGTACTGATCGGACATCACTCCTGCCTTTGATTGGGCGAGCGACTGAGACTGAAGATGATCTTGTTCTCCAAGCATCAGAACGGTCAGGGACGCTTAGCAGGGTAGCGGACACCATGGCACAAATCTGGACGGATAAGTGAAGAAAGTTTCAATTGTTACTGTATGTCTCAACAGTGAAAGCGTGATCCAAGGTTGCCTGGAGAGTGTTCGAACACAAACATACCCGAATGTCGAACACATAATCATCGATGGTAAGTCTAGTGACCGAACACTTCAGCTAGTAGAAGCCGAAAGGCAGGCTGCGGGCTCCCGAATTGCAGCGGTGCTCTCAGAAACAGACGAAGGGATTTACGAGGCAATGAACAAGGCGATCCCGCTTTGCTCGGGAGACTGGTTATACTTCCTAAACGCGGACGACCGTCTTTTCTCACCGAAGACAGTTGAGCAAATGATGCAATCGTTAACCTTGAACAACTCGGAAATCATGGTGGGAAGAGTGCTCCTATTTGATCAGAAAACCGGGCATTCCTCACTTCATTCGCCAAGAAAAATCTCGCGATTAAGGCTACTTAGCGGGGGCATCTATCAACAGAACTGGATCGCACAGCGAAGTCTATTTGAACAGATAGGTGGTTTTGATCAGGAAATGCAACTCTGTGCAGATGTGGAATGGTTGGGCCGAGCACTGGTCCACGGGAAACGAATCACTGTAAGCAATGTTCTATTTGCTGTTTTCTCTCAGGGCGGAAGGTCGTCGGACTTTGCCACTGTTGTCAGAGAACATCGAATCATGGAGCGTCGGATTTGCAATCATTTCACATGGGTAGCATTCAAAGCTCTCAAGAAAACAGTATCCGGCCTGAACACTTGTCTTCGACGGGCATTCCCTGCTGTTATCGACTGAGCAGGGAATTTGCTACGCCTCGTACTTTGACTGGCGAAAACTCATAGGCGACGTTCCCGAGTCATGCTGTCAAGCCTATCCAGCAAGCCCTGGCTAGCATTGCGTGACAGAAGTCTCAAGCTCTCAATGAAGTCAGAAAAGAAAAATGTTTGGAATTGTCAGAACCTTGCTGGTAATTATGGTCGTTCTTTGCCACCTGTGATTCCACTTCGTACCCTTGGGCACGTTTGCGGTATCTGGGTCCTATGTTCTTAGTGGCTACCTAATGACTGCAATCATGCACTGCGGTTATGGCCATACGAGCACAGGGCAGTGGCGGTTTGCCTTGAACCGATTCCTGCGACTCTATCCATCACATTTTTCTCTTTGGCACTTACGCTGCTATTGATCTTGCTACTTGGCTCGTCGTTTGCGGAATCATTCAAGCCCGAAATGGCTCTACCAACTTCTTTAGATAGCGTGCTATCGAATGCATCAATGCTCTTCATCGCCTGGAACCCCGGTAGTGTTCAGCCATGCTTAGTGCCGCCTGCATGGGCGTTGACCGTTAAAGAGCCTGGCGTCAAGAGTGTTCGCTCGCCCCCAGGCCAGCGTTTGACAGCAGGTTGCATCCGGATTCGCCCTTTTTATGTTGACAATGTGCTGAGCATCCAGGGCAGTCCTGTCATGAAGGCTCACAGCTGATGGAAAAAATAAGAAACGGCTTGCTATGTATCTATTGAAAGATGTTGACATTTTGGTTGTGTCTTGCGGTGGATGTAGCACTACGATGCTGATAAATTTTCTTCGAGAAAACGGCATACGCACCAACGATCCGAGTGACTTAGACGGGCTGAAGCATGCCAGGTTCCCGCCCTTGTCGATTGGAAATGGGTGCAAAGTGGTTTATGTATTCTGTGATCCCGTTGAAGCCTTGGGCTCTCTTTACCGCAGGCACTACCAATGCAGACAGTTTTCGAAACTATCCGGTAACTACTTCGCAGTTCCGCCCGAACTAGAAAATATACAAAAGCTAGCGGATTCCAGTTCTGGCGATTTGTTTCAGATGCGGAATCATTTCACGACCTGGCTAGATAAATGGCAGGTTTATGAGACGCTGGCGATCAGATTTGATGCTATTTGGGAGGAAAAGTTGTTGCTGTATGATTTTGCTGGCATCCGGAATCCCGAAGTCCCATTGCCCGATAGAAGGTCTCGCAAGTCAAGTTTGGACGAGGAAACCAGAAGAAAGCTAAGCGTTATTCACAAGGGTTGGTGGTCGTCTTATAATCGCCCAGTTCGGATACTCCCTCAAAACGGACTAAGCGTTCAATTGCTTTATAAGATTTTCTGGTTGATGTTCGTGGTCTCTGATCTAATTAAGCGGAGTATTGCGAAACTGCTGTTTGGGCATTCTCGTGGCCCCGCATACCTTCGACCAGGCGAGCCTGATGATTTTTAATCTTAACGGGATTAGCACTATTGAATCTGGGCATCGCGAGTTGCAATTCTACTGTTTCATGGATGCTGTCTTTTCGAATTGCGCTCGATCGCAAGCATAGGTGGTATTGAGTTTTGAAGATCCTCTTCCTCAGCCACAGGTTTAGTCCTGATCTTGGTGGCATCGAGGTCAATTCCGAAATCTTGGCTGGTGAATTTGCTTCAGCAGAACATGAAGTTCGGCTAATGACTTGGTCGGTCGACGCCAATAACACCCATTTTCCATATTCAGTCATTCGAAATCCGTCCTTGCGGGAAGTATGGAACCAACATCGCTGGGCTGATGTTGTGTATGAAAACAACATTTGTTTGAGACTGTCTTGGCCCGCTGCTTTGCTCAGAAAGCCTTCGGTTGTCGCTTTGCGAACTTGGGTCAGTCGGATGGATGGTCGGATCGGTTTTCAAGATCGTCTGAAACATCTCTGGCTGTCGCGATCTAAAGGGGTCATCGCCGTCAGTGAACGAGTGCGTGAGCGATGTTGGCGGACGGCGGAAGTCATTGGGAATCCTTATCGCACCGACCTTTTTGGCTTACGCCCAGGCGTAAAACGCGATTGCGATTTTGCGTTCCTTGGACGATTGGTTTCAGACAAGGGAGCGGATTTGGCAATCCGAACGCTCAGGGAACTTTTGAATCGAGAATCGTGTCAAGACGAAATTGGGCTTTCCATCATCGGTGAGGGGCCAGAGCGGGGCAGTTTGGAACAGTTGGCGACGGACTTGAAGGTCGACAGGCTGGTCCGGTTCACGGGCAGCCTCCGCGGCGATGCGCTTGCCGATTGTCTCAATCGCCACCGTTTTCTATGGGTGCCGTCGCGTTGGGAAGAACCATTCGGCAACGTTGCCTTGGAAGGAATGGCGTGTGGTTGCATTCCGATCGTTTCCGATGGAGGCGGGTTGCCAGATGCTGTTGGTGACGCAGGCTTGGTGTTTAAACGCGGCGATCTCAACGACATGGTTGCTCAAAGTCTTAGATTGCTGGATGGCGAAGACTTGTGCCGCCAATTGGCGCGTGCAGCAGAAGAACATTTGAAACGACATGTGCCACAAAAAGTCGCTGAACGCTACCTTGAAGTGATTGAAGCCGCAGTTGCCAAATAAAGAATCTACCAACTTGATTTTCAGTCACCCAACCGGAAACGCGAATAGCCGAGCGGTACTCGAGGGACTTTGTAAATCGTCGCTGCTATCAGAGTTCCGCACCTGCGTCGCGACGTATCCCGGGAATAGGTGGTCAAAGCTTGCACACACGCCGTTTGGAAGAGAGTTTCAGCGGCGTGAATTTCCCGAAACCGCTCGATCACGGACTCGCCAGCGACCGTCGCGTGAACTGATCCGGATGCTGGCAAACAGAGCTAGTCTTGCTTTTCTTACCCGACACGAAACGGGGCCTTTTTGCGTTGACGCGGTCTACCGAGATCTCGACCGGACCGTCGCAAGACGAATCAAGCGTCAGCCATTCAGCGCTGTCTACGCCTATGAAGACGGGGCGTTGGAATCGTTTCGGGTCGCGAAAAAGCGAGGGGGCACCTGCCTTTACGATTTGCCCATTGGCTACTGGCGAGCGGCTCAAAGCCTGCTTGCCACCGAACGAGAACGCTGGCCGGAATGGGCCGCGACAATGCCGGGTTTTCGTGATTCGGAAGCCAAGCTTGCTCGCAAAGATGAAGAGCTTCAACTGGCCGACCAGATCTACGTGGCTAGCCAATTCACTCGTCGCACACTCGAAGACTATCCTGGCACGCTGGCGAACGCCGAGGTTATCCCTTATGGCTTTCCAAGTGCTGGTCCACCTCGCGAATACGTCGATTTGAAGTCGCGCAAACTCAAGGTGCTGTTCGTCGGAGGGTTGTCACAGCGGAAGGGAATCGCTGACGTGTTTGCCGTCGCAGATGCCTTGTCAGACCACGTCGAACTGACTGTAGTTGGCAGGGCTAACGTCCAAGGGTGCCCCGCCCTGGAGTCCGCACTGAAAAAGCATCACTGGATCCCCAGCCTGCCACACGAACAGGTGCTGCAAACGATGCGTGAGCATGATGTACTGCTGTTCCCCTCTCTGTTCGAAGGCTTTGGACTAGTGATCACGGAGGCGATGTCTCAGGGAACACCGGTGATCACCACCGACCGAACCGCCGGTCCCGACGTGATCACGCACGGTGAGGATGGTTGGATCATCCCTGCGGGCGACACAGCCTCTTTGCAATCGGCGGTGGAGAACCTGCTTGATGCCCCAGGTCAATTGGCAACTGCGGGAGAGCACGCGAGGCAAACGGCAATGCGACGTCCCTGGTCCACCTACGGAAACGAGCTGGCAGCCTCTGTCAAGCAACTGCTCGAGGCAACTCGAGCATGACGAACAGTGGAGGACTCTTGGGTGACCTACAAGC
>NZ_ANOH01000046.1 GCF_000346505.1 Aporhodopirellula sallentina SM41
TCTGGTGACATCGGCTACGAGGAGGAGCGTGGGAAAGGGCGTTGATTCCGCCGGGGCTAGCCCGGACGGAGATCGGCGGTTGTTTGGTTTTGGTTGGTAGCTGTCAGTTGTTGCTCCGCCGGGGCGAGCCCGGGCGGAAGTGTTTTGGGGGAGCTAAGAGCTAATGAGTTCCGAAGTCTTGGCGACTCCGGCTACGGGGTGGGGGGAAGCTAAGAGCTAAACGCTAACGGCTAACAGCTTCTGAACTTTTGGCTGGGATTGGTTTTCGTTGGAGGAGTTGGAGGTCGTGGTCGACCATTCTTTGGGCGAGGTCTTGGCAGCTCGTCGGTGGTTGCCAGCCTAGTTTTTCGGTGGCGTGCGAGGGGTCGCCGCAGAGGTCGGCGACGTCGGTGGGGCGGATGAATTTGGGGTCAGTGACGACATAGTCTCGCCAGTCGAGGTCGACGTGATCGAAGGAGAATTCGAGGAAGTCTTGGATGCTGTGGGTGCGGCCGGTCGCGAGCACGTAATCGTCCGGAGCGTCTTGTTGGAGCATCATCCACATCGCGGTGACATAGGTTTGTGCGTCGCCCCAGTCGCGGCGGGCGTCGAGGGCACCGAGGCGGAGTTCGGATTGCAAGCCGAGGGAGATCGCGGCGGCGGCCCGAGTGATTTTTCGAGTTACGAAGGACTCGCCGCGGCGGGGAGATTCGTGGTTGTAGCAGATCGCGTTGCAGGCGAAACAATCGAACGATCGCCGGTAGACCTGGACCATTTGGGTCGCAAACGTCTTGGCGACTCCGTAGGGCGTTACCGGCCGCATCGGGGTCTGTTCGTTCTGTGGCGAGGCGTCCGGGCGGCCGAAGATTTCGCTGCTGCTGATGTGCAGCAAACGCGGTTGCTTCTCGAGATCGCGAATCATCTCGAGCAGTTTCAAAGTGCCCATCGCAGTGAACTGGCAAGTTGACTCGGGGATTTCGAAACTGAGGCCCACATGGCTTTGTCCGGCCAAGTGGTAGATCTCGTCAGGTTGGGTCTTCAGCAGGATCCGACGGATGGTGGTTGCGTCGTCGAGGTCGCCGTAGTGGAGGAATAGTGAACGCTCGTAGATGTTTTTGTCGTGAAAGAGCGAGTCCAGCCGCGAACGAACGGTGTTACTGGTTCGGCGAACGAGCCCGTGAACGATGTAGCCCTTCGAAAGCAGGAGCTCGGTGAGGTACGAGCCGTCTTGGCCGGTAATCCCGGTAATCAGAGCGGTTTTGGTCGCTGATGAATCGGGTGACGGTTGCGACACGGTGATTACCGGCGTGAGTTGTTGTGAGGGTGGATTGTTGGTCGCTTATATTAGTCGGTGATCGGGATCGCTTCGAGTGATAGGGGGGCGAGGGGCGTTGATTCCGCCGGGACGAGCCCGGGCGGAGATCGGTTGTTGTTTGTTGCCGTTTCGTAGCTGTCGGTTGTCGCTCCGCCGGGACAAGCCCGGGCGGAAGCTTTGGGGGAGCCCTGCCCTTGCTTCGCTCGACCCTCCCGGGGGGAGGATGAAGGGGGTGGGTGGAGATTGAGGCGGGAACGAGTGAGAGGGGGGCTTCTATCTGTTTGGGTGGTGTCAGGTGAGTGTGCTGGGGCTAAACGCAGAGTCGCAGAGAGCGCAGAGAGTTGGTGATTGGGGGAATCTGGTGCTTTTCGTCGTTGCGGCTTTGCGTTGAAACGGCTGGGATTGGGTTGAGGTAGCGAGGGCGCGCTCGATTTGGTTGCACCCCTTTTTTTGTCTATCGCTTCGCTCGATCCTCCCGGTGGGGAGGGTGAAGGACGAGGGGTTAGGTGGGGCAGGTGAAGATGTGGTTTCGGGGGCCGTTGGGAGTGGGGACTCGGCGGAGGAAGGCGATTTGGGTGCCGGATGGGTTGTAGACGCACGCTAGGCTGAGTGGTGCGGTTTCGTCAGGGACGGCGGGCGTGAGTGGTTGAATTTCGCCGGTTTGGGTGTCGACTTCGCAAACGCGGGAATCGATGACGCAGGCGATTCGTTTTCCGTCGCTGCGAAAGGTGAACGCGGATTGGATGGGGGGGGATGAGTCGGTGAGTTGCTGCGGGGGCCCGCCGCGGGGTGAAACCAGCCAGAGTTGCGAGACGCCGCGGTCGTCCCGCATCAGGAAGGCGATTCGTTCTCCGTCGGGGCTGCTGCGGGGCCAGTGACGTACTCCGAACACGCCAGGGAATTTGCGGTCGGACGTGTGAGTGAGGCGTCGTTGCCGGATTCCCGCGGGCGGTGAAGGGCGGGTGGATTCGGTGCCTTGCAACGGGCCGTCGCCGGGAAGGGTGAGGTCGCGTGGAAGATCGACGATGAAGAGTTCGGTGATCGGTTGGCCATCGCCGGTGATGCAGTCGCCGAGAAATGCGATCGCTCTTCGTCGGTTCCTTCCATCGGTATCGAGGTATCCGTGGTCGCCGACCCACGCGTCGCTGTAGGCGCGACTGATCTGGTCGCTGCCGGGGTCGGGGGCGTCCCAGGTGCGCGTTACCAGAACGCTGAAGTGAGTCCCGCCGTGGTTGCGGGGGTGTGTTTGGGGGACACACACCTGTTTGCCGGAAATGCTGACTCCGACGCCGCGCCGGTTTTGTTCGACGTTCGGATCCTCACTGTTGGCGAGCACGTGGTCTTCGTAGGTGAAGGAGACGAGACGGCCATCGCCGGAGAAGACGTGCACGTGCGTGCCACCACGCAGTGCACCGGGGGTGAACGGTGGTGTGAGGTCACGGGCGTCGAGGTTATTGATCGCGTCCGGGTTTTTGATCGCAGCGAGGTTGCTGTCGACCGTGGGCGGATGGGTGTCGAGCAAAACGCCGCGGCGATGGAAGGCGTTGTAGGACCACTGCTCGGTCGGGTATTCGGAGTCCGGATGTTCAGGCCCGTGGATGAAGACGATTCGATCGTCGGTGGGGCTGGCCGTGACGACGCCGACGTGGGCATCATTTTGGGATCGATAAAGAATTTCGGTTCGCCGGTCGACTGCGTTGACGCGTCCGACGATGGGGCTGTCGAAGACACTGCCGTTTGGATCAGAGCGAGCGTCGAAATAGATCCACTGTCCGTCGGGGGACCAGACGGCGGTGTTGGTTAGAAGATGATTGGTGGACCCTTGAGTGAGTTGGTTCACGCGAGTTGCGATGGACGAGTTGCGAGGGGCGAGTTGCGAGTTGCGAGGGGCGAGGGGCGAGGGGCGAGGGGCGAGGGGCGAGGGGCGAGGGGCGAGGGGCGTTGATTCCGCCGAGGCTAGCCCGGACGGAGATCGGGGGCGTTTTGTGTTGATTGGTAGCTGTCAGTTGTGGCTCCGCCGGGACAAGCCCGGGCGGAAGCGTTGGGGAGCGCCGGATGAATGTGCTTGGGAGCTAAAAGCTAATCGCTAATCGCTAATAACCGTAGCCGGCTCGGACGATGAAGGCTTCGCCGAGGTCTTGGTCGTCGGGGGAGAATTCGTATTTGAGTTCGCGGTTGAAGACGCCGCCGAATTCGAAGAAGGCGGTGCGTTGGCCGGTGCGGATCAGGTCGCTGCGGCCCCACTCCCATCCGAAAGTGACCGCGATTTGGTTGACGTCGACGCGTTCTTCCACGCCGCTGCCGTTGCCCCGCGAGACGGTCCACGAATCGCCACCGTACTCGCCGGCGAAGTACCACCAGACGTCTTGCGTGCCGATCGTTCGCCAGTATTTGGCGAGCTTGGGTTCGGGGAAGAAAATGTCGAAACGCGTGAATGGGTTGGGTTGCCACAGCAGTCCGCCGGCGGGCAGCATCTTGATACTTTCTCGGTCCAGGTAATAAACGCCGGCTTTGAGTGTGGACGCGGGGGTCAGGCGGAAGGAGGCCAGGCCCTTGCCCATGTATCGAACGCTGTCGGAGTTGAACGTGTCGAAGTCGGTGAAGGCTCCGACGCGGAAACCGAGTTCGGCACCGATGATCTGGTTGGGATCCGATTGCCAACCGAAATCCAAAAAACCTGCATAAGCGTTTCCGGGGAGGTCGGCAGCGTTGTTCACCGTCGTGATCGGTCCGTCGAACAGGTACAGCGAAAACGACGGGACGATGTACAGCGGCCGGGTGCTGTAGAGGAAGTTGTTGCACGCGAATCCGACCGAGAAGTCGGTTTGGTTGATTCCGAGGTCGTCTTGATCATCACCACCGCCACCGATCCAACTGTGTCGCAGTCGTGGACCGTGTAGCAGTTGGTAGGCGCTGAAGTCAGCGGGGATCAGGCCGGATGGCAGGAGCGTGTTGCCGTATCCGGGGCCGCTCAAGCCGCCTGGGAAGAGCGACGTGGGGGAACCGGAAGGGTACGCCGACGGCGGAAACGGATCGCCGCTGTAGCCGCTGGGCGACGGCGGTGTGATCATCGGTCCGGTGCCATACATTGAACCGCTGCCCACCGGCGGCGTGTTGTAGACCGGTGGTGTGTTGTAGATCGGCGGAGCATCGTATGGGGCGGCGGTGGCGGACGGGTAGCCGGCGCCTTGGTACAACCCCGTGCCGCTGTTGCTGCGGAACCAGTTCCCCGAGAACAGTCCACCGAGCAGGCTGCCGTTGGGGTAGGACGGGTTGGACCCGACACCCGGGCTGGCTGCGTAGGGGGCGGCGGAGTACGAGGGAGTTCCGATCGGAGTGGGAGGGCCCAGCGGCGTGGCGGTGCCGTATCCGGCGGTGGGGCTGCCTCCGTACGCGGGACCGCCGAGGCTGGCTCCTCCGGCGGTCGCGTAGGGATCGAACGAGGGCGTCGTGGAGCCGACCGAACCGGGGTAGCCCGTGCCAGACGGATTGGCACCGTACGTGCTGCTAGGTGGCGGTGCGGTTCCTGAGATGCCCGCGGTTGATCCGCCTGTGGATGGACCGATCGGGCCCATGTTGGTTTGGGGTGTCGGCGCGAAACCGTTTTGAGCCGGTGCCGGAATACCTGTGGCAAATGTGCTCAGCGCGATCGCCCCCACTAGCCAGAAACGGCTTAGGCGTAACGATAAACGGTCGTCCGATGCGATAGGCAAACAAAATACTCCGCGTGATTAACCCGCGAGGGCACGTCGACGTCGGTCCGACGCTGAAATAACTTGAGTCGATTTACAAATTTTGTGCGACTTCCGTCAAGGGAAGTGTGGGCGAGAAGCCGAACACGGCCGAAAACCTGTCTGATTTAAGAAGCCGAACCCTACCTGCCGATTGAAAATCCAATGGAAGACCTCGATATCCCGCAACTCGCCGAGTATCTGCACGTCACGCCCGACCAGATCACCAAGATGGTCACGCGGGGAAATTTGCCCGGTCGCAAAGTCGGCGGGCAGTGGCGTTTCAACGAGGCGGAGATCCATCATTGGCTCGAAGAGCGGATCGGCTTGAGCGATCCCAATGAGTTGGACGAGATGCGGAAGGTGCTGCACCGCCGGTCCGACGTGCCCACGCGTCCACTGAGCGAACTGTGCACGGTCGATCTGATTGCCAACCCGTTGTCCGCACGCACGCGGAGCAGTGTGATCCGGGGGATGTGCAATTTGGCGTCCACGACGGGGATGTTGTGGGATGCGCCGGCGATGGTGCAGGCGGTCAGTGAGCGTGAAAAACTGCATCCGACGGCGCTCGACAACGGGGTCGCGTTGCTGCACCCTCGTCGGCCGCAAACTTCGATTTTGGCCGATTCGGTGCTCGCGTTGGGGATCTGCCAAGCCGGGCTGCCGTTTTCGGATCGCGGGCAACTGACCGATATCTTCTTCCTGATCTGCTCTTATGACGATTCGAGCCACCTGCGTATTCTCGCAAAGTTGAGCCGGTTGGTCGCCGATGACGCTTTTCTCGATGGTCTGCGTTCGAGCGACTCGCCCGGGGACGCTTGGTTGATCATGAAGGAAGCGGAAGAAACGATCGATGAAAACATCTCGCTCTGAGACGCCGCCTTTGGGTTGTGACACGTTGTTGTGGATTGGCGACAACGAACATCCCGAAATGCGTGCCGCGTGGCGAGTTTGCCAGCAGGTCAGCGACGTGATCGCGATCCGCGGCGGCATCGCTGAAGCAACCGAGCGGCCGCCTCGATCCTCGCCCACGCACGTGATCGTCGCGCAGAGCAACCGCCACGATGCTCGCCAAATTGCGATCGATGGCGAGAGTCTTCCGCGACTGCGGAGCCAGTTTCCCGATGCCGACATGTTGGTGGTTCGCGGGCGATTGGTCGCGCCGACGGTTCGATTGCCGGAGCGGTCGGTGAATCGCAATGCGGGAGAGCATTGGGTGGATTCGGTCCCGTCGAGCGAGGCGGAGTCTTTTCTGCGGTATTGGTTGACGGGCGTGGAGTGTCCGGATGAGTCGCTATCGCTTGGGCCGATCGTTGTGGTGTCGTCGGTTTATCAGGATGCCGAACCGTACATCGAAACGCTGAGGAGTTTGCCTTGCTCGGAGGAAGGGGGACACGCGTTGGTTCAGTGGCAACGGACGCTGACGCGACATTCCTCGGCCGGGTTCGCGACGGTGCTGTGGGATGATTCGGTGGCGGTGCCGTGTGGGGCGGAAGGCTGGAGAATTCGTTGCGAGAGGGCGCCGGGGGCCCGGCATGTTTGGATGACGGGATTGGCGAACGAAAGCCAACGCCAGATCGCACGCGAGAATGGGGTGGATGCCGTGGTGGAGAAGCCTGGTCGTTTGGCTTGTTTGGTGGATGCTTTGATTTGATGGGGCGGGGCGCTGATTCCGCCGGGGCGAGCCCGGACGGAGATCGGTGGATCTCTTGGGGGCTGGTTGGTAGCAGGCAGTTGTTGCTCCG
>NZ_ANOH01000047.1 GCF_000346505.1 Aporhodopirellula sallentina SM41
CAGGAATCTCACGCGAAACATTCCGGTGGTCGCACGCGCCGGTATGGGATCTCGCCATCACGCTGGCGTTTTCATTCGCCGGGCTGATCGCGATGCGGATTAATGCTCGGTGCAGTCGGTCGATGATGTTCGCGAACTTTCTCTGCGTTTGGGTCGGCGGCCTAATCGGAATCAAACTACTGATACAAGCGATGGAGTCGCTACGGCAGACGTGGTTTGAGGACGCGTCATGGTTCACCTTGCTTTACCGAAATGAACTGCGGAGTGAGACGGCGATCACCTCCATGATGTTTGTGGCTTTGTTTCCGATCATTTGTCGGCGTTGTGGCGTGGTCCTCACCTTGCCGTCGCTCTCCGATTCAACCGTCGATCAACGCGAACCAGGGAACACCGATGAATCAACGGGTGCCGAAACGGGAGTCCTCCCGCAATCGCGAGGGCAACGCATTTTCGGTGCGTCGGGTCAGTTGTTTGGCGGAATCGCGTTGGTCGTCATGCTCGCAGCCATCATGCTATATCCGTTCACGCAAGTCGTCGGATACATGCACGGTGATGACCTCGGATACCGGATTGGCGGATGGCCGTTCACCTATTGGGTTGTGACGCAAATTGAACCGACAGACGCGGCGTGGTATTGGACGGAACCCGAAATTTGGCAGACCGTTCGTTTCCAAACACTCCCGCTGCTAATCGATATCGCTCTGGTCGTGATCACGTTCTTACTCGTCTTTCCCATCGCGTGGATACGAAGGACACTCACACCCCGTGGTATTCAGATCGGCCGCTACGCACTCGGGTTCTTCCTATTGGCAATGTTGGCGCACTCGGTTTTCGGTGCTGTCTATTGGAGGCAGTTTCGTTACGCGTCCATTCCTGGCCTCGCTATCGAAGATTATGATCAATATCCGAGGCTCGGGTTATTCGAATCGATCGCACAGGCCATGGACACCTCGTGGCGTGGCACGAGTGGGCGACTCGAACGTGGCTTGCCTTCCCATGTGACTCTCACCAATGCAGCCGTAGACGTGATCGACGAGGTCGTTAGCAGTTTTCCGCTGCGTTATCTCAAGTTTGAAAACTGCAAAATCACACCGGACCAAGTTGAAAAACTTGCCAACAACGACAACCTACTCGCGGTGACGTTTTCGAACTGCAACATTCCTTCCGACGCGGTCGAAACACTCGTTGCGAGGCGACTCATCAATTCCATTCGTATTGACGAGAAGAGTAAATCGCGAACATACAGATGGAGGGGATATTCGAGTCACCGAAGACGGCCTTGGGATCAACGCGGGCTCTATGACATGGAACTCGTATCGAAAGGTGGGGAGCACCGGATTGGTGAGAACATTGAATCGATAGAGCTCACTGTTCCCGACCACGTTGATTCGCGGTTCGTATTTCATGGTTGTGAAAACCTTTTAAGCGTGCGCGCTCGGAACTCGGTCGGTGAGATCCCCGATTCGGTCAGTGAACTGATTTTTCCCAATGCACCGCAGCTCAAGACCGTGACGCTCGACAATTATCAGAAGTTCGCGGTGTCGATATCATCAGCCCCCCGTTTGCAGTTAGTGAACGGATACTTCGATGACGTTAGCTATCACGAGGCGCGTCTCGTATCACTGAAGATCACCGGTGAGAACGATATCAATTCTGTCTGTGTCGACGTCTCGCAATGCGAACAGATGGAACTCGGAACGCCACCGGATCGTTCGATATGGGGGACGTTACAACTCAGCAGCCAATCGGGGATCCGCAATCAACCGCGGAAGGTTCTCTCTGCGGAGGAGTCTCGCAGGCGATTGGCGTCGTTGACGTCCCTCAAGAACGCTTACCGAGTCGTGTTACGAGGATTCATGCTTGATGCCGCAACTTTGGACCTTCTGCCGACACCGTTGGAATCGTTGCACCTCGAGGGATGCGTGTTGGTCGGCGAAAACGAGGCGTCACTGCGTCGAAGATGGCCCACGGTCACCGAGGTTGTCATCAACGACGATGAACTTTCGGACGTACCGGAATCACGCGGTGATCCGAACGAGTGACGGGCAACTGAGCCGCTGCCTTGCCGATTGCGAATGAAGCGGATGTGATATAGTGCGGCGTCCACCCGTTATGTTTGCTCGCTCCAGTTTTACGTTACCGACTATGTCTGATCGACGATCTTTTCTCGCAACCAGTGTTCTCGCATCCGCCGCAACATTCTTAGCGGCTCGTACAGCCACTCCGCTACATGGGGCGGCGAACACGTCAAAGGATGATGACGTGATCGGCCACGGCGATTTTCGCTATCGCGTCCACAAGGACTGGGCGCAGATCAACCCATTCCAAGTTCATCTCGACAACTGCCATGAGATGGTGCAGGACTCGGAAGGGGCGGTTGGTAATGATTGGCGATGACCCACGAAACAACATCATTGTGTTTGATAAGTCCGGCAAGGTTCTCGATAGCTGGGGCACGTATTGGCCCGGCGGGCATGGGCTGACGTTGGCCAACGAGGGGACCGATGACGTCCTTTTTGTCAGCGAGAGCGGTTGGGCTCGCAGCCTCGATGACGGTGTCGCAATGGTGCGGCAAAACGGTTACGTCGCAAAGATGACCATGGACGGGAAAATGATCTTTACGATCGGACACCCGATGACGATTGGGGAATACAAACCCAATATGGGGTTCCAGCCGACCGAGACGGCGGTGGCCCCCAATGGTGATATCTACGTCGCCGACGGATACGGATCGGACTATATCCTCCGGTACGATCAGCACGGACGCTTCATCCAAAAATTCGGAGGACGCAACAATGAAGACAAGAACTACAACCTCGCCAACGCGCACGGCATCGCGGTCGACACTCGCGACCCCGCCGATCCGAAGTTGATCGTGACCAGTCGTGGTCAGAAGGCGTTTAAGTACTTCACTCTCGACGGCAAATGGCTCAAGACGGTGAACCTCGCGAACTTGCAGATTTGCCGCCCCGTCATCCACGGTGACCATGTCCACGCCGGGGTTTGCTGGAGCCATCAGTTCGGCGCGGTCAAGGTGCCCAAACCGTGGTTGTATCAATCGGGGTTCACGATGGTGATGGACAAGAATGATCGCGTTGTCTCTTGTCCCGGTGGAGAGCAGCCGGTTTACAAAGATGATGTTCTGCAACCGGTGCAGCAAGATGCCGAGAAGACGTTCTATCACGGCCACGACGTCTGCATTGATGACGACGAGAACGTCTACGTCTGCCAGTGGAACGGCGAAAAGACGCCGCCGGTAAAGTTGGAACGGGTTTGACATCGTAGCGACGATGCCGGTTCACAGTGACGAGCACGACATCGATTGACGGTACAAGCTCAAACAAGGTATGCAAAGGATTGTGGCGAGTCGACGCCTGCTTTTCAGGTTCAAAGGCGTCGCGAGAATCGCCAAGATTTTCGGCGATCCGCGAGGCCTGCCGAAACTCTTGGCGAGTTTCGCTACCTGAAAACTAGGTGGTCTAAGGCTGCAAACAGTGTGGGATTTCTAGGCTGCCATCGAGCTGCAGCTTTCTTCGCATTTGCGGCAACATTCGACGCACTTGTCCATGCCGCCGACTTGCTCGCAACTGTCCGCGCACGCCTTGCAGATTTCCGCACACGCTTTGCAGTAGCGAGCGTGGTAGTCGCTGTTGCGGCTCATGAATCCGACGCACGCGTTGCATGCAGCGATGCAGTCGAGCATCAGTTTGACGTTGTTTTTGCTCAACGTGGTCGCCACCTTCGGCCAAACACGTCGCGGTTAACATATCGCTGACGATGGTTTGGCACTCTTGGCAGTTCTGGATGCATTCTTGTTTGGATGCAGTTGCGGTACTCATAATTGTTCTCCTGATTCATGTCTCGATTGCGGCAACGTTGCCGATTGAGAGATGTGCAATCAGGATGCCGGGATCGGCAAAACTGTCGAACGCGTTGAGTTTCTTCCTCATGACGAGAGGCTGGTGGATGAACGACCGAGTTGTGTCTTCAGCGGGCAGCGGACAGCACCAGAATTTTCCTGCGACGCTCGGTGAGTTGACCTCCGCCCCGACGCATCAATCGATCCGGCGGAACCAATCGAATACGTGGTCGTAACCGTCGAGACCGGTTACCGCGTAACGAGCCGGAAGTTCGGCGAACTTAGAATGTTCGAATCGGGAGATAATCGTCGGGTTCTCGGCAGGATCGGTCGTGCGATCGGAGTCCCATCCGATCATGATGTGACCACTGGGAATGAGAGCGCGGTGACATGCCTCGATCATCTGTTCGATTTGATCCGGGGTGTTGATACCAAACCCCAGGATGCCATTGAGGTGAATGACATCAAAACGGACGGACTCGAATACTTTGTCGACTTCGCAAAGGTCGCCGGTTCGATGAAAACGTCCGTTCCCGAAACGGGCTGCCGATGGGGCAAAATCCAATGTCCACACGATTGTATCGTTTGGGGCGAAGAACGCCGGATAGCGACGCGTGTATCGACGAGTTCCTGCCAGAAGGACGTTTTCCGGTTTCATCTTCGCCATCGATGGCAGCATCACCTCCCGCAGGTAAACACGGTCGGGCAACGACTGCACCTTCAGATTGAATTGGACGGATGACAGCAACGATTTCGCTTTTGACAGTATCGGCATGACGGTAACCGGCGAGAACGGAATGCAAGGCCGAGGAGTCAGGCGACTCGCCGGCAACGGCGGCTTTGAGTTTCGTACATAATACTTTTCTCAGACGACAGGGGCAGGGTTTCTTTCACGCCGCGCATGATGCCGCGGCACCCCGATCGCTGACCGACAGTCGACAGGTGGGATGGGGCAAGCGACCGTGCCTGTGGGCGAACTATTGAATTTTTTGTCGATGGAGAATCTCTTCCCACGAGTCAACGCCGATCAATCGCAGGTACCGATCCGCCACGGCGTCTTCTTGCGTCGTTCCCAGTGCCCGGTAGAGATTCCAAATTTGCTTTTTACCGAGAGGGTCGTTCTGGTCATCAGGGAATTTGCGTAGGCCAATCCGCAGGCCACCTTCGTGTCGGTTGTCGATCCAGTTGTGATAGTGCCAAACCTCAATCGATGAGAGCGATTGAATTTTCTTCCAGGCGAGTGCCATGCCGGCGGCTTGATCTTGCTGAGCCGCGTCGGAGTAGTCTTTGGAATTGAAACCGTTCTCGGATAGATGAACCGGGCGGACGGAGCCATGATATCGGTTCTTAGGCAGTTTCATGTAGGCATCAAGAACCTCGAGATTCTTCGGAGTGATTTTGGGTGTGTCGAACTGATACGTCGCTAGATGGTCCTGCCACGTCCTCGGATGAAAAAGGCTCTGTGGGTACGGATGGTAGGCCAGCCCCCAAGGGAAGTTGCCTTCGGTTTGACAAAACTGCACGAGCAGATCGAGCATGCGTTTGGAACCATAGCCGTACTCGTTACCTCGTTCTGCCCAATGATGAGTCAGTGAAATCCAGGTTCTCGCGTGCGGATCATATTGCCGAACGATTAAGTCGGTCATGCGCATCGAGCGTTGGTAGAGATCCATGTACGCGAGATCCGATTTGCGACCTGCGTTCGTCCAGACCCAGCCGAAGTCGACTTCGTTATGCACGATCCAGTGATGCACGCGGCCATGGATGCCGTCGTCGCGAGACCAACGTTCGGCCATCAAGTTGAGAATCGCGCCGTAGTAATCGATTCCTTCCGAAGAAGTGACAGCGGGCATTGCATACACTCCGCTCGGATCAGCGTCAGGATGTCGGAGTCGTTGAAGGTCTTCATCACGAGAGTTGTCAGGATTGCTGATTAGCAGGATGGCCGAAACCATCACGTTGTTCTCTGCCGCTTCGCGGAACGTTAAGTCGAGTTTTTGGAGTGCTCGTTCGTTCGCGTAGTAGTCGCGTCCCTGCCAACTGAATTGGGTGTGATTCGGGTGCGGGCGCGTGGAGACGTATTGGTGCAGCCCCGAGACGTTTACGGTGACGGCGGTGATACCTAAGTCCTTGAGTTCGTTCTGTAACGCGCGACTGCGTTGAGCCGACCATCCACCCAAACCTTTTTTGGAACTCGGTTTTGCCGGTGGCAATTCTGAATGACGGCATGCGACTGTGTCGGCGTAGTGTGCGTGACTGATCGCAACGTTCCCCGAGGGGCCGTCGTGAAAGAGTTGCCATCGATCGGTGAGGCGGTCCACTCTTCGACCTTCGACGAGTGTGGTGCGAGGTACGCTGACGTCGAAGGATCCGTCGTTTTGAATATCGATGTCAATGAGTTCGCGATACGGTGATTCGTCGCCCAGGAGAGTTTCCATGGGGATGTCACCGAGCGTTACTCCGGTTCGGTGGTTCGATACGGTGCCGGTGATCTGGATGTCCGATATGCCGACGTTGACGCCGGTGATCTTGCTGGCGAAGGTGCGCGAGAGATACGCGTTCAACAACTCAGGGTCCGCCGCGTAGGCGGAGAAGTGATCGTCTGTCTCAAGGTCGCTCTCTTGAGGGCGGCGAAGGCGAACGTTGCGGATTTGAAGCGCCGCGTCGCCTTTCATCATCAGGTCCAGACGCAAGACGTCCACACCGGCGAGATGAAAACCTTTTGACTCTTCGAGAATCGCGACATGCGGACGAAACGTTTCGCTGTGCATGAACGGTGGCAGCGATCGTGGAGTCGAGGTTTGGTTTTCAGGGGTCGCGTCTTCGGATGCCGAGTCAGGCGAGGTCGATTTGCCAAACACAGGTGCCAGCGTCATTTGTTCCACGCCGCCGACGCAGAATGTTTCGAATTCGATCGCCCAATCGCCTTCACTGACTTTCGATTGCGGAACGATTTCAATCAAAGCGGAGCCGTGAATTTCAACTGTTCCGTTGTTGAGTTGAACATTCTCTCGATTGGTTTTGTTCGGGACTCTCAAATCGCATTGGATTTGCTCGGCGAAGAGTTCACTGCATAGAACGATTGCACAAAGCGCAAGGCAGGTTCGAAACATGGATGGCGGGCCGTGTGGTGGGATGGCTGTATGGTGGGAGAGCCGTGAGGTAGGAGGCCTTGAGGCTCGGGAAGGTAGGAAGGCGTGGTGCGGACTACCGCACATCCTGTTCGGGATCACATCCTGTTCAGTATCGGTCAGCGATGGGCGACTTCCGACGTTTCGGATGAATACTTTGCTCGCAAGATGTCGAGACGTTCTGCGATCTCAGATTCGGTTCCGACGGTCAGCCAATATCGATATCGAAAGGTGCACGCGTGGCTTAATCTTACTCGGTCGATCGGTGCAACGTGCATGCAAGGGCCATCGTCGGGACGCTTCAATAGTTTGGCGCCGTGTGGGCCAAAGTTCCATGTTGATCCTGACGTCGGCGAGTAGATGGCTACTCCTTGGCCGGACGGAGCGAACATTGCCATCGCTTTGAGTGGTGGATTCGTTTTGCCCCATGGCGGGCCGGGCGGTTGGTGTTCGGATCTCCAATCGCCGTTGCCGAGATAGCTGCGGATGTCCGAAAAATTACGCGTGAAATAACAGGCGGGGAGTTCTTGCGGATTGTTGGTAACGCCGCCCCAACGATCGCCTACCTTACGCATCGTTTGGAACTCGCATTGCACGCACACGACACCGGTCATGTTGGGTTGCAGCGTTGTCCACTGACGCATCAACGCGCTCGCTTCCTCGTTGGGCATGTCCCATAGTTTGGGGATGGTTTCGGAGTAGAGGCCATCGGCGTCTTTGCGAAATGTTGTCACCCGTGCCCAGCTACCTTGGTCGCCCGTGCTCCCGACTCCGCCACCTTGGATCGGGTTCCATGACCAGGGGCTCCACGCTTGATTTTGCCCATCAGCTGTGCGGTCGATTGCTCGCCCGGCGTAATACGATTGCTGAATCAGTCGCCCGGGATCGGCGATGTTGACGATGTTTTTGGGATATTGGCTCGACGACAGCCAAGTGATCGCGCCTCCTTTTCGCCGATCGATCCCAACCTTCACTTTGTCGTCTTCGATCGTCAGCAGGTCGACGGGGGCCGGCTCGTTTGCAACCGTCATGCCGGCGCAAATGAATGCGAGGCACATGCCCAGTGCTGTGAATGTCAACGTTTTCATTTCGGTGCTATCTGCTTCTTACGTGGTTGAGAGGCTTCGGACCATTTGACCACGATGATTTCATCACCGTTGCCCGTTCGACGGTTGTAGGACTCTTCAGGGTCATCCATCCGTCGATATCGTGGTTCGCCCGTGGATGGATTCCAACGCTTCTCCGGGACATCGGCGTACCAACTTTCCCAACGCTTTTGAAGACTCACGGCGAGTTCGGGACGTAGGCTGGCGAGATCGTTCTGTTCGGTACGGTCGGCGTTCATGTCGTACAACGCCCAAGGCGAGTCCCAGTTGCTAACCAATTTCATCCCGTCGGCAATGATCGCTCGATTGTGGAAGAGATGAAAGTACAACGCGTCGTGAGATGCACGCGGACTGCCGGTGAGCAACGGTCGAAGGCTCAATCCGGGAAGTTTCTCCGATGCTGTTTCGGAGATTGGTGTACCTGCCACGTCCGTGATCGTAGCCATTAGGTCAACGATGTGTGCTGGTTCATCGATCAGACGACCGCCGGTCGTTATCACCGACGGCCATGACGCCACGCATGAGGTCAGAATGCCGCCGTTCCCCATCTCACACTTGTATCGTTGAAAGGGAGTGTTGCTGACGTTCGACCATCCGACGCCGACCCAGTAACCATTTTTTCCCGCTCCGTTTTCGCCGAGTAATCCTTCGACCGTTTTGGGCGCGATGGAGGGATCCGACGCGCTGCCACCATTGTCGCTCAAAAAAATCACTAGCGTGTTGTCTTCTTCGCCGTGTTCTTTGACCCGGTCGAGGACGCGTCCAATGGCCTGGTCCATTCGATCCACCATTGCCGCGTAGATCGCCATTCGGGTTGATTCAAAATCCTTTTCTCGCTGGCTGAGCGTTTCCCATGCGGGAACGCTCGGGTCTCGAGGAGGCAATTTCCATTGTTCTTTGGTGATCCCTATATCGATCTGTTTTTTGTGTCTCTGCTGACGAATGATGTCCCAACCGGCTCGATAGGTATCGCGGTACTTCGCAATGTCCTCGGGCAACGCATGCAACGGTGAATGGGGGGCGTTGAATGCGAGGTACATCATGAATGGCTTGTTCTCGTCTTCCTGCCGTAGTTCATCAATAAACTCGATCGCGTAGTCCGCGTTGGCGTCGGTCATGTAAAAGTCATCGCCGGGTGGTTGTCTGAAAACGTCATGGTTGAGTCGCTGGGAAGCGGCAACGCGAAAGTAGTGGCTGCCTCCGGCAAGATGTCCGAAATAACGATCGAATCCTCGGTCTACCGGATTCCCGTCAAGATGCCATTTCCCGACCGCGAACGTCGCGTAGTCTCTTTGTTTCATCGCTTCGCCCATGGTTTGACCGCGTTTGACGCCGAAGCCTGTATCTTGCCAGTATTGTCCGCTCATCAATGACGCACGCGTCGGTTCGCACTTGGATGAGTTGTAGAACTGAGTGAAACGAACGCCACCATGAGCGAGTCGATCGAGGTTGGGTGTCGCAATTTCGCTGCCGTAGCAACCGAGGTCGGAGTAGCCCATGTCGTCGGCCAAAATCAAAATGATGTTGGGATGCTGTTCCGCGTGAGCGTGGTTCACCGAGAACACCAGACTGATGATGGCGAAGGCAACGGCGATCGTTGGTGTGGGCACGCGTGTAATCCTTTTTTCGATAGCGAGATGTTTGGTGGAAACGTGTGTTTCGATAGGAGTTGACGGCCGCCATATTGAACGGTGCAGTAGTCGGCGCAGACCGGCGTTATCAGAGCCGGTTCGTCGTTAACGCAGCGACATAAACAGCGAGTGGGAGGGCGTGGTTTCTCGCTGGTTCTCTTTGTGGTTGCATGCCGTTGGCCGCGTTGTTTTGCGGATTTCGTAGGATGTCATTCGCGAACGGCGGGATCTCGGCGGTAGGGTTTTGGGCGAACGGATGCATCCGACGTACAACATGGCGGGGCGGTTCAGGGCCGTGATCCCGATGCCAACGTTGATTCTGAGTTTAACGCGGAGAAACCAATGGCGACGTTTTGCGTCGCTGGTATTTCATGTTCAGCGAACTGCACTACTCAAGGTTTTCCGTTTTCCCAGAACGCTTTGATTTCAGACTCATCGAACACGCGGTCGGCGATCACGAGTTCATCAATGGCACCAAAGAAGCGACGTTGAGCCGAGCCGCCGGTTTCTTCCAGTTCTTCAACGGTCGTCCCGAAATTGCCGAGTTCCATGAAGTCGAGTAGCAGAGGTTCGGCGCGTTTGAACTGTCCTGTACCGATTGGTTGACCGTTGAGGTAATGGGTCACCGTACGTTTTTTCGCGTCACAGGTGACGCCCATGCATGCCCAGGTCCCCCAACGATCCGAACGTGTGTATGGATGGTCGACTGCGAGTTTGTCATAGTCGCTTTCCTTGATGCCGTGTCCGACGCTGAACAGCACGTTGTTCGTGTGGTGTGCCAATTCCCATCGAACGGTTTCCACGGTCGTTTTGCTGCGTCGTTCCATCGCTTCGCTGATCGATTGATCATCGGCTGGCGAAAACAACGCCCTGCGGCCAGGGTGTTCGGTCATCAATAGCGATGTTGTTTCTTGGGTGATCGCGTCGACACGAGCCCAAACCAGGAAGGTCGCTTTGTCGAATGCCCCCGGTACCTGGAACAGCACCCGATCGCTCGCATTGCGGTAAAGCAGTGCTCTCTTGGATCGCCACCGGCCACGATCCCATTGGCACCCAATGATTACTCCGTCGGTTGCTCGTGATGGATCCCTTGCCACGTTGGTCAACTCCAACGCACTTGGATCGTTCTCCTCGAATGTGTAGTGCAGGAGGACCGACGGATCGGCGCTCAATGTGTGCGCGTATTCTTTCCAGGCGTTGTATCGACGTCGGGCGATGGCATTTTGTCGCCCACGAATGACTGACGTTTTGAGGAATCGATCGGGAGAGTACTCGATGTCCTCGGGCCCATTCTCACTCATTCGAATCGCGTGCATTTCGTGCACTTTGTGCGTTTCGTGTTGGGGGGATTTGATTTCAACGGAGCCTTCGGTCACATGAACCTCCGGGTTACCGCCTAGTTTGACGTCAATGCTAAACGCCGTCCCACGATCTACAACTTCCATCGATTTGGTTAGCACTCGGAACCCGTGTCCCATGTCCGTCACGAAGCAGCTCGCTGCGCCGTATCGAATGAGTACTTCATCGGCTGCACGAAGCTCAATATTGGCGGGAGCCTGCAGCAGCAAACGGACACCTGAGAGGAATTCGATTTGCACGGCACCACGGCGAAGGACTAGGTCACCGAGTTCGAGACCTTCCCCCGCGACGGGGCGATTTTTACCGCTCCATTGAGCGTTGACGGCCTGGCTGAGGACGGCGACCGCGGACGTTCTCGAGTGAGAAACTAGTTTGACCCCGCCGAGCGGCCGCCGGGGCTGGGCGTTCGTGCCGCCTTGGTTTTCTGGAACGATTTCAATGGGGGGGGGACCTTGTTGGCGAGCAAATGCGTTTTCACCTTCGATGCCCTGCTTGGCAAGCCATCCGGGAAGAAGAGCGAAAGCGACGATAGCGGCCGCTGTCGACACGAGTGCAGCCACCGCAAACCATTTGCGTCGCGATCGATACCTCGGGGCGATCTGAGACAAACCCGCCATCACACGAGATTCGAACACCGCGTCGTCGTCCCCATGTTCTAAAGCGGCCCCTAACGCATCCTCTAGCTTCAACCACCGTGGCTCGCTGGCCTGAACCGCTCGCGTTTGGCTGAGCATGGCCAACTCTTCGGCCAGAGATTGACGTAACGAACGGTCTGTCCTCAATCGTTGTAGAGCGGGGGCCATTTCAGCATCGTCCCACTCCCCCGATAGCCATGCGGCCAGCAAGATTCTCAGGTCTTGATCCATTATCCGATCTCCGCTTTGACACACTCGCGAAGCAGGCTACTGGCGCGATAGTTTAGGTTGTAAATGGCTCCCAGCGATGTCGAGAGCTCTTCCGCCAATGCGGCAGCTTTGGTTCCTTCCAAGCCCGCTCGAACCACATGTCGCATTCGATCAGGCAGTTTGCTGATGCAACGCAGGAGCGCCTCGATCGCGAAGTTGTTCTGGCGGACGAATATTTTCTCTAGGTCATGTTCGAGTAGTTGTGCCACTTCCTCCCGGAACTTCGATTCTCGCTGCGATCGACGCTGCGTTGTTCGGAAATACATCAGCAATTTGTTGCGTGCGATTCCTCGGAGCCAAGCTCCGAAGTCGCCATCAAGATCGAATTGGTCGAGGTTGCGATACGCACTCATGAATACTTCTTGGGAAAGATCGTCTGTCTCGTCACTGCGATGCAATTGGCTGCCTACGTAACTACGGATCATCAGCCGGTATTCCCGTACAAGCAACCGAAACGCGTCC
Source organism: Aporhodopirellula sallentina SM41 (assembly GCF_000346505.1). Classification (GTDB taxonomy): domain Bacteria; phylum Planctomycetota; class Planctomycetia; order Pirellulales; family Pirellulaceae; genus Rhodopirellula; species Rhodopirellula sallentina. The sequence goes on from NZ_ANOH01000047.1 coordinate 12,454, forward strand.
GTGTCTCCTGCGAGCACCTGACGAACGGCCTGTTTTACTGGATCTGAATGCGGCACTGATTGTTTCTCCTCGATCTAGTGTTTGCCTCTCGGATTGGAATCTCACCTCAAAATCGAAAATGCATTGTGAACTTGGGCGGGGAAGCTCGGCTTTTTCGCGGAGCTCTACCCTGTCGAGCACCATTGTCCAAAGAGCAATTTGAGCGAGCGATTGCGAGTCGAACGTTTGAGTTTGGTTTCTTTTGGCCGCATCTGTGAGTGTGTGACTCTCATTAAAAAATGCGAAAATTGAAAACTGCGTGAGAGATTCTGCGGATCCTAGCAAACAAGTTAATGACTCGGCTGCCTCGTCCATTTTTCGTGGAAGGAGTCGAAGGCGATTCGGCCCGATTCCGATGCGGCCCGATCGCGATGATTCTGTTTGCTTTTGCCCGACTCTAGAAGACCTCGTGAGTGGAGTTTCTCTGATGTTGAAACCTGTTTTGTTCGCGTCTCTGTTGCTGTTGTTCTGTGGGTGTGGGGAGGCGAAGCCGGGGCCCGATGGCACAGAACAGGACGCTATTGAAGCTTATATCGAGGCCAATCCCAACGTTGATGACGGGCTCGATGTGATCGACGAAAGTGACACGGGTGAGTGAGTCGGTCAGGCTGCCGTGCCGGTGAAACGGTTCAGGGCATGTTGTCTTGGCCGTGTCGACGCGTTGGTGCTGCTCGCGCGTTTGTTTTTCTTGCGTATTGTCGAGCTCAGTTGTTGGGTTCGTGTTTTGTGTTTCTCTTTTCGGGTTAGTTTCTTATGAGTTTCTCGCGATCACGGCGGGCGTTCACGCTCGTTGAATTACTCGTTGTTATTGCCATTATTGGTGTTTTGGTTGGGCTGTTATTGCCTGCGGTACAGGCGGCCCGAGAAGCAGCCCGGCGGATGAGTTGCAGCAATAATTTTAAGCAGATCGGGCTTGCGATGCACAACTATCACTCTGCCTACGACCAGTTGCCGATGCAGTCGGGAGGGACCGCTGACTTCACGGGAACATCACAGGCGAACACAAATGCTGCTGAGGTGCCGCGTACAAATAACTCGTTGGAGTTGAGTTTTCTTGTCGGGCTGACTCCCTTCTTCGAACAGCAGGCTCTTTGGGAGCAGATCAGCAATCCTTTGGTCGATCCTGTGAGTGGAAACATTTTTCCACCAATGGGCCCCAATCCTCGCCGGACACTGACGGCAAATGGAGTGGCTCGCTACGAGCCATGGTTGACGAATATTCCATCGCTGCGTTGTCCCTCTGATCCGGGTGTGGGGATCCCGTCGCAGGGGCGAACTAACTACGCCGGTTGCATTGGTGATGCTGTTAAGGAAACGTCCAACGGGGCGAAAAACCAAAACGGTACCAGCAATGGCAAAGAAGCGGATGTTCAAGCGTCATGTCGTGGCGTTTTTGTTGCGCGAAAACGCACGCGATTTCGTGATATCCTTGATGGGCTTTCTAACACCATCTGTGCCGGTGAAATCTTGACCGATTTGGGTGATAACGATGTTCGGACTCGCGGTGTGCGGCGAACGGCCGGAGCGTCGGTATGGAATGATGTGCAGAAGTGTGAGCGAGGCAGAGACGCAGAACGACCGCAGTTCTGGATGTCGACGCTCCCTGCTCAGATCGCGTTTTATGGGAACGCAGAACAGCGTCGTGGTTATCAGTGGGCCTTGGGGCGTCCTTATTTCACGGGTGTCTCCACGATTTCTCCACCGAATGATGAAGTGTGTTTGCAAGTGAACCACATCAACGTCGGTAATTTTCCGCCGAGTAGCCGACACCAAGGGGGGGCGCATGTCCTGATGTCGGACGGAGCGGTGAAGTTCATCACCGATTCAATCGAAGCGGGGAATCAGGCGAGCAAAACGGTGCAACTCAGTGGCGGTCTGCCTCCGGGATCTGAAAGCCCGTATGGACTGTGGGGGGCTCTTGGGACACGAGCCTCGAAAGAAGTGATTGACGAAGAATTTTAATAACGTTCTTCGTGTTTGACTCTGGTGTCTAACAGGCTTCCGCAGGCGTGCCGCGATTTTTGCTGTGCACGCCTGCGGATCGAGTGCTTCGGTGCAGGTTCGATCGCATCGAGACTTAGGATCCATTTGTTCTATGCCGATTGGATCTGCGCCCCTCGCTTTTGCGCCGATTTGTTTTGTGCGTAGGTTAATTGTTTCGTGGGCGGGTCCATTGTTTTGTCAAGTGGACCGTTGTTTGGTGGGCATGGCCCTTGTTCGCGAGACGAATGGTTCACATGAATGGATCCAATCTGGATAGCACTCTGAATTTGCGGCAGCAAAGGCAAGGCTCTCGGGAGGTGAATCCTCTGCGTGCCGCACCGCATCTCGATATGTCCATGGCTTCCGCTCGCACCTTCGATCCCGTTTTTAATCTCCCGCAGGAGTGATTCGCCGCATGGCTCTATCGCATTGTCCGAAACGTAGGCTAGTCTTGACAACTCGTATTCCAGTTCTGCTGCTCGTATTTGTATCTGCCTCGTTTTGCACGCCTTCGTTCAGCGGCGAAGATCACACGAGACCGAATGTAATTGTGATCCTCGCGGACGATCTCGGAATTGTCGACGTTAATGCGTACGCGACCAAGTTCACGGAAGCCAAACCGGCGGACATGTACTACGAGACGCCGAACCTGGATCGGTTGACCAAGGAAGGGCTCGCGTTTTCTCAAGCCTATGCCTGCCATCTCTGCTCACCGGCGCGAGCCAGCCTGTTGACGGGAAAGTATGCTGCGCGAACGGGGTTCACGACGGCCGTTGGTGGAAACGTTCGCACGTTCTACAACCAGGCGATTACGCCGCCGCAGGGCTACGTCGCTCAAGATGCACTCATTTGGCAAGACAGGATCCCAATCCAGCAGGCATTGCTCAACGGCACCACTCGCGATGCATTGGCGTCGGGCCAGCCTTCGGACAATGGACAGGACGAAACGACTCTTGCCGAAGCGATGGTAGATCACGATGCTGCCTTCATTGGCAAATGGCATCTAGGCGGTCATGGCTCGCAAGGTTGGCAGCCTGCGGATCAGGGGTTCGAAGAGATCTCTTACTTTGACGAAGGCGGTTCGCCCTATTTCAATTGGCGAGTGACGTGGGATAGCGGTCGAAAGCTGTATCCAAAAACGCCACAACCGAAGTTGCTGCGTGGCAAGTCCGGCGGAAACCTTGGGCAGGAATATCTCACCGATGAACTGACCGAGCATGCAGTGAATTTCTTGCAACGGCGAGCGAAATCTTTGGCGTCCGGCGGCAAGCCGTTCTTTCTGCACTTTTGTCACTTTGCCGTTCACACACCATTCCATGGACGTGCGGATGATGTGTCGCACTTTGAAAGCAAGCCGACACGTGGTTGGAATGGTCACGACAATCCTGTCTACGCGGCGATGTTGAAACGGTTGGATATTTCGGTTGGTCGAATTCTCGACACGCTCGAGGCAACCGGGCTCGATGAAAACACATTAGTCATTTTTATGAGTGACAACGGCGGAGTGACATACACCGATCCCGTCGCGACCAACAACTCGCCGTTCAAGGGTGGGAAGGCATTGCACTTTGAAGGCGGCATCCGTGTACCGTTGGTGGTCCGATGGAAGAACCATGTGGACGGCGGTCGGTGGAGTGATGTGCCTGTGGACTGCAACGATATCTTCCCCACGGTTTTGGATTTGGCCGGCTACGATGTTTTCGAGCATACCAATCCCGGCGGGATCGACGGGCGAAGTATGGCTCCGCTGTTTGACGACCCGGGCAATCGCACGCACCAATACCCTCGCGACACATTTTTCTGGCACTACCCACTCAACGTGATTGTTCAAAATCCCGAAGATGGCTTGCCATCGGCTCCTTCATCCGCGGTTCGGAAAGGGGATTGGAAGTTGATTTTTGATTGGTCGGGAGTCCTGAGGCTATATAACATCGCCGAGGATCCTTATGAAAAGAACGAATTGTCTGCCGCGATGCCGGAGAAGGCTCGTGCATTGTTCATCGTTCTGAACGACTGGATCGATGCAAACGTCGACGTCAAATACACGCCTGCGATCAATCCCAACTACGATCCGTCAAAAGAGTCTCGCGATCGACCGTTCGTCGACCTGCGCCGCAAATATTTGGGGGACACGCGAGCGATCCGTACCACCAAAGAGGATCCGAGGTTTGCGTTGATTTCTGACAGAATGAAACCTCACGTCAACAGATCCAATTAGTTTTTTGGAAAGCAATCGCACCTGAAAACGGCGTCTACTGATCGTTGTTCAGTGCTAATGTTTATGCGTCGATGACGAATCGCTGTCAATTGGTTTTACGCTCGCTTTTGTGCTGCCGTATGGGCATACCGCCGTCTGTGTGATGCCGAAATTTGTTATCGCATTTACTGTCGGTCATGACGTGTATCGCTCTTCTGTATTGAGCAATACGAGAGCATTTTTCATGGTTGACGTGTCTGACTCCTGTAGCTGGATTCGCCGGAATTCAGGCCCTCCGAGTTGCGTTGAGATCGGCTACATCATTCTTAAAAACGCTTGAAAGACAAAATGAACAGCAACGAAATGTTCCACTCAATCCGCCTTGCGGTGACCGGTGTCCTATTGCTTGCCGGGACGGTTTCGGTCGCCCGATCCGAGCAACCGAAGCCTGACGTTCAATTGGTCAATCTGCGCTGCGAATATCGAGAGAATCCAATCGGTATTGATGTCCTCAAACCCCGATTGAGTTGGATGGCATCGAGCGAGCAGCGTGGTGTGCGGCAAACCGCGTATCGAATTCAGGTTGCCAGTTCATCTGAACGCTTGGGATCAGGCGAAGGAGATCTTTGGGATACCGGTAAAGTGAGTTCGGAACGGTCCACCCATATCCGTTACGCGGGTGGAAAACTCGCCGCCCGTCAAACCTGTTTCTGGCGGGTTCGGGTATGGGACCAAAATGACCAACCGTGCGATTGGTCGCCTGTTGCCAAATGGGAAATCGGTTTGCCTGAAAAAAGTGATTGGCGAGGCGCACAGTGGATCCGTCTGGATACGGACCTTCGGAAATCGTCGCTTGCCGCCCGGCCTGTTCAAACGAAAAAGATGGCTGTGCCCGATTACTCCAAGACACATCCGGCGCCGCTGTTCAGGAATGAAATGCTGGTCAAGTCGGGGCTCGTCCGTGCTCGTGCCTATGTTTGCGGACTCGGATACAGCGAGCTGACCGTGAACGGAAAACCGACCGCGGGCGATGCCGTTTTGAGTCCTGGTCAAACTACCTATGACGTGCGAGCACTCTACACGACTCGCGATATTACTGGCCTGCTTCAGGAAGGGAGTAACGCGATCGGAGTCATGATGGGAAATGGTTTCTTTGGTCAGGACCAGGCTTTTCATGCCCCCAAGCTCGGCTATGGTGAACCCGCGTTGTTGGCCAAGATCGTCCTGGACTATGCCGACGGATCAACCGAGGCGATAGGCACAAATTCAACTTGGAAATCCAGCACCGGACCTGTTGTTTATGACAACGTTTACGGCGGCGAAACCTATGACGCGCGGTTAGAACATATCGGATGGAATCGACCTGGCTTTGATGATTCCCAGTGGCGGGATGCCGTCACGGTCACCGCTCCGACTCAGTCGGTCAACGCACAGATGGTGCCTGAAATCCGTCGGATGGAAACCTTGCCGTGTCAGGAAATCCGCGAAGGCGAAAATGGCAAGTGGATCTTCGACATCGGCCGCAACATCGCCGGATGGGCCAGGATCCAAATCAGCGCTCCCGCCGGTACGGTCATTTCGATGGAGTATGCCGAGGTCCTGATGCCCGACGGAAGCAGACTCGATACTGCAACGACTGGAGGTCACGCGACTGGGCTGCAGCAAAAAGACATCTATGTCTGCAAGGGGGGTGGCATGGAAACGTGGGAGCCGCGGTTTACGTATCACGGTTTTCGCTATGTCGAAGTGGAAGGACTGACCGAAAGGCCGGCTGACGATTTCCTCGCAGGCGTCCTCGTGCATACCGATGTGCCGCGACATGGGATGTTCGAATGCTCAGATGCTTTACTCAACCGTATCTACCAGACGTCGCTCTGGACGATCGAAGACAACATACACAGCGTCATCGAAGATTGCCCGCACCGCGAAAAATGTGCTTGGCTCGGTGACGCTCATGCCGTCGGCGAAACCGCGATCTACAACTACGATATGGCTCTGTTTTGGACCAAGTTTGTCGATGACATTGAAACGGTCCTCGGTCGGGGTGGCGTCACGTATTGGGGGCAAAGGGCGACACCTGGGATTCCCTGCAACATTGCTGTTGGACGGCGACTCTGCCAGGAAGCTAGGCCTGACTGGGGAGCTGCGTATATTCTTCTGCCATGGTGTTTGTTCAACTACTATGGCGACACGGATGTCTTTACCCGTCACTACGATCATCTCGCTCGCTGGATCAGCTACGTCAACGGTTTGAGTGAAGAAGGCATCGTGGTTCGAGGCTACGGCGATTGGTGTCCGCCCGGCGGTAACAAGACAATGGAGTGCCCGCCGAACCTCACGTCCACAGCGTTTTTCTACGGCACAGTTCGGATCATGGAAAGGTTTGCGGAGGAGCTCGGCAAGACCGACGACGCGGAGCAATACAAACGACTCGCCGCCAGGGTTCGTGAAGCGTTCAACCGTGAATTTTTCGATCCTGAGACCGGAGGCTACGGATCCCAGACCGCTGATTCCGTTGCTCTGCGTTTCGGTCTGGCATCGCCCGATACGGCAGGTCAGGTCGGCAACTCGCTGCGGGCCGGAGTCGTCGAGCAGCATCAAGGCCATGCCAGCGTCGGCATTCACGGCGGTCGCTCGCTGTATACGGAACTTTGCGAATCCGGATCAGAAGATGTCGCCTTCGCGGCGATCCGGAAGGAAACGTTTCCCGGATACGGCTACATGCTCAAGAAAGGGTTCACAACTTGGCCAGAGGTTCCCTTGAAATATGACGCGGGGAAACCCTTTGCCCATCATTCACTCAACCACCCAATGCAAAGTGGCTTTGCTGTTTGGTTCCACGAATGTGTAGGCGGCATCCAACCCGCGTCACCGGGGTTCAAGAAAATCAAATTGAAACCCTACGGCTACACTCAGTTGGAGTGGGCGAAGGCCCATTACGAAAGTCCCTTCGGCAAGATCACGAGTGATTGGAAAGTCGACGCAAACACCTTTCAATGGACGGTCACCATTCCACCAAACACCTCGGCCATCGTTCACGTGCCAACCGACAAACCTGAGGATGTTTTCGAGGGAATGGGGACAGCCCGAAACCGCAATGGTGTGGAAGCGATGGGGACGAAGGATGGTCGTGCGCTCTTTCAAATCGGCTCCGGTACCTACATTTTCAGTTCAAACCTCGGAACGTGATCTCTGTTTTCCTGGTGAAGCAGATCGGGCGCCAGCGCAGGAATCACGTGTGCCGGCTAGAAAACGCAGATCGCCGAAAAATCGTGAATCGGCATCGTGGCACCGTTATTTGCGTTGTGGCTGATTGTCGAGGTGACGCTGATACCTGCGATCTGAGGCGTCTCGGGTGTGAACGCCAGGCCGCGAGAGGACACCGGTTTCGACTCACCGTGAGAACTGTTATCCTCGAAAAGGCAAAGTAGATTCGGGTTCGCTGGCGAGTAGGCTTTCGCTGAGCGTGGGCTTTGCGTGGGAATATTGTCGCTCGAGGCGGAATCGCTGTCGCGATTTGTTTCTGCGAACGGGACACGTTTCGTTTCAAATTGCTCGTCATTTTTGACTAGTCGCATTTTTACCTAGTTACTGGGAGACCACAATTTTTCTCGCTGGCCGAATAAGACGCACAGGCTCCTGCGAGTAAAATTCGATATCGTTCGGATGCGTATGCTTATCCTTCGTCTAACGATGGTGCTTCTTTGTCAGGCAGTGGTTTTCAGAAGCCACCATGCGTCTGGTGCCGCTCAAAATCCGTCGGGAGATTTGATTTCAACGGAGGAAACAATGAGCCCTGAAAATTCTCTTGATTCGGCAGGTTCTGCACCGCCGAGTAGCTCCGTTCCCGGCCCAGCGGTCGCCGAGATCGTGTTGGCCCAGTCCCGTTTCGAAAACGTCCGCGAAGGCTATCAGGCATTGCAGTGGAACGAGATCGAGGGGGCATCGCGTTATCAGGTCCTCGATGCGGATGGGTATTCGTACTACGACGGCACATTGACGGAAGCCTTCATCTCCGGGTTGCCTGATGGGGAACACACATTCGAAATTCAGGCGTTTTCGGCTGACAATGTATTGGTCGGTGTGACCGATCAACCCGCCGTGATTGAAGTTCACCATTGGCCGATGTCGCAGGCGTGGGCTTCGTTTGCAGTCGGATTGGTTGTCTTTCTCGCGATGATTGGATTGATCATTGTGGGCGCCACACGTTCATCGACTCCATCACAAGATGCCAGCGGATCGGGGGCGGACTCGTGATCACGAATTTGGATTGTCCGGCGGTTGTGGCAACTGCGGTGTTGTCGCCCATGGCCGGCTATGTGATGCTCGCGTGTTTCAGCGTTCTGTGGGTTTCGCTCGGGATATGGTGGGGCCGACGGGCGACTTCCTATGACGGATTTGCCGTCGCGGGACGCAACGTCGGGTTGGCGCTCGGGACGGCGACCGCAGTCGCCACATGGATTACCTCCAACACGACCATGTTGGCGCCGCAGTTTGCGTTGCAGTTGGGCGTTTGGGGAGCGGTTGCCTACTCGACGGCGAGTTTTGGTTTGTTCGCGTTTGCTCCCATGAGCGGTCGCATTCGCCAACTCATGCCCAAAGGCTACACGGCGGTCGAGTTTGTTCGTCGTCGTTACGGCAGTATGGGCTCGATACCATTTCTGCTGATTTCAATTTTCTATGCGATCACATGGTTGATCTCGATGTCGATGGCGGGTGGGAAACTGCTCGAAGTTCTGTCCGGGATTCCGTATCCGGTCGGAATGACCGTGGTTGTGGTGGTATGTGTGACGTACACGCTATTCGGCGGGATGTACGCGGTGATCGGGACGGACTTCATCCAAAGCCTGATCATCCTGATCGGGTTGGTTGTCGTTGCGATCGCGGTATTGATGCAAATCGATATCGCCGATGTGCATTCGAAATTGGAAACGAACCGCCCGATGCTGTTGTCGGTGTTCTTTCCCGCGGCATTGATGGCGTTGTTTAACAATATGTTGTTTGGGTTCGGTGAAATCTTTCACAGCAACGTGTGGTGGAGCCGTGCGTTCGCGATGCGAGAAGGCGTCGGGCCGAAGGCATACGCCCTCGGCGGTGTGCTCTGGCTGCCGGTTCCGATTGTGGCTGGATTCTTGGGACTGGCCGCCCCGGCGCTGGGGATTGGGATCAGCCATCCGGACACGGTTGGGCCTTTGGTGGCGGCGACGTTGCTGGGGACCGGTGGTGCGTTGTTGGTCTTTGTCGTGGTGTTTTGTTCTCTCGCGTCGAGCATCGACAGCCTCCTGGCCGCGACCGCGGATTTGATCGTTAACGACATGGTCGAGCCGATCGCGAAAGCCAAGCGTGCAGGCATCAAACCGGACGGTCACGCGATGTCGGATTCCGCGAAACGTCGTGCATCGAGTTTTGCAATCATCTTCCTGGGTGTGCTCTCCTGGGCGGTCGCCCTTCCTAACGTGGGCACGTTGGCGACGGTGCTGTTTTTCGCCGGGCCGATGGTGGGCAGTTGTATTTGGCCGATCGTGGGCGGACTGTATTTCCGTCGTCCGAGCCCGTTGGCGGCCGGTGCGGCGATGACGATCGGAACGGCTACGGGTCTGTGGGCTTACTTCGCGATCGGTTGGTTTGTTGCCTCACTCGTTGGTGCCGCGGTGTCGGGCGTGGTTTTTGCTCTGGCGACTTGGCTTGCGCCGGCCCAGTTCGACTTTTCGACTCTTGCTGACGAGGCGGCGTGAGCAACATGTTTCCACTTTGGTTTCTTCAAGTTCTGGTGATTGGTGCGTTGGCGTTAACCTGCGTCGGCGTGGCGGCTCTGATCACGTTCCTTATTATCGACTCTCGAGACCGACAAATCTGGTGAGTAGTACCGAAATGAATATGTTCAATCACGCCTCGTCACCGCTGACGAACGCCGCGAGTAATTCGAAGGGACAACGCCTGTCCCCTTTGCGACTGCTCGATCACTACGATCACCAGATCGATTGTGAGGCGTTGAAGGGGTTGGCGGGCCAGTCGATCCTGAACCCACGTCAATTCAACCGCCGCCAAGTCATCGCTCTTGCACAGTTGGCGGCGTTGCTGGAAACGCGTAACGTCGAGATGGAAAAACCTCTCGATGGAAAAATCGCGATCACCGCATTCTTTGAAGCCAGTACCCGAACTCGGTTGTCGTTTGAGAGCGCGGTGTTGCGTCTCGACGGGAAAGTCCTTTCGGTGCCGGACGGGCAAGTGACGGGCATCGCAAAAGGCGAATCGCTCGCTGACATCGGTGAAATGTTCAATACCTACGGTGACGTCGTGATCATGCGGCATCCCGATACCGATTGTCTCGACGAGATCAGCAAAAACCTGCAGCGTCCGTTGATCAACGCGGGCAACGGTTCGGGGCACCACCCGACGCAGGCCTTGATCGATTGGTACGCTTTGTTGAAGTGGCGGCCGGAACTGTGTGACCCGAATTGTCCGGAGTCCAAACGTGTTCACCTCGGAATCATCGGGACACCGGGATCGATGCGTGCGGTGAAAAGCTTCGTGCGGCTCGCGCTGATGTTTGCCGGCGCGGTGAAGAAAATCACGCTGATTTCGGAATTGGCCGATCCGGTTGGGTTGGACCTAACCGAGCCGATCGAGGAGTCGCCGATCGAGATTGAGATCATCAACGATGTTCAGGAGGTCCTGCCGGAACTCGATGTGGTGTACGTCAACTCGATCGCGTTTTTGGGTGACAGCTATCGCAAACTCGACGCCCGTTACAAGTTGGACGAAACGAGTAACCTCAAATCCGACGCGGTGATTTTGCACCCGCTGGCGCGAAATGATGAGTTGAGCGAAAGTCTCGATCAAACGGCACACAATTTGTACTTTGCCCAGGCGGCGGGAGCGGTCTTCGTCCGGCAAGCGTTGCTCACCGCCGTTCTCGACAGGCTCGACCGTATCTCGGGGATCAACGACGTTTGACTTTCGTCGTTTCCGTCTCGCACGTTTCGTCGCTGAACGAACTCCGAGTTCCATCTCTCTCAACTCACAAAATTTGTTTTTGTTATGTGTGGTATCACCGGTTTTTGGAACCCGTCGCGCACCAACGAACGGGATCTGCGGTTCGCTCTCGACCCGATGTTGGACGTCCTCGATCACCGGGGGCCTGATGAACGAGGCAGCCGATTCTTTCGTGAACTTGGCGTCGCCTTGGGGCACACCCGGTTATCGATCATCGGTCTGGATTGTGGACACCAGCCGATTGAGACCGATGATGGCGACTATGCGGTCACGGTGAACGGTGAGCTGTACGGATATAAAAAGATCCGCACGGAACTCGCGTGTCAGAGATACACCTGCAACGGCAAGAGCGACAGTGCGGTCACGTTGCCGTTGTATCTCAAACATGGTCTTGCGTTTGTCGAGAAGCTGCGTGGTGAGTTTGCAGTCGTCTTGTTCGATCAACGTGAACAACGCCTGATCCTGATCCGCGATCGTTTCGGGGTGAAGCCGCTTTACTATCACGTCGGCGACTCCGGTTTGGTGTGGGGGTCGGAGGTCAAATCGATCCTCAAGCACCCAGACGTCACTCCGCGGCTGTGTCCGAAAGCGGCCGTGCACCAGATGATGCAGGTCATGGTCCCTGGCTCGACGTCATTCGAAGGCGTCGAGGCACTCAAGCCCGGGCACATGCTGATCGCGAACCTGCGTGGCGATCGGCTCGAGGTGGAAACCAAACGTTGGTGGGATTTCGAATTCCCGGATTCGCACGAAGAGGGCGTCGACCCGACCGAGTATGTCCAAGGGGTTCAGGAACGATTGATCGATGCGGTGGCCACACGGTTGGAGGCTGACGTGCCGGTGGGTTGCTACTTGTCCGGCGGTATCGACAGTTGTTCGATTCTCGGTCTGGCGACGAACCTGCAGCAGTCGCCGATCAAGGCGTTCACGATCGCGTTCGATAGCGACGAATACGACGAGTCGAACATTGCTCGCCGAATGGCCGAGAGCACCGGTGCGGAGCAGGAGTTGCTGCGGTTGACCGAGAAAGAACTCTACGGTCCCGCGTTCGAGCGAGCGACATGGCACGCCGAGCGGACTTTCTACAACACGCTCGCCGTTGCCAAATGGCACATGAGTCGCCGAGTCCGGGCGTGCAACTACAAAGCCGTCATCACCGGTGAAGGATCCGACGAGTTGTTCGGCGGATACCCGTTCTTTCAACGGGATTGGTTGGGACGCGACAGCGAAGGAGGGATCTTTGCCGGTGCGATCCTGGCCGAGGAAGATCAAACTCATAACGCATGGCAGGACCTCTGTGGTTTCACGCCGTCCTGGATTCAACCGTGGATGATGGTTCTCGAACGAGTCAAACCGTTGTTCAGCTCGTCGGTGCAGGACCTCCTGGCTGACTACGATCCGGTCGCGGAGGTCGCCGGTGCGATCGATCCGAACATGGTCCGCGGACGCCATCGTCTGGACATCTCGCAGTACACGTGGAGCAAGACGATGCTCGAGGGGCAGATCCTCACGTGGGGTGGCGATCGAATGGACATGGCCAACTCGATGGAAGCCCGACCGGCGTTCCTGGATCACCACGTTGCCGAGTACGCGACCACGATCCCGCCGGACGTCCGTATCCGCGACGGTGTGGAAAAATGGGTGTTGCGAGAAGCGATGGTGAACGTGCTGCCGCGTGAACTCTACGAACGTAAAAAGTTTGCTTTCATGGCACCTCCGGCGCACACCGATCCGGTGAAAAAGGCGGCGGTGCAGGAAATGATCAACCACTGGTTGACCCCCGAACGTGTTGCCGCAGTCGGCTTATTCGACTACGGTCGGCTCTCCCAATTCCTGACCGATTCGTGGAACGAAACCGATGGCACGCTTGCACGTCGCAACGACATCGTGATGAACCACGCGCTGCAACTGCATATGCTGCACGGTCAATATGTCGAAGGACTTCCGCTGCCGGCGGTTGACTGATCATGCCATCACTGCAAGTCGACTTGCAACGAATCAAATCGGATATTCTCTCGCTCGCGGAGATCGGTCGAGACCCGGTTGACCACGGCATCTACCGAATGGCGTTCACGGACGCCGATATGGAAGGAAAGCGTTGGTTGACGGACCAAATTGACGCTGCCGGATTGCCTCATTGGACCGATGGTGCGGCGAACATCTCGTCCAAGGTCGAAGGTGCCAGCGATGCACCGGAGATTTTGATCGGCTCGCACATTGACACGGTTCCCTGCGCCGGGGCTCTCGACGGGACGCTCGGCGTGATCGTGGGGCTCGAGTGCCTGCGTTGTCTCCGGGAGGCGAAGGTATCGCTCGAGCGGACGATCGAATTGGTTGCTTTCAGCGATGAGGAGGGACGTTTCGGGGGAATGTTCGGGTCGCAATCGGTCTGTGGAGAGATCAATCCTGAAAAGCTCGCCACGATGACGGACATGAACGGAGTCCGGCTCGAAGACGAGCTTGTCCGTCACGGCCTCGATCCGATGGGGGCTCTCGACGCGGCTCGGAACCCGGAAACGATCGAAGGCTATTTAGAGCTGCACATCGAGCAAGGGCCGGTTCTCGATCGGATCGGTAAACCGGTTGGCATTGTCGACGAAATCACTGGCCTTTTCACGTGGTCGGTGCGATTCAAGGGTGAGGCGAATCATGCCGGTACCACCCCCATGAATATGCGGAACGATGCGTTCATGGGGCTCGCCGATTTTGCTCACGAGATCCCACGGATTTTGGATGAAAACGGCAGCGACCGGAGCCGGGCGACCATCGGCAAGGCACAAATCCTGCCCGGTGCCACGAACACCGTTCCGGGGTTGGTCGAGTTTTCTTTGGACGTTCGTGATACCTCCGATGAAGTCCTCGACGAACTCGCCACGGCGTTTCGAAAAGCGTTATCGGCGATCGCCCGTCGCAGGCATCTGATGTTTGAATTCGAACAGAAGAGTTACATCGCACCGGTGAAGTGCAGCAAAAAGATGATTAACGCATTGACCAATCAGAGCTCCTTGCTCGGACTTGATTCGAATACAATGCCTAGCGGAGCCGCTCACGATGCCCAGATCATGGGACGGATGGTTCCCGTTGGAATGATTTTCGTCCCCAGCAAAGGGGGCCAGAGCCATTCGCCGTCCGAATGGACCGCGTGGGCGGACATCGAGGCGGGGGCCAACGTGATGCTCAACACCCTTGTTCAACTTGCTAGTTAATCAATGATCGACGATATCGACCCTTCCAATCCCCACGTTGATCCACTCCGTGATGTTTATCACGAATCGTTTATCGACAACCCCAAGCACATGGAGTTCCTCACCGGGAGGAACACGGCGTTGTTGTGCATTGATCTGCAGTATCTCGACGCGGCTCCCGGGTGCGGCGTCTTTGCCGATTCCGAAGCCAGCGGGGTTCCGCCCGAAGCGCAGGAGTACTATTTCGACCGCCTCGAAAAAATCGTTCTTCCGGGAGTGCGTAAGCTGCAAGACGCGTTTCGGCAGCACGGTCTCGAGGTCATCCATACCCGCATTCAGTCACTGACCCAGAACGGTCGTGATCGAGGAATGGGGCACAAACGTCTCAATCTACTCGCACCCCCGGGCTCGCGCGAGGCCGAGTTTATCGATCAAGTCGCACCGGCGCCCGCCTACGATGAGATTGTGATTAACAAGACCGCGAGCGGCGTGTTCTCGTCCACCAATCTGCACTACGTGCTGAAGAATCTGGGCATCGAGTCGTTGTTTGTTGTCGGTGTCTACACCAACGAGTGCGTCGAAACCACGATCCGTGACGCCTGCGACCTGGGCTACCTCGTCACGATGGTCGAAGATTGTTGTGCGACGGTGACACCGGAATTGCACGAAGCCTCACTATCAACGCTGCGTGATCGCTACGCCCGGGTGCTCACCCTCAATGAGACACTCGGTGATGTTGATACCAAAGTTCCGATGCTCGACTGAGTCGGCTCGCGGTGCACTGCGACTCGGAACGCTGTTAGAGTGGCGTAGCCGATGTCACCAGACTTCGGTGCTCTGAATTCTGCCGAATCCAGCTGCCAGACTAATCACGTAGCGAACCAAAGTAGGCCGGATGAAGGAGGCTTTGCGACGCCCATCCGGCAGGCGTGTGAATGCCGGAACGTCGCTGCGCTTGGTCCGGCCTACGAACCTATTCGATTGACGTACTCGATGTCGCCAGACTTTGGCGGTTTGAATTCAAGCGAGTTTAGCTACGGGGATTGGGCGTTTCAGATATCAGAATGCTATGGTGATGCGTCACGATCAAGAATCGAGTTTTGAGGGCTCCCGAAAGTTGCCGAAGCATTCGGTGGTTCGCAGGGCCTGCCGAAACTCTTGGCGAGTTTCGCTACTCCGAAATATGTCGTGCCGGAATGCGGGCAAGAAGAAGCGATGATAGGTCAAGCGTCTGTGGGATCGGAGCCGGCGCCATCGGCATCGGTCGTTGCTGGAGGGGCACCGAATGCGAGGTGGAAAACACGCGGGTCACGCATGCCTAGCGCGACCCAAGCGATCACACCTATGATAATCGGAACGAAAAAGGGATCACCCACTCGCACGTGAGATGCGGTTGCCCCGCCGAGATACGCCGACAACAAAATCGCGGCAACGAACGCGGTTCGCGGGATGAGAAACAAGACGGCGATGGCGACCTCCACGAGGCCAACCTTGAACATCACATCGGGATCCCAACCCAGGTGCCCGAACATTTCCGCCTTGCCGTCCCACTCGGTGAATTTGCCGCTCGCGCTACCGAAACACAGCATGGCGAAGAGTAAACCGCTGATGATCCAACCCGCGATTCTGGTTTTCGATTTTTTCATAGTCGTACTGAAGGTTGAAGATCCGACGAGCGGGGAGAAGGCGTTGAGTTGCGAGCATTTTGAAGAACGACGAGGCCGATGTTGCCAGACTTTGGAGGACTGAATCCTGGCGAATCCAGCCATGGCGATCGGGCAGTTTCAATTTCAAAATGCTCTCATGAATGTACACGATCATTCCCGATCCGCCGCGGCCAGGTATGCTGATTTCATTCGGCGAACCGGTTGCTGCGGCGGTAAAATGGATGCATCAGCGGCGATTATGAACGCCTCGCATGAATTGGGTCCACTCACCCTGGTCGCCTTGCATTTCGCTGATCATCAACCACTGGTCGCGATCAACGATTTCGATTGTATCTCGATACAAACCCGTTCCTTCGCCGCTGAACTTTGGCCCTTCTGAATTCAGGGTGAGACGTTTGCCGGTTTCGTCGAGCACGCCTTGGTACGGCCAAATGTTGTTCATCATCGATCCGACGAACGTTCCCACATAGGCATTCTTTGCAGGGTCAAACCCCAGCGTCATGATTGCCGACCATTTGCCGTCTTCCGTTGCCCCACCGCTGCTTTCGCAGATCACCCAAAGGCCACCGAGCATGCGGCACTCCATCGTTCCCGACGATTGAGTTTTCTCTCCTTCGGGCCCATCGCAATTGTGATCGAATGACCAAATTCCGACGAGCTGAGTGAGCCATTGGTGTTCGGATTGTGGTTTTGCAAACATCTCGTTCCTCAAAATGGGGCTTATCAGGAAGACGAATTCCCGAGGGGATGAGAGTATTGCCCCTCGTTTTGTCTTACGTTTACCATTAGACGAACGGTGCCGCTGCAAATCGACAGCCCGAGGGAAAAATTCTTCTTTCGCGAGAATGTTTGTTCACCGACGTTCGTGCAGCGACTGTGTTGCACGTGCTTTTCACACCGGCATTTGCTTGTGCCGACTGATGTCGCGTAGGCCTTCGATTCCGGTTGGTGGTTCGGGACGCCATGGGATCAACGCCATGCGATTGGCGTGCTCGGTTTGGACTTCTTCGATGAAGCCACGCTCGTATTGTTGGCGACTGCGTAGCGTTCGGTCGGTAACGTCCAACGGCGTGAGGCTTTGATTGATCACCCATCCAAACGGTTCGATCTCTGCCCGTCGCAGATCGTCTTGCAACCCGGCCGCCTCGTGAACGGGAGTTGCCTCGGGGAGGGTGACAACGAGCACGCGGGTGAATTGTGGATCGCGTAGTCGTGGCAACAAGTTGGCAACTTCTTCCGAGATCTCGTTCGTTTGCCGAGACACTTCGCGGTGATAGGCCAACGCCGAATCGAGAAGCAAAATCGTGTGACCGGTCGGTGCGGTGTCCAGCACCACGAATCGGTCCGAACCTTCCGCAACGGCTTTGGCGAATGCCCGAAAGACCGCGATCTCTTCGGTGCACGGCGAGCGAAGATCCTCTTCGAGTAGTGCCCGGCCTTCGGTATCCAAGTCGTCTCCGGCGGTGGCGAGGACCTCGGCGGTGTACTTGGCGGTTTCCTCCGCGGGATCGATGCGTCCGACAGTCAGGCTCGGCAACTCGCCCGCAGCGAGCGTCGCGGCGAGATGCGCGGCCGGGTCCGTTGTCGACAAGTGCACCTCAAAACCACGATCGGCCAAGGCGACTGCGACCGCGGAGGCGACAGTGGTTTTGCCGACGCCGCCCTTGCCCATCGCCAAAACGACGCCGTGGCCTACCGAGGCGAGGTCGTCGATCAGAGTTTCAAACTCATCGGCGGCAATCGCGGGCAGTTGCGGATCGGGATCGGCGGAGAGGTCTTCGGCGGGCGGCTCGCCGACTCGTCGCAACGAATCGACGCCCATCAAACCTCTCGCCGACAACGGCACGGTGGTTTGCGGGAGTGCACCGATTGTTGCCGGCATGGTTTGCAGGGCTTGGTCGCCGCGTTTCTGCATCGCAACGGCGATCGGATCGGAACGGTCTTCGCTGTGAAAGACACCGTTGACGATTAAGTGTTGGTGGGTGACTCCGATCGCTTTGAGTTCTTCGCTGGTGCGGCTGGCTTCCTGAAACGCCGAAGGTTCCGGACGTGTCACGAGAACCAACGTTGTTGTGTCCGCGTCGCATAGTGCGTTGACGGTTTGTTTGTAGATTTGTTGCTGAGCCTGCAATCCCGCGAGTGGTCCCAAGCACGATGTTCCCGAGGTGTTGGTTTCAATGAAACCGGACCACGCCGAGGGCAATGTTAATAGCCGGAGGGTGTGCCCGGTCGGGGCGGTGTCAAAGACCACGTGGTCGTAGTTCTGTGTGGCCTGTTGGTCACCGAGTAGGCGGGCGAACTCATCGAAGGCTGCGATTTCGAGCGTGCACGATCCAGAGAACTGCTCTTCCATGCTGGCGACCGCCGTGTCGGGGAGCACACCGCGATAGGGGCCAACCATTCTTTCCCGGTATTCCTTCGCGGCGGTTTCCGGATCGATGTTCATTGCATCGAGGTTAGGCACCGAGTCCAACGGTGTGGGGACGCTGCCGAGTTGGGTGCCAAGTACTTCATCGAGATTCGATGCCGGGTCGGTCGAAACCAACAGCACGCGATGACCACGGTCGGCCAACTGCACCGCGGTCGCGCAGGCCATCGACGTTTTTCCCACGCCTCCCTTGCCGGTAAAGAAAAGATTTCGAGTCGGTTGTTGTAGGAATTGCATCGGTACTTTCTCGTGCGTAGGCGAAACCAAAAAGGTCAGACGGATCGGTGAGCGAGGCTCAGCAACAGTTGCTCTTGCCGTCGCAGCATCCTTCCGAACCGGTAGGCTGCGATTCGTCTGCGGACGCGTTGACGGTCGGCAGACCGATGGTGCTCGATTGAGCGGCGGTTTTGAGAGTCGATCCGGTCCACATCGCGAGGCTCTCGCGAGACGGATATTCGTTGCGACTGACGACGGTGTTGTCGACGATGATCAGCGGCAGGCATTCAACGCCTTCATCGCTGAGCATTTGTTTGACGCGTTCGTTTTGTGCGAACTGCAAGGCGTCTTGAGCCAGATTGAAACGCTCGACGCTGTGCCCTTGCGACCTTAGCCAATCTAAGTCGGCGGCGAAGCGAGGTAGAACCGGATCGACCTGAGGTCCGCAAACGCCGGTCGAACAGCACATGGCTCGGTCGTAGATCTGAACGTGACTCATGTTTTTCTCCGATAGGTAGATAGGGGGTGTCTTCTAGAATCGCTTATCGTCGATTGGCGATATTGCGGGTTAAAAAAAACGAACGAAATACGATAGTTTGGGTTAGGGATCGACCAATTGGTCACACGTGGGACATGGGACCGTCGCAGTCTGGGTGCCGGGTAGAACGCTCATGGGCTTTACTGGCTTCGTCGTCATCGACGCCAAAAAGTGTGGAGTCAATGACGAGGGTTCAGCGTCCGCGGTTGTTTGGCGTGTGTTCTTAAAGTGCTTTCACGAAGCTTTTCAGTTTTTCAAGTTGTGGCGGATTGATGCAGTAGCAGACCTTTGGCCCGTCCACTTCGCCTTGGATCAAACCGGACTCTTTGAGAATCTTCAGGTGCTGTGAAACGGTGGACTGAGCCAACGGCAGGCAATCGACGATTTCGCCGCAAACGCAGGCTTCGCGTCCGATCAACAGCCGAACGATCTGGACTCGTGCCGGATGAGCAATCGCCCACGCGAGTTTCGCAAACTCCTCGGCGGTCGGGTCCGGCGTCAGTTTGACCGGATCGGTCGAACACTTTTTCTTGGCGGCGAGTTTCGCGGTGCTGGATCGTTTTACCATCTGAATTCCTGTTATCGTTGATCTACGATAGACGGTACGCCGCAGCCTCGTGAAAGTCAAGGCGACATGGGAATCTGGTCTCAGCGGAAATTCGTGTTGAGGGCGTGTTGGGCCCCGATTTCAAAGGGGATTCGCCGCGATTCCGTTGAAGTGCGCCCGCCCCAAATTGGCGACCTCTTCGGCACATCCCCAGGCGACCGTGAATCCACCGCCGCCGTGCCCGTAGTTGTGGATGACCGTTTGTCCGTTTTCGAGCGTTTCCGTTTCCAGCCGAACGGCATGGCGGCCGGGACGCAGTCCAACCGTGGCTCCCAAGACTTTCGCGTCTTCAATCGCAGGCACCGCGCGGACGCATCGCTGGATGATCGCGGCTGAATCTTCGTCGCGAACGTCGCGTCCCCAATCGTTCTCGTTGGAGGTTCCACCGAGGATCACGTCGTCGATCCGCGGCAGGATCAGAGTGAATTGGTCGTCTTTCTGGTAAACACGGGTCGAACAACGCAGCCCATCCGGTCGTGCCACCCGGACGACCTGGCCACGGATCGGAAAAACCGATTCGTCGCCGACAAAGTCACGAGCGGCCACGCCGGTGCAATTCACCACGAGGTCGAATTCGGGAAACAATTCCGCAGGTGATCCAATTTCACGTCGAACGAACTCAGCGTTTCTCTCGAGAAGTTGATCGCGAAGGTAGGCCAGATGGCGGGGAACGTCGATAACCGGCAACACGACACGAAACGCCTCAGCGCAGTCGAACCCGTATTCGCTCGCGTCGATTCGTTCCCACTGATCGACAGATTGCAGGACGTAGCTGCTTTCGTCGGGATCGATACAGAACCGGAAGTGCTCTTCGAAGTGTACTCCGGAGTCGGGAATCTGTTTCAATCGAGCGTATTCGTCGTAGGAGCACTTCGCCCATTGCTGCACCCTTTCGGTCGGGTACGTGCGGTGCGGCCACCAGTAGGCGCCGGCTGACATCGAGGTGGTTTGCTCGAACGGTTCTTTGGAGAAGAGCACCACCTGATGGCCTTGATCGAGCAACTTTGCTGCGGAAGTCAGCCCGATAACGCCTTGGCCGATGACGGCTATTCTTCGAACCATTGATACGCTCCGGGGAAAGTTCTCGCGAGGCACGTTTGTCGTGGGAACGCAAACCCGTCCTTCGCAACGGAAAGACTGTGTCGCACTGCAATCGACAATTGTTTGCCTTTGGCAAGCCTGACGCAACCTCGCGGGCATCTCACGGATGCGTCTCGAGCATCTCGCTGCGTGTGTGACCAATGACTACGCCGGAGAAATTGTCTCGCAAGTCGCATCATGCACGACGCGTTCCAGCGAGCATGTTTTTTGTCTATTGACCCTGTCGTTTCGATGTATGCGGTAACGGACAGGAATCCATGTCGGTTCGGCGTGCGGTGGATCGTCGCGACGATTCTCGGAAACACCGTAATTTGCGGCGTTTTTGTGTTGTCGGTGTTTCCGTGCGCCCATTCGTCTGTGGTGAAAGCCTTGTGACCTGGCGCATAATCGATTGCTTCGAAGAGAGTGGGGGTCACTTTCGGTACCAGGAGAAAGCGGTGGTTTGCGATGCAGCCTTCATCGATCGATCGAACGATTTCCGTCGTGGTTTTTGTGATGGCGGTGTTCTGTTTGGTGAGTTTGTTTTTTGCCCGCTCGTCAATCCCGGTTGGGATGCGCGTTCCCGGCATGGACGGTACGCCTCAAGTATTGGTGACCGCAAACCGTCTTCCTTACGAAGCGGTGATTGCGGGGCGTCCGGTTTCGGGATCTGGAGTGGCGTCAGCCATTGGCGGCACCTGGCCAGGGTTCCGGGGCCCCAATCACGATGGCGTCTCGCGTGAAAACAAAACGTTGGCTCGTCACTGGCCAGAGACCGGCCCGCAAAAGTGTTGGGAAGTCACGTTGTGCGAAGGCTACGCGAGCCCCGCGGTGCGCGACGGGCGGGTGTATGTGTTGGATTACGACGAGGCAGTCGGAGCCGATGTGCTGCGGTGTCTTTCGCTCGATGACGGGCGTGAGATCTGGCGTGCCGGCTACCCGGTGGCGGTCACACGCAACCACGGAATCACGCGGACGGTTCCGGTCCTGTTCGAAGATTGCGTGATCACGTTTGGCCCGCAATGCCATGTCGCCTGTTGGGACGCCGTGACCGGAGAGAACCGTTGGTTGATGGACCTGCGTCAGCGGTATCAAACGACCGTTCCACGTTGGTACGCCGGGCAGTGCCCGTTGATCGACCAAGGTCGTTTGATCTTGGCGCCGGGGGACGCAGCGTTGATGGTCGCGATCGACCCGAAATCCGGTGCAGTGATTTGGCAAACCGAGAATCCTCGCGGTTGGGAAATGACCCACGGGAGTATCGCGGTGATGCACCACGCAGGGGTTCGAATGTATGTGTACTGCGGCAGTGGTGGTGTCATTGGAGTGGATGCCGAAACCGGGGAATTGCTGTGGGAGACCATGCAGTGGCCGGTGCAATTCGCTCACACGCCGACGCCGGTGCCGCTGCCCGATGGACGAATTTTCGTGTGCAGCGGGTATGGAAACGATGTCGGTGCGTTGATGCTCCGTCTCGATGAAACAGCACGCAATGTTTCCATCGAGCGAAAGTTTTCTCCGAAAGAATTCAACTCCGAACAGCAAACACCGATCTTCTACAACGACCATCTCTTCGGCATTCGCAAACGGGGCGGCGGCCCGATGGTTTGCATGGATGTCGATGGTAACGAGATTTGGAACAGCGGTCGGGATCGGTTTGGCCACGGTCCGTACCTAATCGCCGACGGCTTGCTTTTCATGATGAGCAACTTTGGCGAACTGACGATCGCGGAGGCCAGCCATGAAGGTTATCGCCGGCTCGCCAGCCATCTGGTTTTTGAGGATGGACACGATGCGTGGGGGCCGATGGCAATTGTCAACGGCTACCTGTTGCTTCGCGACATGACCCGGTTGGTCTGTTTGGACGTGGCGGCGCGAGAAACGTCGGTTGGCGAGGGGCCGCTATGAACGAACGAAATTCCGGCGCTGTCTGGACGCCGATGTGGGTGATGCTCAGCGTC